>JAIPBE010000105.1 GCA_021738725.1 Saprospiraceae bacterium | reverse complement strand
GCTCACCGAATAGAACTCAAAGGAGATAGTCTTCGTAAGAATCAGTAACTTTGTCAGGTGATGATGTTCACCATACCCTATTTCTTTAGGGGGGTCAGTTTCACCAGAATGGGGGGTCAGCTTCGCCAGAATATCCACTGAAGCCCAGACAGACGGAAAACGGTTAAAGCATTCAGCAAAAAAGATTCTTTTGCAACCACAGGTTTTGTCTTCATGCTGGATATCCGTGATCTGAAATTCTTGGGTAGGATTTGTCAGACGGATCACCCAATCCATCGAATCTGTCATCAATGGGTCATTGGGAATATAGAAATAGAGGGTGTCATGTTGTAAGGTGCCATTATAATTGGTTACATCCGAAAATTTAAGGGAATCGATCGGGTTGGTAAACTGACTGTTTTTTTCAAATGATAAAAGCAGGATGGTATCGGTTTGAGCACTATCAATACCCATAAAGATGAACTTTGGATTGGCTGGTGGGCAGGGATAGCGATCATCCACACAACAAGCTGAATACATAATCGTCAAAGTGATGATTATGATGATTAGTCGAAAATATTTATTGATGGAATCATACATGAGAAAATAGTTTTGATATTACTTTTTTAAACAATCAATCACCTCTGTCCAAAATAATTCCAATTCATTTGCTGTGAAAGGAGTCCGGGTTCCATTCTTAGCAATTGTTCCTCATTTCTTTAGATATGAAGACTGCTTTTGGCCCGCCTCTTGCCGGCGAGGCAGTGACTTTTTGTTGCGTCAAAAAGTCACCAAAAACCGCTTGTCGCCAAAATGGGCCTTCATATTCATGACTGAAATATCACTCATCTCATTTATTGATCGTGGTTGCGACTACATCAGGCCCCGGCCGCTCGTATTTGATCGGAGCCTTGTATTCCGATCTAGGATTAGATAATCTTCTGCAGATTTCGTCTCTGAATAGATGTTGGATCCATTTTCCGACCAAATAATGCGGAATTCATCAGGCATGGATTCAAGCTATAAGGTCAGAGTTCGAATAACTGAGAACGAACGGGTCCCTGATGTGATTAGGAGGCCCTGGTTTGGCGACAATTTTAAGACAAGGGCTGATCTGAATATTGATCATTTAGGAGAGGTATTGTAGTGATTATCAATGCCCACAATCTTCATTTTAAACGTTTTTGACAGCAATGGCAATCAATCAATAATGAACAGGCTGGCCCCAATTTCTGTCCGGACCCGATGCGGTTGGCGATCATCCCCGACAAGATAGGTCATGCCTGCTTCCAAAACCATGGTTTCACTTCCCTGGTGTTCTACTATGAGCTGCCCTTCCAGGACCTGTACAATATGCCCTTTGACACACCAGTGATCAGCCAGATAACCCGGACTGTATCGCGCGGTGCGAATCCGGATATCACCTGCTTCCACTTGTTTGACCGCCACCTCTCCCTGCTCACCTGGATGGATGGTCATGGGACAATCACCCCAATGAATGGCCAATGGGTCGGGCAGGTGGATGTTCATATGGATTCAGTTGAAGGTAATGGTTTTACCGGAGTGGTCAGTTCGATCTGATGTCCGTCAGGATCGTAGAGATACACTGAATGGAAATAGACATGATCCTCAAAAGTAAAAGGGATCCGGAGGTGGTCAAAATGATGTTGTGCCCGCGAAAAATTGTTCGCATCCACCCGGAAAGCAATATGATCGATGCGCACTGGAAGGGCAGCAGCACCCGGCTGTCCCTGAGCTCCTTTCGGCGGAAAAATGGCAATGCCCTGGTCGCCAGTCATCATCATGATCGGGTAGGGGTCCCATTCAGGTAAGGAGATCCGTCTCAGCCCGAGGACCTCCTCATACCATCGGGCACTCCTTTCCGGGTCGGTAGACCGGATGGCGACGTGGTCGATGTTTTGGAGCTGGATCAAGATTTCTGGTTTAGCTCATGAATCAGTCAGGATAAGGACGCCGGTATAGACCGGTTTATCTTCTGCTTGAATGGTAAATGGATAGGGGCCGGCAGGGTATTGAGCCCGTTGGATCAAAAATCCACCCTCAACCCGGGTGATCGGAAAGCTGACGATTTGACCTGAGGCATTGGTAATCCGGATGCTGACATCCGGATCAGAGCAAGCTTCACAATGGATCACTGTTTGGTCCATCCATGGATTCGGAGTGATGCTCAAGGGTATGCTTGCAGACGGAGTCAGCGCATTCAGGATCTGGTACTCATACGCCCCGATATCCACTCCGGCCCCCTGGGGCCTCAGAGTGCCATCATGATCGATCGGAGGTGCGACCGTTGCATCTGCCTGATCAATGGCTGAACTGCCGGCCTGTAGATGAAAGTCAAATGTGAGTGGGTTTTCGAAATGAAGACCATAAGCTGACGTGTTGTTCAGCGTCAGATTATGACTCTGTTCACCATCCACCGCAAAGGTGTTGGCGATATTGTTTTTCACCTCACATCCTTCACTGGGTGTGCCATCCTTGTGGTCGGTAACCAGAATCCAGGAGGGGCCAGGTGTGATCTCAGGTGTGGGGTCGAGGACGGTATTGTTGATGATCCGACAATTGAAGGCCCCATAGAGGGAGATGCCATGCCAGTGATCGACAGAAATGACATTGTTCTCGATGACCCAATTCGTAAAAGGACCATCAAAACAGCCGATCCCCTGCAAGGGGCCGAGCAGAGGTTGGTTTGGATCATCGTAATTCAGGATAGTGTTCCCCCGGATGATCACATCCTGCACATCATAGGTGCCCAGGTTGAAGGACTGGATACCGTCATCATGGTTGTCATCGATATCAAAGCAATTCTTGATCAGATTACCCTCGATCAACTGGTGTGCCCCCAGGGCCCGCATACCATCTCCGGCAAAATTGATGACCTGGTTGTTTCGGGCCACCAGGCTGTCGCCAACCAGGCTGATGCCCATGTAGATATTGGTCACGAGATTATCTTCAATCAGCACATGATCCCCGGTCACAATGATCCCGTTGGTGACGCGGTCCAGCCATTCCTGCTGGCTCCAGTTCCAGGCATCCTCTCCGCTGCGGATCAGGCAATTTCGGATCTCCACATGATCTGCCGGACCGCGCCAACTGTGTGATTCAATGAAGACCAGATGGTTGTCCGTATAATCTCCATAGGGTTCAGAACTGATCTCCACGCCCTCGATGCGCCAATAGCCCGAAGAACGAAGATGGAGGGATTCCAGAATGGGGGTGTGGTCCGCTCCTGCCATGATGGTGATATAGCCGGTGTTGATATGCCGGTCGATCTCCACCGCACCATGGAGCCCACTGAGAAGAATCAGGGTATCACCGGCCTGCACGGGTGCGCCCTCATTTTTGGGAATGAGTTTACTATTGACCGGGTCATAGGGGAGGGGAGCGTATTCCTGCGTCTCTACCATGTTGGCCAGGATGACCTCTTCCAGCGAAGGCCACGGGGCTGCCATGGTGCCCGGATTGTTCAGGTTACCATTGACCGGGTCGAGGTAGAAAGTGGCGGCTATGCCAGGAAGGGTCATGTACACGGTGAAGGTGATCGCAAGCCAATGTCGCATCTGCTTTTTCTTTACGGGTAGACTGTAAATTTAAACAAACTGATGCCTGGGGGGTGAATAGTTTGACTCTACGCTGACGAAGGTATTTGTACTTGGCTATTGTTTGGCCATGGTTGATAGCCTAATGACATACTTATTTCATTATTCTAATTCTGATATCATTCAATCTTCGCGGAGTATCCTCTCCAGGCATTTTTGCCATGATTTTTTCAAATAGGATTTCATCATTGCTTTGAATGATTACGAGCCTTTCCCGAATTTTTGATTCAAAAGGCCCTCCAGTATTAGATGGCTCTAATACTATTTCACTGTTTCTGACCACTTTGATTTCATAAGAATAGACTTTATGGCTACCCGACATGTCAAAACCTGAAATTCGTGCATCCACACCAGATTGTGCTAGAAATTCTCCACGGGAAATTGTCCCTGATTTCTTATGTGCAAATTCAGCAGGTTGCTCCGGCCATTGTCTGACTATTATTCTTCGTTCTTCTATCAGAATGGTGTCATTGTTGGAGGTATTATAGATGTAAAAATGACTCGCGCCTACTTTACTTGGGAAATATCTAAATCCGCAATCGTTTTCACCGGGTGTTATTTTGCCATTATCTGTTTTAATATAAAGGTGACGGCACGAAACTTCTTCGACTACAATGGTCAATGGATTTTCATTCCCTGGCCAAGCAACTGGATAGTTAAGTTCAATCGCTACAGTTTGACTTTGTAACTGGACAATAAAAAGTGAAATCAGTAAGGTAAGCGCATAGTTTTTCATTTGCAATTTATTTGAGAATAACGGCTTAGCAATGAGAAGTAGCTTCCCGAAAGATGCGATTGCGTATATGTGTTGTATGTGCCTCGAATGGCAAACGTCTCACTAATTTAGTTATTTTTAGCGAGGAAGGAGCCGAGTTCAAAAGCGAGTCCGAATTAGCTGGTGGTATGACTGAGTCGGTTCTTGATTATCGGGGTGGATGAATGTCCGGGGGCCATTCAAGGGAGGGAACCCAGCCTCATTGGCTGGCAGGCCTGCCAGCCAGCAGGCAGGCGCGAGGCGGGTGGGCAGGCTGTCTACAGGCGACATTAAATCGAAGGAACCCAGCCCTCCCCGGCAGGCGAATTCGATCCCGCGCGCAGAGGGTGGAGGTCGGGGTGCGGCGGTGTACTTGCCCGATTACTGGCGGAAGAGGTGCTCCCTGGCTGCATATTTGTTGTCAGGGCCGCCCATTCGACTAGGTGCAGCTTTTTTTATCAATCAAAGGAGTATTTCAAAAAGTGTGTCAGTCGCGATCATAGCACGAAGTATTTCCGTGAATGACTGGAGCAACAATAGTGCAAGCTGCGTATCAATAGTCCAGGTTTTACCCCACCGCAATTTGAAGGACCCTGGTCGTGAAAAAGATGCAATGCTTGAAGCCACGCATCCTGGCTTCAATTTGTACCCAAATCCAGGGTGCGGAGCAGGAATCTTGAACTCGCCAAGGTGAAGGATTTTACAGCGATTCTTTATCATCTGTCTGGAAGAATCCTTTGGCCTGATCAGGGAGCAGATAGCGAAGGGGCCAATTCCCTTTCTATTGACACCAACCATCTTCCATCCGGAATTTACTTCCTTGATTTCCAATCATAAAATTTGAACAAGCAAATACGCTGGGGCATCCAAAACTGATTTTATTTTGTCGTTTAATTGAAGGCAACCGTTCCGCGTAAACATGAGGAGCTGTTTTTTAAGGGCATCAGATATATGAATCTTCGTTTTCGCTTCGATCTATCCTTCGGGTCGGACGCCATATGGTAGGCCAGTTCCCTGCACCTGCCATGCTGAAAACCTGGCAGCGTGAGGTCTAGCAAGCCACAAGGGCGGCGCAGGCGATTTCGGGTCTGAAGTAAGCAGGGCCGCAGAGTGTGCCTTTGTACCGGCTGGGTCGAAGTCAACCTGTATGCGAAAATCACTTGAAAATGCGTGAATCATGTAAACTATGTAAGAAATTATGTAACACTTTAATGAAGATTAAATTGGAATCTTGTATCGCATTTCTTGTGCGAATTATTCAAGCTATATTAAATGAATAAAATAATGACGAGTTCGTTGGTTTTTAAAATTGCATTGGGTTCTCTGCTTTTCTCTTCAACTTTTTTATTTGCCCAAAACGTCAGCATCAATGCCAGTGGCGATTTGCCTGATCCCAAAGCGATTTTGGACCTTTCTTCGACTACCAGCGGTTTGCTGATCCCTCGGATGACTACTGCACAACGGGATGAAATTGTTACGCCGCCCATTGGCTTGCAGGTATTCAATCTTACAACCAATACAATTGATATATACAAAAGTACTGGATGGGCGTCGGCGGCATTTACCCCACCAGCTACTAATTTGGTCTATGTTTCTTCGCTTGCAGACCTCCCTGCGCCCAGTGGAAGTGCTATCCTGTTAGACCCTACTAAAACCTACATTTTTTCTGGCATAGTGGATATTTCTCCCAACTATATAGGGTCTGCTGAATAACCCATAATTACTTGAAGTCCAACAAAATAAGTGTAAAAAGTGGATGAACAAATACAGAGAAATGCTTATATTGAAGCAAATTCTCTGCACATGTTTCGGTACACAAGTCAACGACAATTACG
>JAIPBE010000003.1 GCA_021738725.1 Saprospiraceae bacterium | reverse complement strand
AGCTGGGGGTGCCTGAAGATGGTGACTTAACAGGGAGCTATCTAAGGTAAAATCAGTGACTGGGGCTAAGTCGTAACAAGGTAGCCGTACCGGAAGGTGCGGCTGGAATACCTCCTTTTAAGAGCAGATGACGTCAAGTATTTTGCTTGCTTACACCTCCGTGTTTATGTTATATAAGGCAATATCCGTTTGGGGATCCTGGCCGGTTCGATACCGGATTGCTAACACAGCGATCAACCGTCGTAAGATGGTTGGCTGAAAGTTCATTGACAAGTTGGGAGTTGAGAATCGAGAACGAGCGTAGTAAGGATAGGAAGCAAATAAGAGCGTATGGGGGATGCCTAGGCTCCAAGAGACGACGAAGGACGTGGTAAGCTGCGAAAAGCTACGGGGAAGTGCAAACAACTTTTGATCCGTAGATGTCCGAATGGGGAAACCTGATATTGTGAAGCAATATCGTGTAAACGTCAACCCAGGGAACTGAAACATCTAAGTACCTGGAGGAAGAGAAAACAATAGTGATTCCGTAAGTAGTGGCGAGCGAACACGGAACAGCCCAAACCTCAACACTTGTGTTGGGGGGTTGTAGGACCGACATAATCTAGTAAAGTCCAAGTGGAACATGTTTGGAAAACGTGACCGTAGGGGGTGATAGTCCCGTACACGTACGATAATACTAGTGGTTGGTATCCTGAGTAGCGCGGGACCGGAGAAATCCTGTGTGAATCTGCCAGCACCATCTGGTAAGGCTAAATACTCCTTGGAGACCGATAGCGAACAAGTACTGTGAAGGAAAGGTGAAAAGGACCCCAAGAAGGGGAGTGAAAAGACCCTGAAACCATACGCTTACAAGCGGTCGGAGTCCCGTACTCGTACGGGATGACGGCGTGCCTTTTGCATAATGAGCCTACGAGTTACTCTTCACTAGCAAGTTTAAGCGCTTAAGGCGCGGAGGCGAAGCGAAAGCGAGTCTGAATAGGGCGATTGAGCTAGTGGAGGTAGACGCGAAACCGAGTGATCTACCCATGGGCAGGTTGAAGTCCCGATAGTCTCGGGATGGAGGACCGAACCAGTAAACGTTGAAAAGTTTTTGGATGACCTGTGGGTAGGGGTGAAAGGCTAATCAAACTCGGAGATAGCTCGTACTCCCCGAAATGCATTTAGGTGCAGCGTTAATTTTAGTGTCATGGAGGTAGAGCTACCAATAGGGCTAGGGGGTTTCACCACCTACCAAACTCTGATGAACTCCGAATGCCATGACATATAGTTAGCAGTGAGGCGCGGGGTGCTAAGGTCACGCGCCGAGAGGGGAACAACCCAGACCATCGGCTAAGGTCCCCAAGTGTATACTAAGTTGATTTGAACGAGGTGGGAATGCACAGACAGCTAGGATGTTGGCTTGGAAGCAGCCATTCATTTAAAGAGTGCGTAACAGCTCACTAGTCGAGCGTTCCTGCGCGGAAAATAATCGGGCATCAAGTATACCACCGAAGCTGTGGACTCGAAAGAGTGGTAGGGGAGCATTGCAGTTGCGTCGAAGTCGTATCGTGAGGTACGGTGGAGCGACTGGAAAAGAAAATGTAGGCATGAGTAACGATAAAACGGATGAGAAATCCGTTCGCCGTAAGACTAAGGTTTCCTTGATCGATGCTAATCAGATCAGGGTTAGTCGGGACCTAAGGTTAAGCCGACAGGCGATACCGATGGAAAACCGGTTAATATTCCGGTACCCGTATATATTGCGATGGGAGGACGAAGGCGCGTAAGACTCGCCCCGTGACGGAATACGGGGTTGAAGGGAGGTAGGCGTTGAAGTGGATAGGTAAATCCGTCCGCTGAGCTGAGACCCGAAAGTATCCCAATCCCGCAAGGGAGAGGGAATAGTAGTCCCAAGCATACTTCCAAGAAAAGTCTCTAAGCTTCAGATATATACGGCCCGTACCGTAAACCGACACAGGTAGTCGAGGAGAGTATCCTAAGGCGCTCGAGTGATCCATGGCTAAGGAACTAGGCAAATTAGACGCGTAACTTCGGGAGAAGCGTCGCCCCGAGCAATCGGGGCCGCAGTGAAAAGGCCCAGGCGACTGTTTAGCAAAAACACAGGACTCTGCTAATTCGTAAGAAGATGTATAGGGTCTGACACCTGCCCGGTGCTGGAAGGTTAAGGAAGGGGGTTAGCGCAAGCGAAGCTCTTGACTGAAGCCCCAGTAAACGGCGGCCGTAACTATAACGGTCCTAAGGTAGCGAAATTCCTTGTCGGGTAAGTTCCGACCTGCACGAATGGTGTAACGATCTGGGCACTGTCTCGGCCATGAGCTCGGTGAAATTGAAGTATCGGTGAAGATGCCGATTACCCGCAATGGGACGAAAAGACCCCGTGAACCTTTACTACAACTTCACATTGTGCTTGAATATATGATGTGTAGGATAGGTGGGAGACTATGAAGCTGTCACGCCAGTGGCGGTGGAGTCGTCGTTGAAATACCACCCTTTATATATTTAGGTACTAACCCAACATTGTTGGGGACCGTGTGTGGTGGGTAGTTTGACTGGGGTGGTCGCCTCCAAAAAAGTAACGGAGGCTCGCAAAGGTACCCTCAGTACCGTTGGTAATGGTACGTAGAGCGCATGAGTATAAGGGTGCTTGACTGTGAGATCGACGGATCGAACAGGAGCGAAAGCTGGCTCAAGTGATCCGGTGGTTCTGTATGGAAGGGCCATCGCTCAAAGGATAAAAGGTACTCCGGGGATAACAGGCTGATCTCCCCCAAGAGCTCATATCGACGGGGAGGTTTGGCACCTCGATGTCGGCTCGTCACATCCTGGGGCTGGAGAAGGTCCCAAGGGTTGGGCTGTTCGCCCATTAAAGTGGCACGCGAGCTGGGTTCAGAACGTCGCAAGACAGTTCGGTCTCTATCTATTGTGGGCGCAGGAATATTGAGGAGGTCCGTTTCTAGTACGAGAGGACCGAAATGGACGAACCGCTTGTGTACCAGTTGTGCCGCCAGGTGCACCGCTGGGTAGCTATGTTCGGAACGGATAAGCGCTGAAAGCATCTAAGCGCGAAGCCGGCTCCAAGATGAGTATTCCCTGAGGGTCGTAGAAGACGACTACGTTGATAGGCTATAGGTGGAAGTGCAGTAATGTATGGAGCCAAGTAGTACTAATTACCCGATCGCTTCCTTTTTTAATTTTTCCGCACGTTTTCTTTCTCACTCCCAACATTGTCTTTGACCTTTTATGGTCAAGATCTCTCCACCCAACCCGGAGAGTGACAACCCAAAATATACGGAGCGCAAGCTCTAAAGATTTGCTGGTGGCTATAGCGTGGGGGCCCCACCTCTTCCCATTCCGAACAGAGTAGTTAAGCCCCACTGCGCCGATGATACTGCCGTTAGGTGGGAAAGTAGGTCGCCGCCGGCTCCCTCTATTAAGACCCATGTCTGTTTTCAGGCATGGGTCTTTTCTTTTCATTCCTCTTCGTAAGAGATGCCCCCTTCAGGCTTTGCGGATATAGGCCGATAGATGGTTCATGATTTCTGTTCCGGGTATATGCTGGTGCACTCTGATTCCCATAGTTGCAGCCGTAATGGTGTTCTCCAGTACATCATCAATAAAAAAGACTTCATCCGCTCTGACACCCAAGTCTTCCAGCACCACAGCATATGCTTGCTTGTCCGGTTTCCGAGCACCAATGTCATGACTGTAATACGCCCGATCAAAAAATTTGTCCTCATATTCAGTGAGCGCATGGGTCTCCTGAAAGTAGGCCCGCACCCAATTAATATGTAGTCCATTCGTATTGCTCAATAAGGCAATGCGGTAACTCGACCTCAACTCTTCCAACCATGTCATCCGCTTTGGGGGCATGCCTACCAGCATGGCGTTCCAGGCATCAATAATCGACTGATCAGAGGTATCAGCGACACAGTGTTTTTTAATCTCACTGACAAATAAATCATTCGAGATCTCTCCAATCTCAAATCGTTCGAAAAACTGATTGTCCCGAGCCCAGGTTTTGAAAGGAATGACACTGTCACCCATTAATGTGCTCAGGGCTCTTTCCGTGGCGGGTATGTCCAGGTCGAAAAGGACATTCCCCAGATCGAACAAGATTGTACTGATTCTCTTCTTTTGCATGATTTGCAAAGATGCAGAGTCATTTCTAATTGAACATTCGTTGGGTACTCCACCGAGATGAACTACCTTTATATCCTGGATGGTGTATATGGTAATGGAACCATTCCAAGGGCCCTTAGCTCAGCTGGTTATCCCGCTCAAGAGCGGGATGACTCATGATCCGAGGGTCGCAGTTTTGAAAGAATATGAGGTACGATACGCAAACCACGTGCAGTACCAATGAAATATGATTAGTCAACGCAGGTTGATCTAGTCTTCGGGCCCTTAGCTCAGCTGGTTAGAGCATCTGACTCATAATCAGAGGGTCGCAGGTTCAAGCCCTGCAGGGCCCACCCTTTTTTTCCCGATTGCTGCTTGTTGTCGGGGGAAGATGAAACATCCAAATCATCCTTTTTCCGATTTTTTTGATAATTGTTTGCAAAGCACTCAAATAATAAACAAAATGTTTTATATTTGATGCGCAAAACAGGATAGACATGAGCACAGAAAAAGACTCCAAGCTGAAAGCGTTACAGCTGACACTGGACAAGCTGGACAAGACATACGGAAAAGGCACCATCATGAAATTGGGGGACAGGCCTGTCGTAGAAGTAGAGACTATTTCGACGGGTTCTCTTACCCTTGATCTGGCCCTGGGCACGATGGGTTTTCCAAAAGGTCGTGTCATTGAGATCTACGGGCCTGAATCTTCCGGAAAAACTACCCTGGCCATTCACGCCATTGCCGAATGTCAGAAGAAAGGTGGCATTGCTGCCTTTATCGACGCAGAACATGCCTTTGACCGCAACTATGCAGATCGTCTGGGCGTGGATACAGCCAACCTCCTCATCTCCCAACCGGACAACGGCGAACAAGCACTGGAGATCGCAGAAAACCTGATCCGGTCCGGCGCCATCGATATCATCGTAATTGACTCCGTTGCAGCCCTCGTACCTCGAAGCGAGATCGAAGGTGAAATGGGTGATTCCAAAATGGGATTGCAAGCCCGACTGATGTCCCAGGCCATGCGGAAGCTCACAGGCGCCATCGGACGGACCGGCTGTTGCTGCATCTTCATCAACCAGCTCCGTGAAAAGATCGGCGTGCTCTTTGGCAATCCAGAAACCACAACAGGCGGTAATGCACTGAAATTTTACGCTTCTCAACGTCTGGATATCCGTCGTTCTGGAAGTGCCCTGAAAGACAAGGAAGGGAATGTCATGGGCAACCATGTTAAAGTGAAAGTGGTCAAGAACAAACTGGCCCCTCCTTTCCGTGTGGCCGAGTTTGATATCATGTACGGTGAAGGGATCTCCAAAGCTGGAGAGTTGATCGACCTGGGTGCCGAACATGATGTACTCGAAAAGAGTGGTTCCTGGTATAGCTATGAAGGCACCAAGATCGCCCAGGGCCGGGATGCCGCAAAGCAGTTTATGCTGGACAATCCAGAAGTAGCTGCTGAGGTCGAACAGAAGTTAAAAGACAAATTGGCCGTCGGTCTGATCAAGGCCAAGGTCGAGATGGAAGATGTCGAAACAGGTGACGAATAGACTCTGCTGAACTTCAGAAATAAATGGCCGGAACCCTCCCTGGGATCCGGCCATTTTCATATTTCAGCGATCTTGACCCGACAAATTTTTTCTCACTGCGCATTTTCTTCCCTTCACATTCGTTAGAGGCATATATGAAGAACTATCACACTCTGGTCATCCTTTTCCTCAGCCTGATCACTCATCAGGTCTGCGCCCAGGAGGCCGAATTAAGACGTGTCTTTATTGATGGAAAGGTCTACCCTGTATTGATCTCTGATGGTGATACCATGATTATCGCTGATCTGGGGACGGTCACGGTCAAATCAAAGCGCCTGTTTGCCAGCAAGGAAGAAGAGAGTCTCTACTATAAGTATCGGCGCTATGCAATCAAGGTATATCCCTACGCCATAGAAGCGATCAAGGTATTCAGAGAGATGGAGCAAAGTACTGAGGATATGAGTCGCCGCGAACGAAAACGATACATCAAAAAGCTCCAGGATGACCTGGAGCGTGAATTTGAGGAACCATTAAAAAACCTGTCCAAGACCCAGGGAATGATCCTGGTGAAAATGATCGAACGGGAACAGGATCGTCCCATGTATGATCTGGTCAGCGATTTGAGAGGCGGGTTTACGGCGTTCTACTGGTCTACTTTTGCCTATTTTTATGGATACCACCTGAAGCGCGGGTACGTCGAAGGGGATGACGCCATCCTGGACATGGTGCTGAAAGATTTCAATATCTCCTATGACATTGATAAACCGGAATACGTCCTTCCGGAGAGCTACAAGGCATCTGGCCAGGTAAAAAAGTGATCCATCAGGTCAACGGGGCGAGGCGTATCTTTATACCATGAGTCTTGACTACAGCAATTCACAATTGATCCTGGATACGAGTGACCACCCGCAAGGATCCGTCACCTGGCGCAGTCCATCCAATTTGGCCATCATCAAATACTGGGGGAAGCACGGACGGCAATTGCCCCGGAATCCATCCATCAGTCTGACGCTGGATGCAGCCCACACCACAACGACTCTTCACTATCATCGTCGGGAGGAGACGACCACACAGGGCATCTCTCTGGACCTGTTCTTTGAGGGAGAACCAGCACCGGCATTTGCGGATCGCATCAAACGGTATCTGGAGAGTATCGGGGATATCTACCCATTTCTACGTCAGCTGCATCTGACCATCCATACCGAAAATTCCTTTCCGCACTCCTCTGGTATTGCCTCCTCTGCTTCTGCCATGAGCGCCCTGGCACTCTGCCTGTGCTCTCTGGAAAGGCACTTTTTCGACACGCTTGAAGAAGAACAGGCGTTTTTGACCAAGGCGTCCTATCTGGCGCGTCTGGCTAGCGGCAGTGCCGCCAGGTCTGTTTTTCCATTCATGTCAGCCTGGGGCAGGCATGGCGATATCGCCGGGAGTTCGGATGAATATGGTGTACCGTATGCGTCCTTCCTGCATCCGAGTATTACAACCATGCGCAACGCTATTCTGATCGTGAGTAGTGGGACAAAGTCCGTTTCCTCCACCGCTGGACATGCATTGATGGAGACACATCTGTATGCAACTACCAGATACATGCAGGCCGGTCAGCGAATGAGCCAATTGCTCCCTGCTCTCCAGCATGGGGACTGGGATCTGTTTGGTCAGATTGCGGAGAATGAAGCCCTGACCCTCCACGCGCTAATGATGGCCTCCAACCCCTCCTACCTGCTCATGAAGCCGATGAGTCTGCAGCTGATCGATAGCATTCGGAAATTCCGGGCGGATACAGGCTTACCCGTCTATTTCAGCCTGGATGCCGGTCCCAATTTACATGTCCTTTATCCCGAAAGCCATGCGGCAGAGATCGAAGCTTTTCTCAAGGCAGATTGTATTCCGTTTTGTGAGAAAGAGACCTGGATCGCCGATCGGGCAGGTGCCGGTCCCAAGGAGATTTTCAATTAATAGAGGATTCCTTTTCCTTTGACCTCCGGATGATTCAGGAGCCAGATCCGCAGTTCGTTCATCGCCAGGACGGCAGTTGTTTCTATGTTCTTGATCCGATCTTTCCCCAGTTTCAGGAGTCGGGTGCGTATTTCACTGTCGTTTCCAACAGCGATCCAGATCATGCCCACGGGTTTGTCTGGGGTACCGCCACTCGGGCCGGCCACACCAGATGCGCTGATCGCAACATCGGCGCCGAATGCCTGGATAGCACCCTGCACCATCTGCCGTACCACGGGTTCCGATACGGCTCCATGGATATCCAGATCGGTGGGCGATACACCTAGTTTTTCAATTTTCAGGGCATTGTGATAAGCCACCAAAGTACCCAGGTAGTACTGACTGGATCCCGGAACAGAGGTGATATGATGAGCGATCGCCCCTCCG
Organism: Saprospiraceae bacterium; assembly: GCA_021738725.1. Lineage (GTDB taxonomy): Bacteria > Bacteroidota > Bacteroidia > Chitinophagales > Saprospiraceae > JAGNXB01. The sequence goes on along the minus strand of JAIPBE010000003.1, from coordinate 174,002 downwards.
GTACAACTTTCTGCTGTGGCTAACAAGAGCGCTCTTGATCGCAACAACTCCCCCAATGCGGCTTCAAGTGTCGTATCCCCCTCTGCAAAAATCGATTGACCCAGTGCTTCGTGGATCATTCGGGCAAAATGATCCATCTCGATCTCTCTCACCTCTACCTTTCCCCCATAGGCACTCAGACGGAGACGAACCTGACCCAAAGATGGCAGATAGGCCAATTTGATATGGTCGGGCAGAGCTGCTTCAACATGCTCGAGCCGACTGGCGATCTCGCTTTCGCCCAATCCAGCCGTCTGTAAAGTGCAGTGGAAGATGGGGATCAATCCTTTCTGTTCCTTCAATCGGGGGAGACCGGATACCGTCATGATGGACTTCATTTCATACGGCACACCTGGCAGGGAGATCAAGAGATGTCCGTCCCTTTCGAACCACATCCCTGGCGCAGTTCCCATGGCATTGGGCAACAACTCAGCATTTGCCGGCATGTAGCATTGCTCCCGATGCGCCTCCGTGGCAGGTCGACCGATCCGGTCGAAGATCCGCAGAATGCGCTCATATGTTCCCTGGTCAAATACCATGTCGACCTGGAAAAAATGAGCGATGGCCTTTTTGGTAATATCATCATTGGTGGGCCCCAAGCCACCAGTCATGATCACCAGATCATAGTGGGTCCACCCATATGAAAGGGCATCCAGAATGACGGACAACTCATCCCCTACCGTGATACGCCGAGCGACCTGAATACCGATCAGGTTGAGTTCCTGACCCAACCACGTGGCATTTGTATCAATGGTTTGACCGAGGAGGATCTCATCACCTATGGTTATGAGGAGTGCCTGCATATCATTCGAATTTCTTTGTGTTGAAAAGTAAAGATCCTCCCGGATGAAAGTTCTTCAACCCGTAATGCCCCGTTCTTGTTCACTCCGTGGATGATGCCAGTGAAATCATTGGATCGGAGAAGGTCTTCAAAGACAAATGGCTGTCCCAGGGCATATAGATACTGCGCATATTCCTTGCGGATCTCGTCGGCATCACCAGATCGCCATTGTTCAACCCGATGATCCAGGGCTGCCAGAATTTGTTGAAAGAGGTCAAATACCGAGTGATCCTGCCCTGTGAACAGACGAAGAGAGTGCGGGTGGATATCCCGGATTGGGAAAGATTGTTGATTGACGTTGAGACCAATGCCGATGATGGACGACTTCAGAGAGGATCCCAGCCATTGGTTTTGAATGAGTATACCCCCCAGCTTACGATCCTCGAGGTACAGATCATTCGGCCATTTGATGGAAATCTGAGGACAAATCGGTGTTAAAACATCGATCAAGGTCAGACTGGTGATCTGTGCCAGAAGGAATTGGTCTTCTGCCTGGAGAGTATTCGGATAGAGAAGAATGCTGCAAAGCAGGTTCTTTTCTGGCTCACTATGCCAAATACTGCCAATTTGTCCTCTTCCTGCCTCTTGATAATCTGCCAAGACGGCCGTTCCTTCGGGTGGTGTGCTTTTTGATAGAACATCCAGCAGATAGGTATTCGTTGAGGAAACCGTAGTCAAATGGATCAGATGACGCCCAATAAGTGGTGATTGTGGTTCGTTTGACAATTCCGTTGAAGATTACCTAATTTTGAATCGTGTCAAAAGTAAAGCTCATCATTTGAATTATCTGACCCGTGAAGCCCGTCGAGAGACGGTCACAGATGAACGGTTGAATGATCTGATCATCGATTGTATCCAGGATATAAAAGGCAAGGACATCATTAAGTTGGACCTGCGCAAGCTTGAAGATGCGCCTGCGGATTACTTTATCATTTGTACGGGTGATTCATCAACCCAGATCAAAGCTATAGGAAATCGTATATCTGAACGTGTTCTTGAAGAGGCTGATTTGAAACCCTACCATGTGGAAGGGAAGCAATTTGGTCGATGGGTCCTGTTGGATTACTACCAGACATTGGTACATGTCTTTCATACAGAGACCCGCGAGTTTTATGATTTGGAAGATCTCTGGAGTGATGCAGAGACGACAACTTATGAGAACATTTAAGGCCAATTGGCCGTTTTCTACCTACTTGTAATAACAGAGGAACTATTTTATGGAAGACCCCCGTCAGCCGGAAGGTGAAAAGCCAGAAAATCCGAAACCGCGTTTCAATTCCTATTGGGTGTATGCGTTGATCGGATTGGCTTTGATCATCTTCAACTTAATCAGCTTTTCCTCCATCAGCAATGACCCCATTCGATGGGATCGCTTTTCCCAGATGGTAAAGGATCAGGATGTTGAACGGCTTGAGGTCGTCAATGAACAGTATGCCTATATCTACCTCAAGAAGGATCGACTATCTGACGAACGGTATAAAGATGCTGCTGTTACCAAATTCGGTAGCCCGAAACCTCACTACTATTTCAATATTGGTCCGGCGGAGGTATTTGCCAAGCGTTTGGACGAAATGAATGCCGGCCTGTCTCCCGATCAGCGGGTCGAACCACAGTATATCGAGAAACAGAACTGGCTTGGACCGATCATGGGGTGGGTTCTGCCCATCCTCCTGTTTGTCGGGATCTGGTTATTCATCATGAAACGGGTGAGCTCATCCGGAGGTGGTCCTGGAGGTCAGATCTTCAACATTGGTAAATCCAAGGCGACCTTGTTCGACAAGAATACAAAGGTCAACGTGACCTTTGCCGATGTAGCCGGCCTGGATGAAGCGAAAGAAGAGGTCATGGAGGTCGTCGACTTCCTCCGGAATCCTAAAAAATATACCTCTCTGGGAGGTAAGATCCCCAAAGGTGTATTACTGGTGGGCCCTCCGGGTACCGGTAAGACCCTGTTGGCCAAAGCTGTAGCCGGAGAAGCGGCGGTGCCATTTTTCTCCATTTCCGGATCCGACTTTGTAGAAATGTTTGTCGGTGTGGGCGCATCACGTGTGCGCGACCTGTTCAAACAGGCTCGGGAAAAAGCTCCCTGTATCGTCTTCATTGACGAGATCGATGCCATAGGTCGGGCCAGAGGGAAGGCTGCATTGACTGGGGGAAACGATGAGCGAGAAAGCACCCTCAACCAGTTGCTGGTCGAGATGGATGGCTTTTCTACCGATAAGGGTGTGATCCTGATGGCGGCGACCAACCGTCCGGATGTACTGGACAATGCTCTTCTTCGTCCAGGACGATTTGATCGTCAGATCGGTATCGATCGCCCGGACCTGGCCGGTCGCGGACAGATCTTTGACGTGCACCTCAAACATATCAAGACCGGACCTGATATCAATTCAGCGTTGTTAGCCGAAATGACACCCGGATTTGCCGGTGCAGAGATCGCCAACGTCTGTAATGAAGCGGCTCTGATCGCCGCACGGAAGGGGAAAGAGGCCGTCGATATGGATGACTTCAACTACGCCCTGGACAAGGTGATTGGTGGACTGGAAAAGCGGAGCAAACTGATCGCACCTCAGGAAAAAGAGATCATCGCCTACCACGAAGCCGGACATGCCATTTGCGGATGGTACCTCGAGCATGCCAGTCCATTGGTGAAGGTCACCATCGTTCCACGTGGTATTGGTACCCTGGGGTATGCCCAGTACCTACCCAAGGAAGAATACATCACCCGAACAGAGCAGCTGCTTGATCGTATGTGCATGACCCTGGGCGGACGAGCGGCAGAAGAAGTCGTTTACGGGAAGATCTCTACGGGGGCACAGAACGATCTGGATCAGATTACCAAGATCGCCTACAGTATGGTATCCGTCTTTGGTATGAATGAGAAGGTGGGTAACGTCTCTTTTCATGGGATCGGACAGGATCAGTTCAACAAGCCGTACTCCGATGAAACAGCCAAGCTGATCGATGATGAGGTCAGGCAAATGATCGACAAGCAGTATGTCCGGTCGAAGAAGCTGTTGCTCGAACGTCGTGACGAATTGGAAAAACTGGCCCGCCGACTCCTGGAAAAAGAGGTGTTGCACAAGTCTGACCTGGTTCGTCTGATCGGTCCTCGACCGTTTGCAGAAAAGGAGTCCCTGAGTGAGCAGGTGAAGCACCAACATGAGCAGGAGCCCTCACAGGAAACGGCAGAGGTTACTCAAGAAAAGCCCGCTTCCTGATCAGAAAATCAACCGCTTCACAAGTCTGGCCGGTATGCCGATCCAAATCAGACAGATGATCTCTTCCGATAATCCGGTCATTGCCATGATCATCCGGGAGGTCATGACCTCCTATAGCCTGGTAGGAGAAGGGTATTCCATTATGGATCCCGAGGTAGATCATATGTTTGAACAGTATGTTCGCGAAGGTTCCAATTATTGGGTGTTGGAGTCTGAAGGTGACGTGTTGGGTGGGGGCGGATATGGTCCCCTCGCCGGCGGAGAAACTCATCAATGTGAAGTCAAAAAAATGTATTTCCTGCCCGCCTTGCGTGGTCTAGGATGGGGCGGCCGGCTGCTCGAGAAGATATTGACTGAGGCCAGGAATATTGGCTATACCTATGCCTATATCGAGACGGTCCAACAGCTCAGGGAAGCCAATCAATTATATCGCAAATATGACTTTCAACCACTAGAAGGACCACTGGGCAAGACGGGGCATGGGGCCTGTGATGTGTGGTATGGGCGCAAGCTTTGATCACTTGTAGCAAATAAAAAAGGGCCCCCATTGGAGGCCCTTTTTTATGGCGTGACAATAAAGATCAGAATTCAACCTCCTTTTCCAGGACTTTATCTTTGCGTTTGACCTTGACGATCGCCTTTTTTCCTTTGCTGTAGTTTGCCAACGCCCCCATATAATCATAGATATTCCCAACAGGGGTCTCACCGATCTGAATGATGATATCGCCGTCTTCCATCCCGGCTTTGAATGCGGGTCGATCGTCCATCACCGCATCGATCCGCATGCCATCTCCCTGGAAGGTGTAATCGGGCATGACACCGAGGGTCACTTTGAAGCTGGCGGCTTTGCCCGAGTCTGTGTCCTTCGTCTTCATGAATGCCAGTTTGCCCTCCTTGTTCAGCGATTTGATCAGATCCAGGATATAATCTCCCACCTGCTGGATGCCTTCCATGTTGACCAGATCGGCATCATCAGTGGGCTTATGATAGTCCTTGTGCTGACCGGTAAAGAAATGAACACAGGGGACATCCTTTCGATAGAAGGAGGTGTGATCCGAAGGTCCTACCCCGCTATCACTGGTGGTGATACTGTACCCTTTTGTTTTGATGTCGTCCAAGGCTGGTTTCCAGGAAGGTGAGGTGCCGACTCCGTTGATGACAAGGACGCTATCCAGCCGGCCTACCATGTCCATATTGATCATGTAATTGGCTGTTGCCAGATCGATGGTCGGATGGTCCGCATAATGTTTGGAGCCAAAGAGTCCGAGTTCTTCGCCGGAGAATCCGATGAAGAGGTAGTTGTTGGCTTTCAGTTTGCTCAGCTTCAATTGTTCTGCCAGATAGAGCAAAGCGGCTACTCCAGAGGCATTGTCATCAGCACCGTTGTGGATCTCATTCGTATCAGTAGACAACGAGCCACTTCCAGAGCCACCCAATCCAAGGTGATCATAGTGCGCGCCGATGATGATCGTTGTAGCCGCTTGATTATCCAGGAAGCCTACCACATTGGTGCAGGTCTTTTCATCCCCCTCCCCCTTGGTATCATGCGGGTTGGAAGGGGCCTTGAAGCTGAACGTCTGGTAGTATCCCTCTTCACCTTTTGGCGCCAGTCCGATCTGGGCAAATCGTTCGGCGATATACCGTGAGGACATGCGTTCTCCGTCTGATCCAGTCATACGGCCCTGGGTCAGATCAGAGGACAGGAAGGCGATATCTTTCTGGATGGTCCAGGTCGATGCCTGTGAGAAGACCAGGAAAGGCAAACACAGGATGATCATCCAGGAGAGGATGAACCGAAAGGAAGTAGTACAGTATCGCATGAACAAGGTTATCTGTGAGCAATCATTTGCGGAGGCAAAAGTACGTCCCTTGTATCAAACGCAGAAAGGAACACTCTTGTTGATAAAAGATATAAGGCGGAAACGGTAATTTGTTGCCCTGATGAAGCACATCTCTACCTCGTACTTGCCACTCCGCAATGTACTCCTACTCCTGAGTGGCCCACTGGTTTTTCTCTTCATCCTGTACGGAGTAGTTCTGGATCCGGGCAAGCCTGAAGTGACCCAAATGGCGGCGATCACCGCCTGGGTAGCGATCTGGTGGTTTACCGAACCTGTTGATCTGGCGGTGACTTCCTTTCTGCCGTTCATTCTGATGCCTTTGCTCGGTATTGCCTCCCCCGGTGACACGGCTGCGCAGTATATGGATCCGATCATCTTCCTGTTCCTGGGTGGTTTCATACTGGCCTTTGCCATGGAAAAATGGGACTTGCATACCCGACTGGCTTTAGGGATTCTCAGTAAAACCGGGGCAGAGCCTTCCCGTATTCTGGCTGGAGTGATGGTCGCAGCTTTCTTTTTGTCCATGTGGGTATCCAATACCGCTACAGTCCTGATGCTGGTTCCTGCGGTCCTCTCCATTATCGCGCATGTCCGCGGTGAGGATGTATCCGATGGCACCCATCCGATCGCCATTGCCCTGCTGCTCGGGCTGGCCTATGCCGCGACGATGGGAGGAATGAGCACCCTGGTGGGCACCCCGCCCAATATGTATTTCTACAGCTTTTATCAACGCACATTCCCGGGAGATGCATCTGTCAATTTTGCAAGCTTCTTCCTGATGGCTGGCATGATCACATTCCTCCTGGCTGGAGGGACCTATGCCGTCATTCGGTGGCGGTATCTGCGTGGTCATAAGGGACATCTGCCCCGTCATTATTTCCGAGATAAATACCGCCACCTGGGGATGCTCAATCGAGATCAAAAAGTGGTCATCACGCTATTTGTGGTCACCGTCATCGCCTGGTTTACCCGGCCGGATTTCACTTTTGGCAGTTGGACCCTCACCGGGTGGGCCAATGCCCTGGGAATCGGATCGAGGGTCAATGATGGGATGGTAGTGGTTGCGGTGTGTATTCTCCTTTTTATGATCCCGGCAAAGACGGAAAAAAGAAGGATCCTCGAATGGTCGGATGTACAACGATTACCCTATGGGATCGTCCTGCTTTTTGGGAGCGGATTTGCCCTGGCCCTGGGTTTTATGGAATCGGGACTGAGCGACTGGCTGGCGGAGCGACTGGAGATCCTGCATCATGTCCACCCGCTGGTGTTGCTGCTGGTGTCCGGGATGGTGATCACCGTGATCTCGGAGTTTGCCAGTAATATCGCCTGTGTCCAAATGGTGCTGCCCATCATGGTGGCCCTGGGTGCCGAAAGTGACCTGCCGGTCAAAGGTCTGATGTTGGCCACGACTCTTTTTGCCTCTCTGGGTTTCATGATGCCGGTAGCCACCGCACCAAACACCATTGTTTTCGGAAGTGGGATGATCAAGACCAGGGACATGATCCGGACCGGGTTCTGGATCAACCTGTTGGGCATTGTATTGATCAGCCTGTTCATCTGGTTGCGGTTCGGATAAGACCAGCAGGAAGACCCATCGAAATCATGATGGAAATATGACAATTGGAAACCCCAAATCCTCCTCCTTCAAAGGGGGAGACCACTATATTTGCCACCCTTTAATCAAACGATATGATGAGAACAGCAATTTGGTCCCTGCTTCTACTGGGTCTGGCAGCATGTAGTCAGCCAACCGCAGAAGTCGCCCAGGAAGAAAACAGTGAGATCTGGATGGATTCCCTGATCCTCCCCGGCGAGAATCATTTCAAACATATTCGCCAGATGACCTTTGGTGGTGATAATGCCGAAGCCTATTGGTCATTTGATGATGAGAAACTGATCTTTCAAGCCAAGAATGATGCATGGGGTGCTGCCTGTGACCGGATTTATTTGACCGGTTGGACAGATACCTGGACAGATACGCCGGCACCCATGATCAGCAATGGTAAGGGGCGCACCACCTGCGCCTATTTCCTGCCCGGCGATAGTACAGTTCTCTATGCATCGACGCACCTGGCAATGGATACCTGTCCACCGGTTCCAGAACGTGGTCATGGAGGCAAGTATGTCTGGCCGATCTATCCTTCATTTGACATTTTTGTGTCTGACCTGAAGGGGAATATCCTGTCTCAATTGACCGATTCACCGGGATACGATGCTGAAGCGACGGTGTCGCCAAAGGGCGACAAGATCGTATTCACATCGGATCGCAGTGGCGATCTCGAACTCTATGTGATGAACATTGATGGTAGCGAGCTGACCCAGGTGACCAATACGCTGGGGTATGACGGGGGTGCGTTTTTCTCTCCGGATGGCACTCAGTTGGTTTGGCGTGCCAGTCGGCCCACATCGAAGGAGGATGTGCAGGCGTATAAAGATCTATTGGCAAAAGGATTGGTCGAACCAACCAGTATGGAGTTGTTTGTGGCCAATATCGACGGGAGCGAGGCGAGGCAGGTGACCCAATTGGGGAATGCCAACTGGTGCCCCTTCTTCCATCCCAATGGAAAGAAGATTCTCTTTGCATCCAATCATGAAACGGAGCGGGGATTCCCATTCAATCTGTACCTGATCAACGTGGACGGCACCGGTCTGGAGAAGGTGACATCTGATGATGCTTTTTCTGCCTTTCCGGTGTTCTCGAACAATGGCAAGTATCTGGCATTCTCTTCCAACCGGAACAATGGCGGTACCCGGGATACCAATCTGTTCATAGCCGAATGGCAGGATTAGGAAACTGATCTCCTCCAGCGAAAGAAAGGCCGGCCTCTTGAAAAGGGGCCGGCCTTCTTATATTTGGGCTGGACCTCAGGTATATATGGAAAATCATCGGATTGAAAAGGAGTAGCCCAGGGTTTCAACCCTGGGTCATGAATGCAGATACGCAATGAAAATTACAGGCTCAAAAACCCCTTTGCGATCAGATAGGGGATGAGAAGATACAGGATGGAATCCCGGATCAGGTAGTACATGAAGATGACCAAGACGATCTTCCAGCCGGCTGCTTTGAGCATAGCTTTGAACCCCTGTTCCTTGTAAATGATCAGGTATTTCCGGATCCATTTGGGTGTGATTGCGTCTCTGAATTTCCTCACGTTCCGTGTTTCGAAATGTTCAAATGCAGTTTGGTATGGTTTGGTTTAACGCTCTGTCAGTTTATTCCTGGGCGCGTTTGGCCAGCCAGTAACTGATGCCAGCAAAGATGATATTTGGAATCCAGACACCCAAGAGTGGGGAAAGACTTTGATTCATCGCAAATGTGGTGGAGAACCGGGAAAGGAAGATATAGATCGCACCCATGCCGATGCCGATGGCCAGATGCAGGCCCATCCCGCCCCTGACCTTTCGGGAGGCCACAGCCACCCCGATGATGGTCAGGATCAGAATGGTAAAAGGGTCTGCGGTCCGCCGATATCGTTCCACTTCGAATTTTCTCGTATTTCCAGCACCCCGGCTTCGGAGTTTATCAATATAGTGGCTGAGCTCCGGCGTGGTCATCATATCCTTTTGATCCACGTATTGTACAAAGTCGGCAGGTTCCAGGTTGAGCATGGTGTCCAGTTCTTCCCCCATCCCGGTGATCAAGTGCTCTCCGCCCAGGGAGTCCAGTTCACGAATCTCATAACTGCGCAATCGCCAGGTGCGCGTCGCGCTCATCCAGCGGGCAGACCGAGCTTTGAGGATGCTGGTCAGGGTCTGTCCTTCATAGCGCTCCAGGCGCACATCGATCATGGAGGAGTCGGCCTTTCGGTAGAAATTGATAAAGATCTTTTCACCGGGTTTCAGAAAGAGATGCAGGTCATTCGTCTGCCCCTTGTCGTTCGTGGTCCAGATATACTGGTATTCAAAATCCAGTCGGGCCTTGTTGGCCTTGGGGATGAAATAGTGGTTGCCAAACATGTGCCCCAGTGCCATAATGGTGGCGCCGATCATATAGGGCCGGAGGAGTCGCCGAAAGCTCATGCCGGCATTGAACATGGAGATGATCTCGGAATTATAGGCCAGGCGTGAGGTAAAAAAGATCACGGAGATCAAGGCATAGAGTGGCCACAGCAGACCGTTGATATAGGGGAAGAAATTGATATAGTATCGCTCTACTACCTCCAGAAGCGAAAGATCATTTTTGATGAACTTGGTCAATTTCTCACTGGCATCAATCGCTGCAGCAATCATTGAAAAGAGCATGGCTGTAAACAGGAAGGTGCTCAGATATCGCTTGAGGATATATCGATCGATCTGTTTCAACATATCCTAGAGTCGTTGGGTGAGCTGGGGCAGGATCGCCGATTTCCAGGAGGAGAATGTCCCGTCCATAATATGCTGACGGGCTTCTCCGACCAGCCAGAGGTAAAAGCTCAAATTGTGTTGGGTGGCCAGCATACCACCCAGGATTTCTCCACTGTGGATCAGGTGTCGCAGATACGCTTTGCTGGTCTCGCGACTGGCCTGGCAGGGTCCATCCGGATCGACAGGCGTAAAGTCATCCTGCCACTTCTGGTTCTTGATATTGATGATCCCGTTTCGGGTGAACAGCAACCCGTGACGAGCATTCCGGGTCGGCATCACACAGTCGAACATATCGATGCCCAATCCGATACAGGTCAGGATATTCTCCGGCGTTCCCACACCCATCAGATAACGGGGGCGATCCGTGGGAAGGATGGGCGTAACCAGTTCGGTCATTTTGTACATTTCTTCGGCCGGTTCACCAACCGAGAGTCCGCCAATGGCAATCCCCGGGGCATCCTGTGCGGCCATAAATTCTGCAGACGCCACACGTAGATCGGTGAACGTACTGCCCTGGATGATGGGAAAGAGGAATTGTCTGTGTCCGTATCTGGATTCTGTTTTGGCTACATGTTCTTTGCAACGTGTCCACCAGCGGTGCGTCAGCTCCATGGAATCCTTCGCATATCTGTAGTCAGATGGATAGGGGGGACATTCATCAAAGGCCATGATGATATCGGCCCCGATCACTCGCTGTGTATCCATTGTCGATTCGGGGGTAAAGAGGTGGCGTGATCCATCGATGTGCGATTGAAAAACAACGCCATTCTCGTTGATCTTTCGGGATTTCGCCAGGGAGTAAACCTGATATCCGCCGCTGTCGGTCAGCATGGGCCGATCCCAGCCGATGAATTTGTGCAATCCTCCGGCACCTTCCAGGACCTTGAGCCCCGGGCGTAGATAAAGGTGATATGTATTCCCCAGAATGATCTGTGCCTTGACGATGTTCTTCAGCTGATCCTGGGCGATCGCCTTGACTGTTCCCACCGTGCCGACTGGCATGAAAATGGGTGTCTGGATCTCACCGTGGTCGGTCTGGATGAGTCCCGCTCTGGCGGAAGAGCCCGGATCTGTGGCTTGCAAAGTAAACATGGAGCGCAAAGGTAGGCTGAAATGGGAAGATGGAGGGCAGATCAGCGTTCTCCCAGTGGCTCCCGATGTCCGCGGGCGACCTCAGGTGCCAAACGCTTGAGGTGGCCGAGAAAAGCTTGTAGGCCAGGACCACTGGCCATCTCATCCGAAGTGGGTAATTGTGACACCATTTTTTCGAGGGTGGCCTTGGTGATCTTCATCTCCAGGAAAGCAGCCAGTGTATACTGCCAGTACAGATAGGGATGAGTCCCTGCCCGTTCAACATGGTCCTGTTCTCGTTGCACCAGGCGGTATTTTCGAGCCAGACGGGCCAGGCGGGCTGTCTTATCCCGGTGTAGGAGAATATCGAAGAAAACGGTAAAGAATAGATGCCAGCGATGGTCGAAGATCTCCTGACTGTATGCCCGCAAAAAGGATTCGGCATAATTGTCTGCATTGGCTAGTAAGCCATTGGCATGTAAAGCACGCAGGTAGAAAGCAACAAAGACCAGCCTGTTGTGGAATGAAATAGAGGATTTGAGCTCCGGGTAGGCTTTGCGCATGACCGCCAGTGCCTGCTCGTGCTTTTGTTGACGGAGCAATACCCCGCTCAGGGTATTGACATAGTGGATATAATCCGTGTTTTTCTCTCGAATGGACAGATACCCGTACCAGATGGCCTGATCATATTCGCCACAGAAGTTGTGCAGCAGGAGTCGGTTGCTGTAATAATTGATGAGGAGTCTGCGGGAGTAATAGATCCCCTGGGTGAGCAGGCGATCATACAGATCAAACTTTTCGCGAAGGGGTTCGAACTGTTTGTAATTGAAGTAGAGGAAGGTGAGCCGTACCATGGCCATGTACCGATTGGCTCCATCTATCTGATCGTCTGTAAAAATATCGGTCAGCCATCGCTCCCACTGGATGGATTCTGCTGGACTGCCGGCATATTGCTTGACAATGTCCTGGGTAGCATAGTGGATCTTGTCGCCGATATCTCGGGAATGGTCGTATTGCGCCCGATGTGTACGCAGGAATTCATCGACTTCAATGTGCTGTCGATAACGCATGCGGATGAGCAGAAAATGCCGGTATTGCCGGGCCAGTTCGTATATCTTGGAGAAGTTGTAGCTCCGGTGGTCTGTATCCTTCAGGATGCGAGACAACTGGCGTTCTTCCTCCGGCTGAATACCGTCTGTGGCGATCTGCTCTTCCAGATGTACTAGTAAACGAAATTGATGGTCAACATCAATCGTGGACAGTCGTTCACCGACCCAGGAGATGATATAGGAATATTTCCGCTTGTCGATCTTCTCATCATACGGGATCGGCTCGTGGATCAACCGGCTGTTGTGGTCGAGCCGTTCCAGAATGGAGATCTTCTCCGGGTCGGTGAATTGATGAATGCTAACCAGCCATCCTGTTTCATGAGGAAGGAGGCCTTCAGAGAATTCCTGAAATTTCCGCAGTTTCTGTTTCACCTGCTGAATTTACAGAATATCCCGTGGAGAGGGGAATGTCGATCAAAGAGACAATCCGCCATCCACACTCAGTACTGCACCATTAATAAAACTGGATTCTGAAGATGCCAGGAATAGATAGGCATTGGCCAACTCCTCTACAGTACCCAAACGCTGAAGGGGGGTTCTGCTGGTCAGGTTTTCCAGGACCTGCTCTGGGATGGTATCCATCATTTCGGTGTGGATGAAACCGGGAGCGACCGCATTGGAGGTAATTCCTTTGCGCCCAAACTCACGCGCCCAGACTTTTGACATGCCAATGACCCCCGCTTTGGTGGCGGCATAGTTGGTCTGTCCGAAGTTGCCGGTCAAACCAACGACAGAGGATGCGTTGATGATCCGCCCATATTGGTTGGCCTCCATATAGGGTACAACGGCCTGGGTACATTGAAAGACACCAGTGAGGTTGACCCCAATAACCAGGTCCCATTGTTCTTTCGTCATTTTTTTCAGGCTGGCATCGCGCGTGATGCCAGCGTTGTTGAGCAGAATGTCGATCCGGCCAAAATCAGCCTGAACGGCTGCAGCAGCGGCTGTGACCTGTTCGGCATCCATTGTATTGACAAGATAAAACTGTGCTTTTCCTCCGGCTGCAACAATCTGATTGACAACAGCTTCTGCCTTTTCTTTATTGACATCCCAAATGGCCACAGCAGCGCCTTCTTCCGCAAAACGGATGGCAGTTGCTTTCCCAATTCCCATGGCACCTCCTGTGACAATGGCGACGTTATTCTCCAAACGTTTCATATCCGTTGTGTTTGTATGGCAACAAATCTAACCGGCATAACTACGGAAAGGTGTGGATTCAAAGAGATGTATACATATGACAAATTGAGTAATTGTACATATTATTTGTATAATAAATTAATATACAGTATATTATCACAGCATCAATGATATGTGACAATGTTTATAATTCGACTTTTTAAAGCCCTTGAATGAATCAAAAGGCTTTTTATAAGGATAATGAGAATCAAATAAAGGCTGTAAATTTTAGAATAAAGTTGTTTTCAAGGATTTAAAACTTTAAGTCACAATGATCTAATATTACATAACTTATTCATTATCAAGCTATAAATACTTATTGTATGTATACTAGATCATTTGTCGCAGTGTTTTAGTTTCCGTTCTGCTTTACAACCGGCTCATATGCCTCTACCTTTGTACAAAGAAAAAGAACCATGAAGACCACAACAAAAAAATCAGCAACCATGAAAGCCCCTATTTTTCCAATGGAAATCCTGATCGAGAATCAGACGAAACTGGTAGACACCATCACCAACAACACCCACAAGGCTATGGAGATCTTCAAAGTTGAAGATAACTGGAGCAAGAAGGGAAAAGAGCTGTTCGATGCCTTTATGAAGGAGCAGAAGCAGTTGATGGAAGCGGCTACCAAGCCAGAGATGATGGAGAAAGGCGTCGAAGGTGTTACCGAGCAGTGGACCAAGGCCATGGAGATACAGATGAACTATGCCAATAAGACGATGGAATTCTATCGGGAGGCCATCTCTGCTGCCAATGAGCCAAAGGCTGACAACCCGTTTGCCAAGATGTTCGACATCTACAATGAGAATATGAATGCCATGGTGGACACCACCAAGAAGAATATGGAAGCATTCCGCAGCATGTGGAACTAGTCTGACCCACTCGGACAGACAGATCTTATTGTACGGAATAATAAAACCCCCGATCATGAATTGGATGGACCTCAACAAGACAGGTGATTTCTGGAAGGCCTGGCAGGATTCTGCAAAAGCATTCTCCGGCCAGAGCCAGCCAGCCACCGACCCTGTGAAGGAATGGTGGAGCCAACAGGAGAAATTCTGGAAGGAAGCCATGGAGAAAACCACCGGCATACTGGGCAATCAGCCAGACCTGGCCAAGCAATGGCAGGACATGCAGGGAAACTTCATGAAGCAATGGACGGATATGGCCAAGTCTTCCATGTCGAACCCCTCCACCATGGGTGCGGGGTCATCAGATATGTGGAAACAGTTTGCCCAGCAAACTGAGACCTGGTATGCCGATGCATTCAAAAACAAGCTCCCGGAACAACTCCGTCCCCACTTTCAGACCTATATGGACATGTACAAGATGTTTACCTCACAGTGGGAAAACATCCAGGGCATGATCAAGAATGGTCTGGTCGAACCGAAAATGATCTGGCAGATGATCAACCCCGTCCAGTATGGAGATGCGATCGGCAAGGTGATGGGATTCAAGCCCATGAAGGATCTGGATGAAGTGACTCGTCAGGCGAATCGTTTTTTTGAACAGTTGCGCAACGCCGCCATGAAAATGTTCCCGGCTGCTGAAGAGCAGGTCCTGGAAATGAATGAGGCTTTCAACAACTGGTCGAATCAGCAAAGCGATCAATTCTTCCCTTTCCTCAACGGCGTGCAGGAGGTGATGAAGCAAAATCTGGAGCCTTATTTCCACTTGAGTGGGGATGATAACCAGACGGAGGTTCTACGCTCTCTGAAGGAGATGCAATTCTCTTACCTCGCATATCTCCATCATTCTGCGAAATTACAAAAGATGGTGTTGGATGCCGGAGCAACCGTATTGCCTGCCATGATGCAGGAAGCGCGGGACACCTTTGGTAAGGAGGAGGAAATGCCCACGTTCGATACATTCTTCAAGACCTATATGGATCGTCTGGAGAATGCTATCCTGGAGACGATGCAGACAGATGCCTATACGACCACTCAAAACGAGGTCCTGGCAAGTGGTGCTAAATCCAAGATGATCTACGACGAGATGTTGGAGAATATCTTCAAAGATTGGCCATTCATGACCAAGCGCGAAGCGGATGATCTGGCAAAGGAGGCCGCACAGTTGAGACGTAGAGTGCGCGACCTGGAGACAAGGATGGCCAATGTTCCAACATCCATGAACGGTACTGCCACAAAGGTGTCATCGAAAGTGGAGCCTAAAGTAGCTGCTATCATCGCCTCACCAGAAGCTGTGATCAGTCGGATCGGAACTGCACCAAAAGGTGTTGCAGATGATCTGAAAGAGATCAAAGGAATCGGTGCAAAGCTGGAAGAATTATTGAAAGAGATGGGTATTGCCACCTACAAGCAGGTTGCGAAAATGGACGACGCAGTCTATACCATGATCGATGAATTGATTCCCGCTTTCAAAGGCCGTGCAAAACGGGAGAAGTGGGCCGTCCAGGCAAAGAAATTGCTGAAAGCAAAAACGCTGGTATAAGGATTTAAGGTTGGCGTAGCCTTCTGCTACAGGTCATTGACCTGATCCCTTGGAGGGCTACGCAACCTCATTTTTTGTTCTGAAAGACCTGAATCAATGGCAAATTGGACTGACAACATTGTCGAAAAAGTGAATACCGCGGCGGACGCGATCAAGAATATCGGGGATATCAATGAGGTTGATGTAGCCACAGCCCCACGCGAAGTCGTGTGGGAAGACGGTAAGGTCAAGTTGTATCATTTTATCCGTGAGGAAAAGCCAAAAGCAAAAACCCCGGTCATCATCAGTTATGCGCTGGTGAACCGCTGGGCAATGATGGACCTCCAGCCCGATCGCAGTTTTATCCGCAAACTGATCTCAGAAGGGATCGATGTGTATGTGATCGACTGGGGTTATCCGACACGCACGGATCGGTATAAATCCATGGAAGACTATATCCTGGGTGATCTGAATCACTGTGTTGATTATGTACGTCAGGCCCATGGGATCGACCAGGTGAATCTTCTCGGCGTTTGCCAGGGAGGCACATTCAGCCTGATCTACAGTGCCTTGAACCCGGATAAGATTAAAAATCTCATTACCCTGGTCACCCCGGTCGAGTTCGCCGACAATGACGGGCTGCTCTTCAAGTGGTCTCGCGAGATGGATGTGGACACCATGGTCGAATCTTTCGGTGGATTGATCCCCGGTGATTTCCTGAATTTTGGCTTTGATTTGCTCAAGCCAATGAATAAAATGCGCAAGTATTATGGATTCAACGATGTGGCCAAGAATAAGGCCAGTCTGATGAATTTCCTGCGTATGGAGAAATGGGTATCTGACTCTCCCGCCCAGGCTGGAGAAACCTACCGCAAATTCATCAAAGACCTGTATCAGCAGAATAAGCTGGCAGAGGGCACGTTTGAGCTGGGAGACCAGGAGGTTGATCTGAAAAAGATCACCATGCCTGTGTTGACCATTTACGCCAAGGACGATCACATTGTCCCCCCAGATAGCACCCGTCCGATCAATGACCTGATCGGATCAAAAGATAAGGAGCTGCTGGAATTTCCGGGTGGTCATATCGGCGTATTCGTCGGTAGCCGTTCACAGAAAATGTTGACCCCGGCCGTGGCGAAATGGTTGGTGGATCGCGATCAATAGAAAGCAAGAATTTTTTTATACGCATTTGGTTTGGTTGAATAGTTAGCGCCTCCCTCGGGAGGCGCTTTTTTATACTCTGCAAATGCATTTAATAGAACGGTTCCCGAAGAAGGGAGCCACCATTTCGATCTATGCTTTTAGAAACCCACGAATAGCGGCATTGACTTCATCACTTTTTTCAAACTGTACAAAATGTCCCGCTTTTTCAATCATGATCAACACTGATCGCGGAATTTGACTGGAACCCTTTTGAGCGATATCTTCTGTCCTGCCACCATTTAAAAAGCGATTGGGAATGAGGTTGTCATATTCCCCAAACAGGCTCAAAACCGGAATTTGTATTTCAGGTAAAAATTGAAATACCGGGTTATCTACCATGCCCCTGACATTTTTTGGAATAATATCACAATACCAGGGAAAATCATCAGCTGTTCGTATGGCAATGCGATCCTGGATCATAAACTCGGCATCCTCTGGAAAGTGATAAAAATTCGTAGCGAAATTCTCACGGATCTGATTAACCGTGGTCAGCCGGACTGCATCCGGGGTGAGCACTTCTCTAAACCATTGACGCTGACCATTGGTAAAGGTCTCAAAACCCGCAGGGGCCACCAGGACTAACCCCTCGATCTGATCGGGATAACTCAGGGAAGTGGTGATTGCGATCTGTCCACCCATCGAATGCCCAACCAGCGTAACATGTGTCAATGCCATTTTCTGAATGAACTCAGACAGGATGTCGGCATAAAACAACATGTCTCCGGTATAGTCACCTTTGGAGGAATGGCCATATCCAGGCAGATCAAGAGCGATACAACGAAATTCATTTTTTAGCCCGTCCATATTCTTTTTCCAGGCAGGCGCATAACTCCCCAGGCCATGGATAAAAAGGAGGGTTTGCTCGCCTTTCCCTTCATCCATATAGGCAACCTGTATATCGTTGTTCAGTGCGATGGATTTGACCGGATAGGGATATGTGATGTCAGACATCGTCCGGACCATCGATGGTCGATGACTGACACAACCAGCCATTAATACAATGAGAAAGAAGGAATAAATTGATATTGTTTTCATGAGCTTTGCTTAAAACATCAACCATTTGAAAACCAGGAAGGCTGTCCATGGATTTGCAGGACGTTCGCTGACACCTCCATTCGTTGCAGGACTGTCGTAATAGTCACCCAACGCCATCCAGGCCGCATGTGCTTCTACATTCATAAAGGGACCCAGTTGGAGTCCCGTCATGCCATTCACTTCGGTGCCCATGTAAAAGCCCCCGTTGCCAGGTGATTCGACATTGCTGATCGCGGATGCCATCCCCGCTTTTCCATACCAGCGATGAGGGATAAATGCGCGGGAAATACCAAGTGTCCCCCCAGTGAGACCATTTCCCCTGTTGGCAATATCATTAACCGCTGCCACCAGTCGATTCACCACATTTCCGTGTGGAAAAAGTAAGTAGGATCCTGAACTGATGAATATTCCTCCTGGAGAACCCCAGTTATTGCCGGTGAGCACTCCGGAATAGTTGCCGTCTTCGATCCCATTGTCGCCACTGGCATACAGCATATCTAAAGTGACCGCATCCTGCTCTGTCTGGGCGTATCGATAATTCAATCGAAGATTGGCAGCTACACCCGCAATATCTACTGTCTTGTTCCAGGACTGATTCTGGAGCTGTCGGACTGTGCCCAGGTTCGCATTGACAAATCCGGTCATAGACCAGGCATCCCACATCATATCTTCATTGCGGCTGAAAAAGCTTCCGATCCAGAAGACATCTGCACGGTATGGATCACCGCCCAGTGGAAACCTGTACACTCCATTATAATCTGCAAGTGCACTATTGAGTCCCTGGCCGAGAATGGACACGCCGCCGGCACCATTGGCGCGATCCCGTAACCAGTACACGGAACCACCGAGATTCCAAAGTCTGTTGAGGTGGCGATGAACCGTGAATTCGGTCAGGGTGACATCATCATCCTTGTTGACCAGATTCTCGTAGAGCTGATAGAATCCGAGACGCATGCTGCCATGGTCATCATCTCGCCGCACATTGATCCCCACCGCATCACTCCCCCAAAAAGCCAGACGATAACCGCTTCGATTCATTTTGTCGAAATAGGTTCGATACGGGTTGTACGGAGTGTCAAATAGTCGTTGTAATCCCAGATTGATCGCCCAACCTTTCCAGGGAAGAAGTTCAAGTTCTACATTTTGGGTTTGCAAGTTGACTTGATCTGCAGAAAATGCCGAACCAAAATTGCCACCCACCCCGTAATTCACATCGCCCCAGGTCCAATCGATCTCAAATGAGGCGCGCAAGATGGCTTTGCCATTGAAAAGTCGCGGCTGATAAATAAAAAAAGGTAACAGACGCTGCTCTACATAAAAGGTGCGGATACTGTCTGATGTCCTGGTGGTGTTTTGACCGAACAGACGACCAATGATTTGTCCTTTGAACAGATCATTTTCCGGGTAAATATTTCCTGTCACGGCCTGGTTGTAGAAATAGGCCAGGAATTGAAATTCTTTGTTAGGTCGTTCCGGAATAGCCTGATCAAATAGCTTATGGGCCGGGGCTTCTTCCTGTGCAAGGAGTGGTAGGGCTAGAGAAAATATAATTGGGACGAGCAGGTAAAGCTTCATGATTCACTGCATTTAGCGAGAGAAAAGGGCCATCCCGAATTTTCGAGATGGCCCCTCATTGAATTTCTGGCTTAATTGACGCGGACGTAATTCTGGATGTTGGCCATTCCAAATGCACCTCCACCAGTACTTCCGAATCCACCGGCTGCAGTGGGTGCTGCAACTCCGATGGCCGGCTGGGTCTGGACGATCTCGTACTTCATGTTATCACCGGTGACTTCAAAGATCCCTTCGCTGGTTAAAGCGGATGGGGCCGTTTGATTGACCGTGATATTCCAGATGGCACCAACGCCGGATTCTGTCTGGGAATAAGTCCCTGTCAGAACCGTTGGCGTGCCACCGCTATAGGATGTCACCGTATATGTCAGATTGGATGAAAAATCTGCCCTGATCGAGTCGATGTTAAAAGGAGGACCGGCAAGTAAAGGTGCGACATTCGCTCCTGCACTCAGCCATTCTCCCTGTACACCTACCAGACAGGCGGAACATGATCCACCACAATCGACTCCGGTTTCATCACCATTCTGGATGCCATCCGTACAGGTCGCTTTATCATCATCCTTTTTACAGGAAGGCAACGCCGTGACCAGGCCAAAAGCCAGAATTCCGACAAACAATACATTCAAAAGTTTCATAAGCGAATTATTTTAACTTGATTAAAGATTATTCTTTTCTTGAGCCCATTGAGACAGCAGTCGTTTGTCGACTTTCCCAGTGTCATTTTTAGGAATTTGATCCACCAGGGATATGTATTTGGGCACCTTGAATTTTGCCAATTGGGTCTTGCAATAAGCCAGGATCGTTTCCTCATTCAGATCGGAAGAACCAGGTTGTACAAAGGCAAACCCCACTTCTCCCCATTGTTGATCTGGCACACCGATCACGGCGACAGCCGCCACTTCAGGATGGGTCACCAGGACACGCTCGATCTCGGCTGGGTATACATTTTCACCTCCCGAGATAAACATATTCTTGATGCGATCCACCACATAGAAATAGTGATCCGGATCTTCCCGGACGATGTCACCGGTATGGAACCATCCGTCTGTAATATTCTGTTGAGTGGCCGCTTCATTCCGCCAGTAACCAGGTGTCACCATTGGGCCTTTCAGGAGTAATTCACCCGGTATGTCAGGTGGTAGCTCCTGGCCAGTGTCATCGACAATGCGGGTTTGCACATAGAAGTTCGACCGGCCAATACTCCCCTTCTTTGACATGGCGTCATCCTGGTGGAGGGAAAAGAGGTTGGGTCCCACCTCGGTCAGGCCATATCCCTGACGGACAGGTACACCTTGCTGATCCCATTTTTCGATCAGAGGAATGGGCATGGGCTCACCCCCTACAATGAGGTACATCAACGGGCCAAAGTCAGCCTTGGTGAAACCCGGTTCATCTGCGATCATCTTGAGCATGGTCGGGACAGCCATAAAGAGGGTGGCCGCCTTTTCTTCCAGGAGTTCTAGAGTTCGTTTGGCATCAAACTTCTTCATCAGGCAGGTATAGGCACCATGATGAAGAAAAGGTGTCAACAACACGTTCCAACCTCCGGTATGAAAGGGTGGCATACAATTGATGGTGCGGCTTTCAGTATTCAGGATCAGACTGATGGACGTGTTAAAACTGTTCCACACCAGCATTTTCCAGGAGTAGATCGCCCCTTTTGGAAATCCTGTTGTTCCACTGGTGTACAGGATGAAGATGGGATCATCCTCATGGATGTTTACGCCTGAAAAGGGTTCTCCAGGAGTGTCCTTATGTGTTTCGATGAGGCGTTGGGGCGCAGACAACGGAAAGATCTGTCGGCTATGATCGGGTGGAAGGCTCTCCAGAAGATGCCGGAACTTGTCTTCAACAATGATCAGTTTGGGGTCGGCATTCTCGATCAGGTAGGCGATCTCTGGGCCGGCCAGCCGATAGTTCAACGGTACCAGGATAACACCGGTTTTTTGTGCGGCTGCAAAGAAGGCGACATACTCCAGACAGTTTTCAGCCAGGATGACGATCCGATCGCCTTGCGCGAGGCCATGGTCCATCACCAAGTGAGCAGAAAGTGCATTGCCGGCCCGGTTCAGTTGGGCGTAGGTCAATGTACGGCCACTCTCTGCCTCTTCGACAGCAATGTGGTTCGGGCGGTATAATGCCCATCGTGCGATCCAATCCGATTGGTAGATCTCAGCCATAGGAGGAATATCTCTCTTAAGGTAAACGATTGTCATTTGACAGATGACATTGTTTCTTGCAATGAAGGTATGACTATAGGCTTCATTTCGCCAATGACCTTCGTCAGTTCGTTGATTTACAAGGAAATAAAAAAATGATTTTTACATCAGATAAGGATCATGTGATCAATGGCAGAATGACCTCATTGACCCTTTTCGGCTGTTCCCAGTGGACAAAATGTCCACCGTTGGGAACGAGGGTGAGATGAGCACCGGGAATACGACGCGTCCCCTCCCAGGCCACCTGTTCCAACGTCAGTAACGGATGTAGCATGGAGTTGGGGATCAGCGTGTCCTGCAATCCGAAGATCACCTGTGTAGGGATCCGGATATCCGGAAGAAGTTCCCAGATGGGTTCATCCAGCATAGCCTGAGTACACTTGGGGATCATACGGCAATAGAAGTCATAAGCCTTCCGATGAGCCTTCAACTTGAGTCTGTCCTCTACCATGAATTCGGCATTCTTCGGAAACTGGACAAAGTTGACCTCGAAATTGCGCAGGATCTGGCTGTCGGTCAGATTGCGGATCAACGAAGGTCGATTGATCGTGTTGAACCAACCTTTTTCGAGAGAACTGAACTGTTCAAACCCGGCGGGAGAGATGAGGATCAGTCGCTCAAGCGGGTGGAGTTGCAAATGATGGAACCATATAGCGATCTGGGCGCCCATGGAATGTCCGGCCAGGATAATGGGACCCGGGAGGTTCAGGTCGAGGATCAGATCACGGACCACCTCCGCAAACCAGTGCAGGGAAACAGGAAAGTTGCCGAGCGTCGATCGACCATAATTGGGAAAGTCCAGAGCAATACAACGTGTGTGCTCCTGCAGCCCTTCAATCGTCTTGCTCCAGGCAGGACTGTAGCTGCCCAACCCATGCAGCATGATCACCGTTTTGGGGCCGGTACCCACATCCATATAGGCGAGGTCGATATCGGGGCGGATCTTCCGAAACCGAACCGGCCAGGGGTAGGCTTGATAGTCTGGATGTGTGGACATGGCGGCCAAAGGTAGGGTTTGAAAGGAGGAGTTTGGAGGTAATGCAGTGATGAGTTTATGGGCTTGCAAATTACCGTTGGGGTGGAACGTACAGAGAAGGTTATATTCTAGAATTGGAATGCGCCCTAAGGATCGGCTGTTCAACGTTCAAAGGAAGGGCTGCCGCCCTTCCAGTTCAATGTTCAATGAGCCGATTGAACGAATGATCATCTTCTTCTAAAATAAAGTCGAAGAACTCCACATTGAACAAAGGAGCGCAGCTCCTTTATTAAACGTTGAACAGTCAATCGTTTAC
Source organism: Saprospiraceae bacterium (assembly GCA_021738725.1). Lineage (GTDB taxonomy): Bacteria > Bacteroidota > Bacteroidia > Chitinophagales > Saprospiraceae > JAGNXB01. Next base: position 150,603 of record JAIPBE010000003.1, on the reverse strand, counting down.
CAACTCATTCCTGGACCAGTGGAGTGATGGGTTTCACTTTTCGCCAGGTCAGGGCATGGGCAATCAGACCACTCAGTACCGCAGCGAAGATCGCCAGGGTGGCCGCCACCGCAGGATTGCGAATGGGCCCCGTCGTATAGGGGGTCAACTGGCCATAGTACACTGAAAAGTGGGTGACCAGCGCCACTACCGAAGCCAGGATCGGTGCCGCCCGGTGGACATTCTTGAGGAAAATGCCGAAGAGGACCGGGATAAAGGCTGCAGAAAAATAGGCATACACCCCGTTTTGTGCAAAAATGCCGACACTGAGATTCGGGTGAATGAGTTGTTCTCTGGAAAACCAGAAAGAAATTATCGCCAGTGCCGCGATCACGATGCGATTGATCCAGACCAGATGATCTGCTTTGGCAGAGCCATCCAGTATCCCGGTGAGGGGCTGAATGATATCGGCGGTAATAGTTGTAGAAAGTGATTGAATCAGATTTTCAAGCGTGGATAAACCCGCAGATAATAGTCCGAGGATCACCACAAGCCCGATCCAAACCGGGAATTCGGACACGACATAAGCGGGCACAATACCATCCATTTTCAAGGCCTGCCCATCGACGGTCAGATCGGGGAAGGAGAGCCGGGCGTACAATCCGGCAATAACTACACTGAAAAACAGGACCTGCACGGTGATGGTGGTGGCCAGAAAACGATTCACCTGACCTTCCTCCTTCAGCAGCAGCGATCGGGTGATGATATGGGGTTGACACACGATGGCCACGCCTACCACCATAGAACAGAGGATGATCTCAAAGGCATCCCGGAAGAGGGGACTTTGCGGGTTATTCCAGGTGCTGAGGTGGGGGTCAATGGCGGCCAGTCGATCGAGTAGTGTATGTACTCCGCCTGAGAAATGTTCGTATCCGGAAGTCAGGAGGAGGATGGCTACTACGATCATGATCCCGGCCTGAATGGCATTGGTATAGACCATCGAGTTGGCCCCGCCAAACATCATATAGCCAAAAATGAAGATGACCAGTCCTGCCAGGATCCAGATCTCATCAGCATTGAGCGCTTTGGCCAGCACCTTGGTCATCCCTACAGCGATCAACACAATGAAGGTGATTAGCAAAAGCGACAGGACGGCAAAGAAGAAGGCGAATCGTTTGCTTCCGTATCGTTTGCCGATCCATTGGGCCATCGTCAGAGCCTTTACGGCCTGACCATGCCGACGGAAACTTTTAGTCAGTACGATCAGCGAGATATAGAGAGCCAGGGGGAGAAAGATCGCATAGGCAATGACGCCACTGATACCATACAAAGCGATGAATCCCGGATTGATGATAAAGGTGGCTGCGCTGGTCATCGAGGCGGCCAGTGAAAGCCCGACCATGATCGGACTGAAAGCCAGGCTTCCCACGGCATAATCACTGAGTGACTTCGTCTGACGCGCACCACGAATCACCAGGTAGAGTATAATGGCACCATAAAGAGCGACCAGAACGGTCGTGGCCATGACAAGAGAAGAAGAAGCCATCGGGTTGGTAGATTTCTGGTCAAGATAATCGTTTCCAGCAGGTGAGTTCAGAATGATTGGCTTCCAGACCAACCCGATCCGGATGACCTCAGCTTCTTGAAAAATTCATCCCCCATGGTTGAAAACTTCCCATGGGCCTTCCTATCTTGGACCAAACCAAACAAATCGCGGAATATGAAAGATGGAAAATACATCGCTCTGGTGACCGGAGCGACAGGGGGATTAGGTACAGATATGTGTCGCACCCTGGCCAAGGATGGCTACTTTGTCGTGGCCAATTACAGGACCGACAATAAGGCTGAAGAATGGCATGCCAAAATGAAGGAAGAAGGATTTGACTTCGCCATGGCCAAGGCGGATGTTTCTGATTATCACGAAGTGGAGTCCATGATGGAAAAGATCCAGGAAGAACATGGGGTGATCGACGTTTTGGTCAATAATGCCGGGATCACCCGTGATGGATCCTTTCGGAAGATGAGTTTTGAGAATTGGGATGCGGTGATCAAGAGTAACCTGTATTCAGCATTCAACTGTACGCGTAATGTGATTAATCTGATGATCGATCAGAAATACGGACGGATCATCAACATCTCTTCTGTAAACGGTCAACGAGCACAATTTGGGCAGGCCAATTACTCTGCCGCCAAGGCAGGTATGCACGGATTCACCAAAACCGTTGCCATTGAAGTAGCCAAATTGGGGATCACTGTCAATACCATCTCACCGGGTTATATCGGCACAGACATGGTCATGGCCGTGCCACAGGAGTACCGGGACAAGATCGTCGCCAACATCCCCATGGGTCGATTGGGCGGTACCTATGAAGTGGCCCACCTGGTGAGTTTCCTCGCCAGCAAACAGGCGGCCTTTATCACTGGTGCGAATTATGAAATCAATGGAGGGCAACACGTGTATTGAGAAAAGCACCAAACCGAAAATTCCAAATCACAAATAAATTCCAATATCCAATGACCAAATTCAAAACAATGATGCCTGTTTGGGTCATTGGATATTGATTATTGGATATTGTTTGGAATTTGATTTTTGGGATTTGTTATTTCTATCCGGTTATTTCTTCACAGCCAGTAGTGCTTTCAGATTTTCCTTTGCCTGGTCAAAGTCTGGATCCAGTTTCAGGGCCTGGCGGTAGTAGGCTTCCGCCGCCGTGAGGTCGCCACTGATGGCATGGAGATAACCTAGATTAGTCAGGGCAAGTGGGCGAGAAGGGTCCTCTTTGAGTACCCATAGAAAAGCCTCTTTAGCGGGTTGTACTTGACCGAGCATGCCCAGTGCCAGTCCATATTTTTCCCGGAATTCCAGGTTGTATGGTTCACGGCTGACGGCCCGTCTCAGAAAAGTGGCCGCACGTTGTGGCCGCCGCATATGCAAACATCCTTCGCCAATGCGGTAGGCAGTCCAACCGTCCAGTCCGATGGTATCCCGACTGTCGGCCAGTCCGCTCAGTGCACTATACTGTTGTCGTGCGAATTGAAGGTGGACGCCAACACTCATTCGTCGCTCTAAATGCTGTGAGGCATCTTTAACCTGTATGGCGTCCTGATGCAACCATGCATCCGCTGAATCCAGGATGGCCGGGTCGGCCACAAATTTGTCATACAGAGCCAGATAGCCCTCCGCCATTTCGAGAGGAGTCCCGGTTGTTTTGGTGAGTATTTTCAAACCGAGGAAGTGGCCTTTCTCCTTGGGATCAGTATATTTTTTAGTGTAGTTTTTCCGGATATAATGGTCTGTGATCCGCACATGGGGAATGTCGATACTGCCGGAGGGCGGCATATGGCAGGCCGCACAGTCATCACCTTGCGCTTTCCGGTCCGTTTCAGAAGCTGAACATTGTACGATCCCCTTGGGTGAGTGACAGCTCTTACAGGGCTGGTTGTATTGAGATCGACCGGTCTCCTTTACCGAAATATGTGGATGATGGCAAGTAATACATGTGATTGATTCGCTTTTCTGATAGCATTGGCTCAGACGCAAACGATCTGCCTGGGAGGCCATGATGAAACGCTCATCAGAATCGGTATATCGAGGTAAAAAAACATTCATCACCTCACTGAGCTTCATACTAGGTTTAAAATCAAAAAAGGTCTTCCCCGGCTGAAGAACGGCGATTCCCTGGAGATGACATCGCTGGCATAGATCCGTGACCCGATCTCTGGAGAGACGCCGCGGATTGACAATGGTCAGATCTGCAACGCGAGACGTATCTACCAGTTCGCCGGCCAATTTAGTCTTGACATGCAATGCACCCGGGCCATGGCAACGTTCGCATTCAATACCTTCCGGCATGGAGAGGAATTTATTTTCCGAACCTGCCACATGTTTGGGATAGTGATTGTGGCAGGTGACGCATTCGGTATTGAGGATCCGGCTGAAACGACTGTTGGTCCCATGTTCAAACCCGGGGGCGAGATCCCATCGCTTTTCCTGGGTATAGAAGGTGATGGGCACCTGGTAGATATATCCGTTGCGACTGGTGATATGTGAATTGGTATGATGGCCTGACCCGACTATATAGTCGACCCGTTCCACCCGATTGTGGATGGTGTCGGTGCCCTGGAGCCGAAACTCCCGGACATACAGGACAGTGTCCGCAAAAAACGGGGCGTAATAGAAATTGCTGGCGCTGTCATACACCAGGGCATGCTGATCAAAAAGGGCATCACTGCGTGCTGGCGTGGCCCTGCCCCACGACTGACCCATACCGGTGTGGATATATGTATCATAGACGTTGGCATGGCAGGAACGGCATGTTTCCATACCCACATAGTCTACAGAAGGATCCAGGTTTAGAAAGGCCAGTTCCTGTTCCCCTGTTCCAAGCGTACATCGTCCCATTAGCAGGATGGTACCGGCCAGACCAACGAAAGTGAGGATGCACCAGGAGGATGATCGCATGGTGTGAAGATAAAAGGAGATGGGGAGACTGAGAGACGAAGGGACAAAGAGACTTTGAGATGAGGAGACTTTGAGACTGGGTGGTGATTCAACTTCTGGTTCTCATCACCAGGAGATAATTCTTCCCGATCTTCACCCCATGAACGACCAGGAGCAATTTGCCAACCGGCTGCAGAAGATGGCCAAACATACGGGGAAGTGGGCCCGCCGCCAGGGCATCACCTGCTATCGGGTCTATGATGCAGATCTGACCTCTCACCCGCTGGTCATTGACCGGTATGGGGATTGGGTCCACCTGGCTGAATACAAGCGGGAAATGGACATGGATGAACGCGAGTACCGCACCTGGCGGTTTATCATCCGGCAAACCATCAGCGAGGTCATGGAGGTGCCCAATGAGCGAATCATATTCAAGGAACGGGCTCCACAAAAAGGGGACAGTCAGTATGAAAAACGAGCGGCCACCGGCAAGGAGATCCAGGTGCAGGAAAGCGGGCTGACCTTTTTGGTCAATCTGGAGGACTACCTGGATACGGGTTTATTCCTCGACCATCGGCAGACCCGGGCCATGGTTCGTGAGCTGTCACAGGGCAAGCGTTTTCTAAACCTCTTTGCCTATACAGGGAGTTTTACGGTGTATGCCGCAGCCGGGGGTGCCCGGTCATCCCTCACTTTGGATCTGTCCAACACCTATCTGGAATGGGCCCAGCGCAATCTGGATGTCAATGGGTTGTCGGCTCCGGAACATGTCATCGAGCGGGCAGATGTACTGGAATGGTTGCGGGTCAAACCCCAGGATCAGTGGGACCTCATCGTGATGGACCCGCCTACCTTTTCCAATTCCAAGATGATGCGGGCGGTGTTAGATATCCAGCGGGATCACGTCGGTCTGATCGAAGCGGGAGTGATGCGTCTGGCCCGTGGAGGCACCCTGATCTTCAGCACCAATCTGCGAAAGTTCAAACTGGAAGAAGACCGCCTGCCAGAGGGTATTCAGGTGAAGAACATCACTAGTCAGACTATTCCACCGGATTTCCGGAATAAGAAGATCCACCAGTGCTGGATGATCCGGAAGGAAGAGTAATTTGACTGAAACGCAAAGAAGCAAAAACGCGAATTGAAAGGCTCTTCGGAGGGCGTTTATTCGGTTATTCGCTGATGGGTTTATGAGCACACGGCGAAAGAATATTCTCCTCGACTCCCGCCTACGCTAAAGCTTCGGCGGGCAAGCCTCCCCTCCAAACTCCTAAACTAAAGATCCCTCCGCTTCCCTGTATCCTCAATCCGCAAATTGAAGGATTCGATCCCGGGCAGACTGTCCTGGCGCATATACTGCTCCATCCGAATAGCATACTTCCCTGGCTGGTTGAAAAAGGCATTTTGCTGGATGGGGATGGTCAGATCACAATCCGTGCTGCCACAATCCCCCAGCCATTGTCCCACCTGGGTCTGGAGTTCCAGGCTGACGGTTTCGGTCAGATGTTGACCCTGGGGGAAGAGGGTATGGAATCGCACATAGCAATTCTGGTACCGAAAGTCCGTACCGTGTTCAATAGTCAGGAGCAGGTCGTAGATGGCATTGGTGTCGGCCACTTCAAAGTTCCACTGCAGCGAGTCAGCATAGGTCCACCCGGACTCAGGAAGCTCAAATTCCTGGTCGAGGATGGTGGGTTTGCCACAGGCAGCAAAAAGTACAGTGCCGAGTAAGATGATCCACATGCGCATGATGCGAAGGTACGGCACTTTCCAACGAAACGATGCTCTGAGGAAAAAAGGTCAGACTGTCGAATTTGTGAAAATCATCCTGTAATGGTGACTTTAGTCGCCAGTAACAGAATGAGAAATATCGAAATCTGGAATCCCGAAGGAACAGTCCAAGTTCAACACCAAATTTCTGCTATCTGTGATATCTATTTCAACCGTAGTTCAGACCTAGAATTGAGGTGTTTCGAGTAAAATTGGTCGTAATCACGACAAATTTGCATTCAGGCGAAAAAAGAACGATATTCGGTGAAAACGGATTTGTCGAATTGACTATTTGGAAAGCTATCCTAATAAATGATGAACAAACAAAATTAAGTATTTATCTATTCATAAATAGCAAATTATATGTGAGAATATGTGTTATTTATTTTACAATAATATTTATTTTTTAATGAAATTAGGTGTATTATTCTGAATCGTTCATTAAAAGTTACACATCATGAAACGCACATCCCATTTTACCGATTTCCATTTCAACAAATTGTTTCAAATTTGTTCTTTTGTTCTTTTGTTCTTTTGTTCTTTTGTTCTCTATCCTGCTCTTTAAGAGCTCAAATCATTTGCAATATCCCTATGCCGACGCCCCCGGAAGGAGTAACATTGCAACAAGTAGGTTCCGATTTTGGTGTGAGTACGCTAAGCCAGGCCATTGCCCTTGGTAAAATGTATCCTCCCCCATCTCCGTCTTGTCCAACTCCGTATCCAATGCCGATTCAATGGATTTTCATCTCGGGTACTTTTACAATTGATGCAGTTCCTTCTTGCGGCAATGCATACGTTTTCGGAAGTTCATTTGCGCCTCTGGACCAGATACCGGATTCAAGAATTTTCATGGCTCCAAACGCCCGAATAGAAGTATCCTCGGGCCCAAATTTCTTGTTCAATATAAATTGGACACAGATACAGGGTTGTGATGAAATGTGGGAGCACATTCGTGTGAATCCAGGATCCCGACATGTAATATCCAATTCATGGGTTCGAGATGGTATTCACGCGTATGCATTAGAGCCGAATGCTGAATTCACAATCAGGCATTGTTTATTTAAGAACAACTTATTTGGAGTATGGTTTGATCCTTCAGGAAGCCATGCAGGAACACTGTTTAGTTGTCGTAACTCAACATTCGCCGGTATCAATAATGGGTTAAAATCTCCATACCCGAATTATTTTAACACTGCTTATGTCGGTATCGAAGTCAATAACAAGCCAAACGTTTTCGATATTGGATCGAATGTTTTCGAAAATATACAGAATGGTATTATAGCCAACCAATCCTGTATACATCCTACCTCTCAACCATATAATTGGGGGACAAATGTATTTAGAAATGTTCGACCCGCAGGAGCCACCATAGCAAACGACTTTGGGAACGGCATTCTGATTAATGGAGATTGCAATACTGGCCTGAGCAGTAATTTGAGTGGAGGTAATCACACGTATACTGGCTTCGGATATGCAGCGTTAAACTACTCGAGCAATTTTGATAATTGTCTGCGAGGTATTCATTTATTGGATAGCCGAGTCTTTGTCTTCGGAAACGATATGGTCGTTTGTGATACAGCTATTCTGGTGAAATCGACCCCATCCACAAAGCCATCTCGATTTGAGATGAACGCTATTGCTGCCAGCAGGGATATTGGCATGTGTTTTTTGGACAATGGATTTGGATATAAAGCCAATATTGAAGACAACGAGATTGACATCTTCAGTCCGATTAGAAGTTGGGGTATATATATCAATGGTAGCCTTTCTCCACACCAAATTTCAATTGGATCGAACAAATTCGATATCCACACAGAAGGTACTGGAGTCGATCTGGATGCCGTTGAGACAGTAAGGATACGCGATGAAAATAAGTTTAACGTCACCGGAACCGGGTATGATTATATCGGTGTACAGGCGAACTTCGGAAGTGTATTTACCCAAATCCTGGACAATGACTTTAATGGGCAGGATCAGAATGGATTTAATCCATTAATAACTCCCAATCGTGCTGGGATCATTGTAAATGGGGCTTCAGATGCCTGGGTTAGATGCAATCATTTTGATAATGTAGCTATGGCTCTTGATTTTGAATCATACTGCGTGGATTCTGATGTGCGCTCTAACCGATTTATCAGCGGTACTGATGGATTGGTGTTGGGTGCACATTTCGGTGGAGCGGTGACTGGTGAGCAGACAATAAATTCGGAATGTGCAGCCAATGAATGGCCAACGAGTCTATTCACGGACTTTTATGTGAATATGGATGCTAAATCATGGAATCCAACTTTCTTTGAGAATGACCTTTCCAAGTTTTGGATAGATCAAATGGATCAATCGGGTAATAATAATGTGTTGTGGCCCGACAAAATCCAGGCAGTAGCACCAGGTTGGTTTCAAGATGATCCGAATGTAGTTATTAGTCCGGCGCAATGCACGAATAATTTGATCGATCCTAATGGCGATGATGAATTGACCAGTCTGGATCAAGGTTTGATCAATGGCACCCTTGATTTTGACGAGGAGTATTACAACTGGAGGTCACGTTGGCATCTATTGGACAAACTGGAAGCCAATCCAGATCTCTTGATTGCCTTCCCATCTTCAGTCACCTGGCAGCAAGGTATGTTCACTACTCCCCAGGGCCAAATGTGGATGTTGATGCAGGATATAAGATCAGCCCGAAGTATGTCTGCCACGGATGAGGCGACCCTCCAGAACATTGCATTATCCAGCGAAGGTGTGCAATTGCAACTTGATATTCTTGATTCACTTTGGATCGTGAATGGTACCTTGACTGGAATAGAAGCATTACAATATGACAGTTTGGCCTCCATTCTGACAGTGAACAGCACGCAAGCTTTGGATTTGCTTACCGATTGGCAATTGAATCTTGCCACCGAGATTGATCTTGCTCATGCACAACTGAACGTCATTTCACCAGTGTCGTTAATGGACGTGCAGTTTCATTCGACATTGAACATTTGGCTGGGCGAAGTCCTGCATCCGTTTCACACCATTCAACCGGCCAGTCTGTCACAATTGAAAGTATTGGCAGACGGATGCCTCTGGGTAGATGGTTTAGCCGTCCCTTTCTCAAGAAGTGTACTCCGTAGCCTGGGTATGAATCAACCGGCACTTGAGAATGCTGGATGTAGTTTTATCATTGAAGAGAGCTTGACCATGCGATCGGACAAGGTCGATGAAGGCAATTGGACTGTTCATCCTTCGGTGACACAACATTATTGCCGATTGAATTACACTGGGGTGGAAGTTGGTGGTGAAGTACGGATATCGGCCTATAACATGGCTGGCGTGCCCGTTCTTTATCAAGAATCCAATGCGAAGTCAGTTGATTTGGATTTTGGTGGATTTCCTTCAGGAACTTACATGATTCAAGTAGTCCGCGAAGGTATGGATCCTGTTCAATTGCCAGTGATTAAACAATAACTCAATAGACCATGTGGCCTGGCAATATCTTTTGCCAGGCCATTTTAATTTTCTCAGATGAAGCGGTTCTTTTATAGCCTCCCTTTCTCATTGATCCTCTGCTGCAGTCTGATTGCGCAGAAACATGATTACAATTGGGTGATGGGTGCGGCAACGATTGTGGATACATTTCCCAGATTTGAGATCATATCCATGCAGTTTGGGCAGCCGGATATTACGTTTGACACCTTGCCCATGCATGGTCGGTATCGATTTAATTCCTGTTCGGGTACCTACTCCGATGCAGAAGGGGTACTGCGTTATTATTCTAACGGCAAGGCTATTTATGACACGACCGGTCAAATTATGTTGTATGGGGATTCCTTGAATTATTCATGGTTATGGGAAAAGGTTTCACAGTCATATCCTGCTTCCAATGCATTGGTGCCTCTTCCAGATCCAAAAAGTCCTGAAAACTTTTCATATGTCATACATGGAATTATTGACACCGGTGATTTCTTTGCCGGATTATTATTAGTATTGGATCCCATATTATATTCAAAGATCGATTTGACCGCCAACAATGGTAAAGGTGCGGTCATAGAAAAGAACATTGAAATTACCAGTGCAAATTTTGAGAATCTGACAGTTGTTCAGCATGGCAATGGTAGAGACTGGTGGATCATCGGAGCAGAATTTTATGCTCACAAATTTCATATTGCCTTATTAGCAGAGGATGGTGTCAGTTTACATTCTGTAGTTGAATTGCCGTATCCATATGGGGATACCATTAGAACATTTGGATTTCTAACATTCAGTCAGGATGGAAGGTATTTGGCCAGAATCAATACTTCAATAGGTCTGTGGATCTATGAATTTGATCGGTGTACAGGCACATTTGTGGACCATCGATTTTTACCCTTTGAGGAGCCTATTGTTGAACCTGGAAATGGCACAATCGGTGACCTGGAATTTTCTCCTTCAGGTCAATATTTGTATATTCTGAATAATGCCCCCTGCTATCAGGTGGATTTGTGGGCAGAACCATTGAAACTGATTGAACTGCCATTATTAGGCGAACCAAAACCCTATTGTAATACAGGGCGTGCTATCGCCCAACTAGCTCCTGATGGCAAGATTTATGTCAGTCCTATAGGATCAGGGCTTTGTCTCCATGTGGTAGAGTATCCGGATTTGCCTGCGCCTGACTGCCAATTTGTGATCAATGCATTTGACTTACCTGTATTCAATCATAATGGCCTCGTCCATTACCCCAATTATCGGTTAGGGCCTTTAGTTGGGAGTGATTGCGACACGATCAGTACTTCGATAGTTACCCCGATAAATGAAGTGCCACATATTCGTGTATGGCCCAATCCAGTACGTGGTCTTTTGGGGGTCGAAATTACGATGCCGGATTATCGCAATGCAGCCCTGTACCTGAGGTTATTTGATGCGATGGGGCATGAAGTCCATGTCCACCGGTTTGCGCCTTATAGCTATATTTACCAAATGGATACCAGCCATCTTCCTGGCGGAGTGTATACTCTCCAGTTGCAGGATGGAAGCCGAGTAATAGCTGTAGAGCAGGTGGTGGTCATGGAGTGAGCGGAATTAATAATGTACGGAATATCATATTTGCCAGCATCATCGTTATTCTCTGATACATGGATCCGTTCGAAATAGTGAAAGAGTCTATTGATCTATATTTCATGGAGGCTCCCCTTTTCCGAACAGATTCAAAACCTGGAAGGGATGGTGGTTGAGGTCCTTATTCATTTGACACTTTCGTGGAGCCTGGATTTCGCAAGTCCTTATTAACCTGATTTTATTCTTAAAGCTTGGGGGATTGGTATTTCCAAGAGTGACAACATTTTTTCAGGTGTTTCTCTTCCACATGGTTCGGTTCAAGGCTTATTGACAATTTTTTTAATTGCATCGCGCAAGTCTTGACAAACCAACCAGGCACCATGCTTTATCAGCTTACATCCAAAATGTTCTGTTTCATAGAAGGAGACCTCCAGTTGGCTTCGATCCCCAAGTCGCAGGACCGGCTCCTTGCGGAGAATTTTTGCAAGAGTTAAAAAAGGATCATGCCTGGCCGTAAATATGGCCATCCGTTTAACATGATGTTGGAGCACAGGTAAATCTCGGGTGAAATCATGCCTTGCAATATCCGGTGCCAGAAGGATCCATGTATGAACAGCAACGGTTGACGATTCCAATAACGCAATCCGGATCAGATCGCTCCCCATGCTGTGGCTGAGGATGTTGATGGCGTATACAGGTTCAATTGCATCAAGGATTCGTGCCAACACCGGAGCCTTATCTCGGGCCAACTGGAGTTGTGCATGATAGAGTGGATTCCATCCGCCCCATTCCACGATCATCAGCAATTTGTCCTCTTGGAAATGTTTCCTCACAATCCATTCGGCATAATCTGAATAGCCGGGTGCATCCCCTAACATGCTGTGTGCGTACAAAAGGATTTCGCCGCCTTCAGGCATGAACTGCTGAAATCATCCATGTATGGTTTCATCGAAATTCTCCTGGTTGGACAAGCAATGGGTTTCTCGATGCCCATCTCCAACCCAGAGGAGGGTTGTATTCTTGATCCCTATATCAATTCTCAATATCGAACCTGCATGGAGGGATAACGGAAGGATGAGACAGAAAAGAAAAACTTGAAGAATCTGCATGACAGTACGATCCAAGAAAGCTGAGTTGACTGATCCCCATTGTGGAGAATCTAAAGTTCATGAATCTTTAGCAGTTCGAGCAGGTTCGATTTGTCAAGTGCTTGACAATATGATTTTCGAAATAGTATTGCCTTTCTATATTTGGGTAAAAGAAAAGACCACTTGTTCCAGCAAACAAGTGGTCTTTTCTTTTTAAAAAGTAAGCCTGTAGAGGAGGCCAATGCGGATCAACTGAAATAATCCCGCATCCGATCAAAGAACGTGCGTTCCCCTTTTTCCGGGGTAGGTTGAAAGTTGGGCATTTCCCGGATTTGTTCCAGGATGCTCTTCTCCTCATCGCTGAGTTTTTTCGGGGTCCAGACATTGACATGGACTAACTGGTCACCTTTGCCATAAGCCTGTACCTGGGGCAGCCCCTTGTCTTTCAATCGAAAGATCTTTCCACTCTGGGTGCCGGTCGGGATCTTGATCTTCACCATCCCATCGAGGGTCGGGACTTCTACGGAAGTGCCGAGGGCCGCATCCGCAATGCTGACATAGAGATCGAAGATTATGTTCGATCCTTCCCGGTGCAACACCTCATGTGGGGCTTCTTCGATGGTGATCAGCAGATCGCCATTGGGTCCACCTTTGGCGCCGGCATTTCCCTTGCCACGCAGCGACAGCTGCATGCCATCTTCTACCCCAGCCGGGATATCGATGCCGATGGTTTCCTCACCCATCTGTCGCCCTTCTCCTTTACAGGTGCCACAGTTGGCCGTCACGGTTTGTCCCGATCCGTGACAGGTCGGACATGCTGCTGTGGTTTGCATCGTCCCCAGGAAGGTCTGCTTGACCTGCCGAACGACACCGGCGCCGCGGCAAGTAGTACAAGTTGCAATAGAGTTTTTATCCTTGGCCCCGCTCCCATCACAAGTGGCACAGGCGACCTGTTTGCGGACCTTGATCTTCTTGGAGACACCATGTGCGATCTCTTCCAGGCTGAGCGTTAGCTTGACCCGCAGGTTGCTACCCTTCTGGCCCCGACCACGGGTCTGACCGCGACCACCGCCGCCGCCAAAAAAAGCATCAAAGGGACTGCCACCCTCACCGAACACGTCACCAAACTGAGCAAAGATGTCTTCCATGGTCATACCGCCACCAAAGCCATGTCCGCCTCCGCCCTGCATACCGTCCAGGCCGGCATGGCCGAAGCGATCGTATCGCGCCCGTTTGTCCGCATCGCAGAGGACCTCATAGGCTTCTGCGGCTTCTTTGAACCTCGTTTCTGCTTCGGTATTGCCCGGATTGCGGTCGGGATGATATTGCATGGCCACCTTTCGGTAAGCCTTTTTCAGTGTCGCTTCATCCGCGTCCTTGGGAACGCCCAGTATCTCGTAAAAATCTCTTTTTGCCATGTGGTTGCTTGGTGGGTATCTGGAGGGGGTTTAGGATCCGACGACGACTTTGGCGTAGCGGATGATCTTGTCATTCAGTAGATACCCCTTTTCAATGGTGTCAATCACCTTGCCTTTCAACTCGGGTGACGGAGCAGGTATTTCTGTAATCGCTTCATGTAGTTCCGGGTCAAAGTCTTCGCCGACAGGGTCCATGTCTTCGAGACCTTTCTGTTTGAGGATACCGGACAGTTTGGAATGCACCAACAACAAGCCTTCCAGGACCGGATCATCGGTTCTTTCCTGGGCTTCTGCATTTTTCTGCGCCCTGTCAAAATCGTCCAGAACGGGCAGGATGGCTGTCATCATGTCCTGAGAAGCGGATTTCATCAGGTCCAGTCGTTCGCGAATGTTCCGCTTCTTAAAGTTGTCAAACTCGGCAAAGAGACGCAGGTATTTATCCTTGAGGTCTTCGGACTCCCCTCCTGTTCCCGACGTTGAGCTCACTGTATCCTGGGGTTGCTCATCATGCGGGTGGGTGAAGTTGTCCTCATGGAGCATATCCTGATCCTGGTCCATGGTCTCTTCCGGGCTATGGTCCTTATTCTTTGTCATGTGTTCTCTTTTGCAAAACGGGTACAATTACTCTGCCACCGGATATTTCCAGTCAATTTGTCAGTTGGCCGCCAGGCGCTCCGTCAGCTCATCATGTAGTTTCTCTTCCGACAGGTTGACGCCGATGATCAGGCCGTCCGGGTTGATCAAATAGCTCGTCGGAATAGACTTCACGCCATACAGCCGGGCGATCTCACCTTTGAACAGATCGGTATCAGTCACATGATAGGGCCACACCATGCCATCCTCCTGGATGGCTTTTTCCCATCGTTGATGATTGGTTTCGACTCCTACCGACACCACATGAAAACCGGGCTTTTGTCCGGATCCTTCCCGGCCGAATTCCTTGTATAGCCGGACCAGTCCCGGGTTGGCCTGGCGACAGGGACCACACCAGCTCCCCCAGAAATCGAGGAGTATATAGTCACCTTTCAGATCTTTCAGCGAGAACGTTGTCCGATCCCGAAGGGGAGCGGAAAAGGGTGGCGCGACCTCACCTTGCACGAATCGAGGCTTGAGATACAGATATTTGCCAAAGAGGGCCAGCAGGAGACCTCCTGCCAGGATCCAAAAGCCGTATTTTTTCAGAAATGCTGTCATCATTGGAGTAAAGGTCAATAAATTATTTGCCGGGCTCGAAAACCACTTCTATATAAGCGTGAAAATTGAGGTTTTGTTTGGGCGGAGAAGGAAAACGAGTATCTTTGCACCGATTTTCTGAAAACCTTATCACAGACCAGAATAAAGCCCGTTATGGCAAACGTAGGAACCATCAAACAGATCATTGGCCCTGTAGTGGACGTCATGTTCTCCGGTGAGAACAACAAGCTCCCCGAAATTCTCAACGCCATGACGGTTGTCAGACAGGATGGAGAGATCCTCATCCTGGAGTGCCAGCAGCATTTGGGAGAAGACAGTGTTCGTGCAGTTGCCATGGATGCAACCGATGGTTTGACACGGGGCATGAAGGTGACCGACAATGGTCAGCCCATCATGATGCCAACCGGAAAAGCGATTCGTGGACGTCTGTTCAATGTGGTCGGTGATCCGATCGACGGCCTCCAACCTGTTGACAAAACAACGAATGCATATGCCATTCACCGGGATCCACCGATCTATGAGGAGCTGTCTACCGAGACTGAAGTTCTCTTCACCGGTATTAAGGTCATCGACCTGATCGAGCCTTACCAGAAGGGCGGAAAGATCGGACTCTTCGGTGGTGCCGGTGTCGGAAAGACCGTATTGATCCAGGAGCTGATCAACAATATCGCCAAAGGATATGATGGTATCTCCGTATTCGCCGGTGTCGGTGAGCGGACCCGTGAAGGAAACGATCTGCTCCGGGAGATGCTCGAAGCCGGGATCATCAAGTACGGTGAGAACTTCATGCACTCTATGGAGGAAGGCGGATGGGACCTGAGCAAGGTCAGTGCCACCGACCTGGAAGAGTCCAAAGCGACCTTTGTGTTCGGACAGATGAACGAACCTCCCGGTGCACGTGCCCGGGTTGCCCTTTCCGGACTGACCATCGCCGAATACTATCGGGATGGTGACCTGAGCGACCCACAGGGTGGCCGGGACATTCTCTTCTTTATTGACAATATCTTCCGTTTCACCCAGGCCGGCTCTGAAGTATCCGCTCTGTTGGGCCGGATGCCATCTGCGGTAGGGTATCAGCCAACGCTGGCCACGGAGATGGGTCTGATGCAGGAGCGGATCACCTCGACCAAGCGTGGTTCCATTACCTCTGTACAAGCGGTATATGTACCTGCGGATGACTTGACCGACCCCGCGCCGGCAACCACCTTCGCCCACCTGGATGCGACCACAGTACTCAATAGAAAGATTGCGTCCCTGGGGATCTATCCGGCTGTGGATCCGCTGGATTCCACATCACGGATCATGGACCCGAACATTATCGGTGCTGAACATTACAATACGGCGCAGGCCGTGCGGAACATCCTCCAGCGTTACAACGAGT
Source organism: Saprospiraceae bacterium (assembly GCA_021738725.1). GTDB lineage: Bacteria > Bacteroidota > Bacteroidia > Chitinophagales > Saprospiraceae > JAGNXB01. Next base: position 134,316 of record JAIPBE010000003.1, on the reverse strand, counting down.
TGCAGGATATCATCGCCATCCTGGGGATGGAGGAGTTGTCTGAAGAGGACAAGTTGGTTGTACACCGCGCTCGCCGGGTACAGCGTTTCCTTTCCCAGCCCTTCCACGTAGCGGAAGCCTTTACTGGGCTCAAAGGTGTACTGGTGCCAATCGAAGAGACCATCCGTGGTTTCAATATGATCATGAACGGCGAAGTGGATCAGTATCCGGAAAGCGCGTTTAACCTGGTTGGATCCATTGATGATGCGATCGCGAAAGGGAAGAAAATCATGGCAGAAGCACAGAATTAATATGAATATCCAGATCCTCACTCCCAGCGGCAAGATCTTCGAAGGCGAAGGAACATCTGTCCGTGTGCCTGGCACCGGTGGACAATTCGAAGTCCTCGAGAATCACGCCGCCATCGTCTCCAGCCTGGACCCCGGCAATATCCGGATCATCCTGACAGACGGAAGTATCAAGAATGTGGAGATCCAGAGCGGATTTATTGAAGTGCTGAAGAATGAGGTGGCCCTGCTGGTCACCATACAGGAGGCAGCCGCCTGATTCACCACAACACAGAAACTCAAAAGGCCCGATGCGCATAGTATCGGGCCTTTTGCTTCTGGGCCTGAACGTTTCCTATCGACGGATGGCGTAGATCAGTTCATCCAGGATTTCCTCGTTCTTGATGATGGTCCCTTCGAGGCGGGCTTCAAGGATAAAGCCGGCTTTTTCAAGGGCCCGTTGAGATCCGATATTGGTGTGGAAGGGCCGGGCATAGATCCGGTGGATATCCAGGTGTTCAAATCCATATGACACCATATTCCGGATGGCCTTCGTCATGATGCCCTGCCCCCAGAAAGGCTCCCCCAGCCAATACCCCAGTTCGGCATTTCGTCTGTAGATGTCAGTACCGGGATGCAAGCCGATTCCACCGATCGCTTCCTGGCCGGAAGTAATAGCCAATATGCGAGCAGGTTCTTGGCTATTGGCCTTCTGGATAAACTGCCTCGCGTGCTCTTCTGTATAAGGATGTGGAAAGGCATCCGTCATGAATCGGGCAACCTTTTCATTGCCGCCAAGACGGATCAAGTTTGGGACATCCTCCAGAGTCCAGGGGCGAAGAAGATCAGCAGGCGTGTCTACAGGCATGGCAGGAGTGGATTGGTGCAGTAAACATATTGATAATTCACGTTCTGTTCAACGCGGTCCAGATCAAGAGATCGTATTGATATATAATAATAATTTATGTGATTGTGGGAAATGTTGCCACAATCTGATAGCTGACGCCCTTTATTTTTGGTCATACAAAATGGTGAATCGTACTCTTATTCCACCAGCACGTTGACGAAAACTTACAACCATGGGCAAAGCCTTACCATTCACTCGACAATCAAAAGGCACTCCCCCCTCCGATCCGTTCGATGGGGTGGCCATGGGTTGCATGATCATTCTTTTCCTTCTGATCGTAGGAATGGTTGCAGCCTTTGTGTTGATCTCTCGCGGAAACAAGCAATCGAAAGCATTAGAAGAAAAGATCAAGTCTTTACAAGAGAAAGTGAAGGAACAACAGGTGGATCGGCCAGACCAGCGAGCAGCATTACAGGAGGTATACCCATTCCCCGAAGACGATTTCGGGATCATTCTCCGTTGATCTAAACGCCCTCCAGTTGCCCCAGAAAGTCAATGGCGGTTGCATTGAAGTAACCGGGTTGTTCCACATTGACCACATGGCCACATTGCGGTGCGATGGCCAGACGGGCTGTTCGGGCGTGGGCATGCACCAGATGCCGAATGGAGGGCAGGAACATATGGTCCTGATCGCCCATGATATAGAGGGTCGGAATGGGCAACTCCTTCATCCGAAACCACTTTAATTTGGCATTGACATCAGCAGCCAATCGGAACCAGCGAATGAATTCCTTTTGCGCCAGCTTCTTCGCTTCGCGGATGAACAGGGACCGGGACTCCCGATGCTGCCGTCGGGGCATAATGATAAATGCAAAAAACTTGTAGAGGAGGAGGTAAGGCACCAGGGTCTTGAACCACACGCCAAAGCGCATCAGGATCTTTCCGCGCACATTCATTTTCATGACAGCGCCTGCCATGATCATGCTGCGCACCCTGTCCGGTCGGATTTCTGCGATCTCGCGAACGATAATGGTCCCCAGCGAGATGCCTACCAGATGGGCGGAAGGTATTCGCAGGTGGTCCATCACCTCCAGTACATCCCGGGCGATCTGTTCGAAAGTATACTTGGTGGTATGTTGTTCCGCCGGGTATTTTGACTGGCCGTGACCACGCAAGTCCACCAGTAGAATATTGAACCTGTCCTGGAAGGCGCGGATCTGTTTATACCAGATCGAAGAGCTGCCGCCGGCACCATGGATAAAGGCAACCCAGGGGGCAGTGCCCCCTTTTGTATAGGTGGTGTGGTGAAGCATGTTGGGTCAGGTTGGACGAAGATACACTTCTGTCCAGAGGGGTGCTATTTTATTCCCTCAGTTGATGGAGGTGATTTGGGCTCCACTTCAGGTGCCTGCCATTGGATATATCCTACTGGTTGGTTTTGGGCAATCCGGGTGGAACGATGATGACGGCGTTTGTCGTAGATCATCGCGCCGGTCATGATCAACCCGGTAAAGAGGATGACAAAGAGCAGAATACCTGGTTCAAAAGCCACTACTTGAGCCTCCACTGGAATAGCATAAAAGAGCAGAATGGTGATCAATCCTCTTGGGGCGATGGCCCATTGCGGGGTAATGTTCGCGCCTATAAAGACACGTAACAGTACCCAGCGGATCAAGTAAATCGAAGCCAGGATCAGTAGGCTGATGACAACAACGGTACGATCGGCCAGAGATGCCAGACTGATGGTGATCCCGAAGATCACAAAAAAGAAGGTCCGGACGACAAAAGAGGATTCCAGGGTGAGAATATGCAGACCATGATAGATATCCTTCGCCTTCTCTACGTGCAGGAATCTGGCGAGTCTACCCTGGAAGAAGACGCCTCGATTGGCGATCAGCAGACCGAAGATCAAAATAATGATCAGGGAAGACAGATGCATTTGTTTGCCAAAGGCATAGAGCAAGAGGAGAACGGCGATCAAGAGGAACAATTTGACCTGGGAACGGATGTGTTGAAAGATCACAACGATGAGGTAACTCGCCAGAACAGAGATCACGATCGTGAGGATCAGTGTGCCAAAAAATCCACCAACAGAATCACCTCCGTTTAATGATTCGTACGGTGCGACCAGAAAGTAGAACAGCATGATCCCCAGGATATCGCTGAATGTCCCTTCATAGATATGAAATTCCTTTTTTACTGCCTGGAGCCCGGTCACGCTGGGGATAATGATGGCGCTGCTCAGAATAGATAAGGGAGTCGCATAGATCCAGGCTTGACGAGTCGTCATGCCTTCGATAAAATGCTCGAGGATCAGGGCGGCTACCCATGCTGAAATGACCAGACCAAGAAGAGCAATGAGCATCGCTTTGCCAATAGGGACGAGCTTGTCCTTGTGTAATTCGAGTTCGAGAGCTGCTTCCAGAACGATCATGATCAATCCGACGATCCCCAGGATCTCCAGGACGGGAAAGAAATCCAGGTAGCCCATACCCATGCTATCGAGTCCAAACCTCAGGCCGATACCCAGGGTGATCAACATCAGCACGGACGGGACATTGGTCTTTCGTGAGAGCTCACTGAAGAAAAAGGACAGTATGATGATGAGGCTTGCCTCTATGATCAGGTTGTATGACGCCAGGATATCCATAGTAGTCAGGGGTTCATTCGGTGGTGGAAGATGAATCGGTCAATGGCTCGTCGGAAGAGGGTTGAATGGAGCGATAACCTGATTCGGAAAGCAGGTTTTGGAACGCGCCTTCGAAACGGCCTGTCAGTAGATTAACCCGAAGTAAGAACTGGTTTTGGGCGAGATGGTTTGTGCGGATCTGGGGTGGGTGATTCCAATCCGTATAGGGGCACAAAGCCAGGAGATCGCGGAGGGTTTGGCCCGGGTCTTTCCCTGTAATTTTTTCTTCGGCTTCCAGCAGACATTCCAGGAAGGTGTCTTCTCCTCCAGTGGGAAGCAAACTGTACCCTTTTCGGCTTAACAATTGATAATACAGGCTGTGGCGTCCCTGGGGGTTGACGACTTCCAGGCCAAGGAGACCAAATCGGTCCACGCGGCCACTGATCTCCCCGCAGCGAAGCCAGGGATCAGGATACAGGACCAGTCGACTGCGTATCGCCCAGCCCAGGAAAAAGGACTGAATTGCCTGGAAACTTCCCAGAATGACCAACACGAGGAAAATACCATTTGACAGGGGAGCGATCAAGAGGAACTGCCAGGCCAGGATCAATAATATAAAAAGTGGCATCCATCGCCGCATCAGGCGAAGGATCAGGATACTACTGGGGGGTAATGGTAAGGCACGCAGAAATCCGGGGAAGCTCCGCTCCAGAAAGCGAACCAGCATCCACAGCCCGACCAAAATGAAGAGCAGCAGGATCCAGGATGTCCAGTTGGGGTTAATGGTTTCCATATGCAGTCAGAGTGGATTCGGAATAAAGGGGCTCGGCTGAATAGAGCTCCAGTTGCTTGATCAGTTCATACGCCACCACAGGATGGATCTCCAACCAGCCTTCAGCACTTCGTTTGAGTACACCTAGACTGAGCCATCGCCGGACAATGGGAGAGAATTCAGTGTCAAAGTCTGGACCGAACAATTTTCGCAATCGATATTCATTTATCTGACGGTACAGGAGAAGTACGCGAAACAATGGAAAACTGCGAGCATCCATCACCTGGGGAAGGGAATAGGTGGACGCCTCTGCCATCCGGACTTCCTGGTCACCATGTACCCGGATCCGGGACGCCCATGAATACAAAGCGATCCCAATGTTGCCTTTCGTGAAGCGGTGTAATTGTCGAATCTCCCGTACAAATTGTTCTGTTTCCATCAGCTGACCTTGTTCGTCGACAAGTGTTTTATGAGTGGCTCCATGGCGGATCAAAATAGCGTTTTGCAGGTGCACAGGATCCAGTTTGTCGAGATGGATGATCGCCTGACAACTGCGCGCCAGACCATGTGTGCGATCCAGGTGGGGAAGTAAGATGCGATTGGTGGATAGGACAAAAAATAGTTTTGGCGAATGAGTATCCATGAACCGAACCAGGAACCGCACATTGCGATTCAGGGATGCTCCGGCCTCTGACCAGTTTTCCAGATCATCGATCCAGACCATCGCCCGGCTGTGTAAGGCATATTTGCCGATAAAATCCAAAGCTGGCTCAAGGTCGAATTCCGGTGTAAACGTTCGTCCACCCAGCACGATCGGCTGACCGGGCTGCAGACGGATGGTGGCGGATGGAAAATGATTGCGTGAAAAGGACTCCACAAACATGGTTTTACCACTGTATCGCCCACCGGTCAGCAAAACCGTTCCGCGATATCCTTCTCGCCACTCTGCCAGACAATGGCGAATACGTTTCAGTTCGGATTGCCGGCTGACCAACAAGGCATCGCCGACAAAACCGCCAGTCAGGAAGAGGCTTGTATACATCTCAGCTGCTGGATCCGGCGTATGACTTTTGATGTAGCGCAACAGTCGTTCACCCACACTGAGGGACTCCTCTCTTTTGGCCTGACGTTGCCAGGTCAACAGGGCATTCCGGATCTTACGAAATCGGCTGGCGATCGTGGAGCTCAGTGCACTGGAATGGTCTGTCATCCGCTGTAAAGAGGACTCCAGGGGCATAGCCAGAAAGGTTCTGTCCGCGTTCTGCATATCCCGGACATTGGTCGAGGTTTCCAGGCGACTCATCGCTTCCTTGCGCAATTGGATCATGGCTTCACGCGCTGGAGGAATGCTGTTCTTCCGGTCATTCATGGCAAGAAGAAGTTCCTGCCGTTGTTGAGGCGTCGCCAGATTGGCCGCTCCTTCCAATGTGGCAGAAAGTCGATTTTTCAGGTTGGTGAGCACGATGGCTGTTCCACTGTGGTGTTCATCACGGGTTTCGATCACCTCATAGATCAGTGGCATGAGCTCTGCCTCTAGCCAGGTTCTGAAACTTTTGCGAATGCGTATTTCCCGGGTCTGGATATATCCACCCCTCAGATCCATCGGAATCAGCAGATCATCTGGAAGTTGGATCAGAAACTTCTCCAGAATGGTCAAAAATGGATTGGTCGAAATGGCACTTCTGGAAAATGTTTCCACTGCATCGATCCGGGATACCACCTTCTGAATGGATGCTTTGATCACCTTTTCTGGAATGGCGGTTAGATCTTCCTGGATCTGATCCAGATGAGAGGCGAGCATTCCCATGTCCTGAATGGTTATATCCAGCGTCTGATCGATGGAATTACCCAGTCGAGTGATTTGTCCGGCCAGTTGACGCAACAGATTGTTCGTGGTGACCAGATCGGAACATTGGCCTGCAATAGCATTCAACTGGTCCCGATAAATGGGCCATGGATTGGCCTGTAGCGACCAGGATTTCACCGCCTTGGTCAGATGGCGAACAGAATCATCGGGACGAGTTGCTTGTTGGGTCAGATCAAGTGCCGCTTTTTCCAGGATCTGCTGGCTTCTGTCTGCCAGACTGGCCAGCCCGGCTTCGTCTACTTCTTTTCGATCGAATGCCAGCAGGGCCTGGTGATGTCGAAAGACAATATCTCGCCACAGCAACAATGTAGCTTTGGCACTTCGTGACCAGGAGTAGGTGACCATCATGTCATCGTGATCCTTCAGGGTTTTTTCCCCAGCTTCTTTGATGCGATCAAAAGCAGCATTTCCAAAAGTGATCATGCGCTCACAAAGGATGTGTGCTCCATCGGAGAGGGCCTGCAGACGATCTTTACCCATTGGTTGTGCCCAGGCGCTATCCAACAGATCGTCGATCATCGGAACAGAATGGTCAATACCGTTAGAAGGGTGCTCCATGGAAATAGGGATACCCGGCTAAGATACATTTCTTTGGATGGCTTGTTGCTCATGGTCATTTCCAAAAGGTCGGAGGGATCACTGTAGCCAAACCTGCAATTCTTCATTTTTCGAGCCGTCTTCCGGGAGGTAAAGGAAGCACTCGAGCCGTCCTTTCAGAGGAAAGGATGGTCTACTTTATGGATCATAGCAGTTGCAGACGACCGGCCATCGAGTCTCCAAGAGTGTCCAAAAACAGTAACTTGAACACAAACTTATGGTCGATGCCTACTGTGAATGCTTTCTGCCTGTTCCTGATGTTTTTCTACGCAGGGCAAGGATATGGACAATCTGAAGAAGATCCCTGGAAGACGCCTTTTGAACGCGATACAAGCTGGTCGGCCACTCGGGAAGAGGCCCATGGTTATTACGACCGTTTGGCCCGCACCTTTCCATCGGTTCACACCCGTATCTGTGGAGTATCGGATGGATTTCTGCCTTTGTATGAAGTCGTGATTACCGCGGATGGAGAGGTGGATCCTGATCGGATCAAAGCCAGTGGAAGAACCGTTGTTCTGATCAATAATGCCATTCATCCCGGCGAATCTGAGGGAGTGGATGCCTGTCTGATGTTGGCCAGAGACCTGGTTTTTCAGCCGGCGTTACAAAAGGTCCTCCAGGACGTGGTCATCGTGATCCTACCGTATTACAATGCCGACGGAGGGTTGGCCAGGAGTCCCACCTATCGGGCCAATCAGGATGGACCCCGACTGCAGGGCTTTCGAGGCAATGGTTGCAATCTGGATCTGAACCGGGACTTTGTCAAATGCGATTCGCGAAATGCCCTCACGTTTTCCCGGTTGTTTCAAAAGTGGGATCCAGACCTGTTTGTTGATACCCATACCTCAAATGGCGCCGATTATCAGGCTACGATCACGGTCATTGCAACCCAACCCGATAAGCTTCCTTCGGCCCTGGCTGAATTTCAGCAAACGGTCCTCCTTCCCGAACTGTACCGATCCATGGACGATGTCGGATGGCCCATGACCCCATATGTCCATACAGATGGCCCGCCCGAAACAGGCATTCATGGATTCCTGGATCTGCCCCGGTATTCTACCTGATACGCGGCCTTGTTTCAGTGCCTTGGATTTATGCCAGAGACCCATATGCTCAAACCCTTTCCGGATCGAGTGCGCAGTACATATTGGTTTCTGCGATCGCTGCTTCGGCTGGCTGCTCAATTGCGGGTGCCCCTCCATGAGGCTCGGGTGACTGGTCGAAAACAAGTCCAGGAACAGGCTGTCTGGCCGATCCAATGGACATTGGATACAAGTCGACCAGATTCACTGTTATTTCGTGGTTTTCAACATGGGTACAAGAGGAGCCAGGTCACAGGATTGGATCGGTTGTACTATGATCGAAGCCGTCCATTCGAACGGATGATCCCGTATTTTCCTCGGTATCGCTCTGTTGCGGAGATCCATCGACCCATTGGCTGGATCCTCCCCCAATCCTGGACCGAAATCATCGAGCGATTGGCGGTCAATCATGTGGTTATGTTTCGCATCGATCGCGATACTGTTCTTCGGGCTCCGGTGTACTATATCAGACAGGAAAAAACGTCACCCCAACCGTACGAAGGCCACTTTCCGCATATGAATGTGCAAGTGGATGAGCGGATGGAAGAAACGCGAGTCAGAACAGGTGATCTTTGGATTCCGGCCGATCAACATGCGATTGCTTATCTGATGGCCACTATGGATCCACGAGCGCCCGACAGCTGGTTTGCCTGGAACTTTATGGATGGTATCATCAATCAGAAGGAGTATTTCTCAGCCTATGTTTTTGAAGATCTGGCAGCAGCATGGTTGGGAGATCATCCGGCCATGCAAAAGGAATTGGACCAGGCCCTGGTCGAACATCCTGAATGGAAGGCGGATTCAGAATCTATCCTGGATTGGATCTACAGGCATTCCCCATACTATGAACCCACTCATCGACGCTATCCGATTCTGGCCGTGCCGGCTCGGGTGGACTGGATGCTACGACCTTATTCTGGGATTACACCCTAACCTTGCCGAAGCCGGTTGCCGAAATCAAGTTTGAGAACAATGGCGATCAGAACGCTGAAGAAGAGGAGGGATGAACCACCATAACTCAAGAAGGGTAGCGGGATGCCGATGACAGGTACCAGTCCCATGGTCATCCCCAGGTTGATAAAATAGTGGATAAAGATGATACCAGCTACGCCATAGATGAAAAACCGGGAAAAATCGGTGCGCTGTCGCTCTGCGATCTGAACCAGGCGCAGGACGAGCAGGGTAAATAACAAGATGACCCCGAATGTGCCAATAAAACCCTGCTCTTCGCCGACTGCACAGAAGATGAAATCTGTTGTTTGTTCGGGGACATAGTTCAATTTCGTGATGTTCCCTTCCAGGAATCCTTTTCCCTCCAGCCCTCCAGATGCGATGGCCAGTTTTGATTGAAGGACATTATACAGAGCGCCCCGAGGGTCGCACTTCTGAGGGTTCAACCATACATCCAGCCGCTCTTGTTGGTGTGGCTGAAGAACATTATTGTAAACATAAAAGGACGAAAAAGCCAGTGTGGCGCAAATGATCATTAGAATACTGACAAAAACCAGATATCGTCCACGCCCTTCCCGATAAGCCAGTATGCCAAGAATAATCCAAAACAGGCCGAGCAGCCCCGTTAACAACCCTGCAAATTCCTCCTGCCAGGAGATGATGGATACGATCCCCAGTAAGGTCAGAGCGATCATCCACTGATATTTTCGATCAAAGCTGAGCATCAGACTGGCCAGGCCGATAAACAATATGCAAAAGAGCATTATATCGATAGGTAGCACCAATGCCAGCACAAAGACACTGGCCATCAATCCTCCCAAAATGAAGTATCCTGCCGGAAATCCAGCCCTGTAGAGAGGGATTAACATAGCAATGAAAATGAGAGCTGATCCGGCGTCGGGTTGCAACAGTATCAAACTGATGGGCAGGATCAGGATGAGTAAGGCGATGCCCTGATATTTGAGTTCATCGAGGTCTGTCCGAAAATTGCTCAGGAAGGAAGACAACAAGAGGAGTGTGCCCAGCTTGGCAAACTCAGCTGGCTGAAAGGAGAATGGACCCAATGCAAACCAGGAGCGAGCACCTTTGATCTCTGATCCCAGAAAGAGCACCAGGATCAAGCCGATGATCGAGATCACATAGATCGAAGCGGCAAAGGTTTTCCAGAATTCAGTGGAGATGGTCATAATAAACAGGATCGCCACCAGGGAGACGCCTGAGAACAACATCTGCCGCCCCAGGGATGACTGAAGATTCATCAGATCAATGGCTTCTCCTCCTGTTTGGCTGGACGAGTAGATCATGAACAGCCCGATGATCAATAGATTGACATACAGGATCAGGAGCAGCCCGTCAAATCGCTTTCGTTTGGGTTGCAGCATATCTTGTTCAATCGGTCAGCTCGGAGAGCTTCACCTTGTCATGGGTCAAATAAGCCCCGGGGTAGTATTGCTTGAGCTTATAAGCCACAGCTTGCGCTTTGCGCTTTTCAAAGTAGGCACCCACCTGTAGCTTGTAATAGGGCTCTGCATATGTGGCATTCAGATCATACCCCGGGTAACGTTGTCTGAAAACGTTTTTAGCTTGCTCCATTTGCCTCCGGTCGACTGTCGCCGAGATTTGGATCTTCCATACATCGATCAGTCGGTCTGGACTCCGATTGGATTGGACATACCGATCGATCATAGAGCGGATATCAGGCTCTTCCTGAAAGACGACCTGCTGTGCCTGCGAAACGAAGGGCGAGACTGCCATCAGACAGAAGGAAATACAGATCGCTTGTGTACAAAAAGAGAATCCTTTCATCCTTCAAAAGTAACGAGGTTGATCGGCTTTACAACGGTCCGTGATTGTTTTAACACCTCAGACACCAAAGGGTCAGGCCAGATATTTCCCGACAATAGGCATCCGTCGACCCATTCCGAAGGCCTTGGTGGATACGCGGAGCACCGGGGCTGTTTGATGTCGCTTGAATTCATTGATGTTCACCATTCGCAATACGCGCCGTACCAACAGCTCATCAAAACCTGTTTCAATGATGTCTTCCGGACTCTGATGACCCTCGATATACTGGTAGAGGATCTGATCCAGAATACCATAATCCGGCAAGCTGTCGCTGTCCTTCTGATCGGGTCTCAATTCAGCCGATGGGGGCTTTACGATGGAATTTTCCGGGATGACCTCCTCATCCTTGTTGATATACCGGGCCAATGCATAGACTTCTGTTTTATACACATCACCCAGAACGGAGAGTCCGCCACAGAGATCACCGTAAAGCGTGCCGTACCCGACGGCCATCTCGCTCTTATTGGTGGTGTTCAGCAGAATAGGGCCGAATTTATTGGAAAAGGCCATCAGGATCATCCCGCGTAGCCTGGCCTGGAGATTCTCCTCGGTCACATCAAAGGGTTTGTCACCGAAATAGGGTTGCAGTACGGACAGCATGGTGTCATACCCCGGAGCGATGGGGATGATCTCATATGATATTCCCAACCGTTTGGCCAGTTTACGGGCATCGTCAACAGAATGATCAGAGGAAAACGTGGATGGCATCAAGATCCCTGAGACATTTTCTGGTCCAAGTGCCCGAACGGCCAAAGCAGCTGTGACTGCCGAATCGATCCCACCGGATAATCCGAGAATGGCTTTGGTGAATCCCAGTTTATGGAAATAGTTTTTGAGACCCATGACCAGTCCGTCGTGGATCAGAGCCATCTTTTCCTTGGGCTGTTCTCCGGTCCCCTCTCCAGTCATGACCTCTTGCAGATCAAAGGTTTGGATCGATTCTTCAAAATAGGGCATTTCAGCAAAGACCCGGCCCTGAGGACCCATCACCACCGACCCGCCATCAAAGAGCAACTCGGTTTGTGCCCCGACATGGTTGACATAGAACAGCGGCAAATTGTAACGTTCCACGTTGGCCCGGATCACCTTGATCCGCTCACTCGCCTGTTTATATGAAAAAGGAGATGCGGACAGGTTGATGATCAGGTCGGGCTCTTCGGACATCATTTCATCCAGGGGGCAAACTGTGTAAAGCGGGTTTTCATTGCCGACATTCCAAATATCCTCGCAGATACTGAGGGCGATCTTTTTCCCCTTGAATTCAACGGTTTGATATTGATGAGCAGGCTCGAAATAGCGGTATTCATCGAACACGTCATAGTTGGGCAGTAGTGTTTTGTGCTGGACATGACGAATGATTCCGTCAGCCAGGAAAAAGGCAGAATTGTACAGGTCCTTCCCTTCGATGACGGGATTGCGAGAGGGCGCGCCGACGATGATGGCGATGTCTGTGGCGTGTACTGCCAGCTTCTGAATGGATGTTTCGGCCAGATCGATAAAATCCTCAAAGTCCAGAAAATCCCTGGGCGGATATCCGCAGACAACCAGTTCGGGAAAACAGACAATATCAGCTCCCTGATCCCGGGCAGTCCCAATAGCGGCAATCATTTTTTCCAGATTTCCCTGAAAATTGCCAATGTGTACATTCAGTTGGGCGAGAGCAATACGCATAGTGATCTGAATCTATTTGAAAGTCCGAAATTACCTGCACTCAGGCAAAAGGGCATGACCTTTATCAAAGAAAGCATGAAAAAGGGGCAAGCACCGAAAATTATTTGGTCAATAGCCAGACAATCCGTACATTTGCACCAACAAGAAGATGTAGGGAGGGAACCAATCCGGTTCCCTCTTTTTGTTATGTCAATGAATCCGGAAAAACTCATTCGCACCTGGGTGGAAGCCCGACTTCAGGAACCTGAGTGGCATTCCTATTTCCTTTTGGAGGTAGTGGTGTCCGGGGGAAAAAAAGTGGAGGTCTTTATGGATGGGGATTCCGGGATCACACTGGCGACTTGCAGAGACATGAGTCGCTATCTGGAAGGTCTGCTCGATGAGGGTGGACAGTTGGGAGAAGACTATACCCTTGACGTATCTTCTCCAGGAGCTACCAGGCCCTTGCGCTTCGATCGCCAATATGCAAAACATGTTGGCCGGACACTGGAGGTCACCCTGAAAAACGGAGACAAGATCAGCGGCGTCCTGAAAGCAGTACATGCGGAGGACATCGTTTTGACTGAGACACTGAAAGTCAAGGGAAAGAAAAAAGAAATTCAGGAACGGAGCATACCGTTGTCTGACATTCAGGAAAGCAATGTGAAACTATCCTTTAAATAATCGCACAACCATAGATTATGAAACTGGTAGAATCCTTTTCGGAGTTTAAGGCCGGGAAGAATATCGATCGCCCGACAATGGTCAGGGTGTTGGAAGACGTCTTTCGGACATTGATCCGCAAGAAGTATGGATCAGACGAAAACTTTGACGTAATCGTCAATACCACCAAGGGTGACCTTGAACTCTGGAGAGTGCGGGAGATCGTACCAGATGGTGAAGTGACAGACGAGCGTTCTCAGATCTCCGTTTCAGAAGCGCTGGACATTGACTCGGACTATGAGGTCGGAGAAGAGTGTTATGAGCAACTGGAATTGGAAGATTTTGGTCGACGCGCGATCATGGCGGCTCGTCAGACCCTGATCTCCCGGATCATGGAACTGGAGAAAGATGAAGTGTATCGTCGCTACAGTGATCGGGTAGGTGAAATGGTGATCTGTGAAGTGAATCAGATCATGAAGAGAGATATTCTGGTGATCGACGATGCAACCAACAATGAACTTGTCCTGCCTCGGAATGAAATGATCCGTGGTGACTTTTTCCGTAAAGGTGATATGGTGCGCGCCATTATCAAGAAAGTGGAGTTGCGCAATAATAATCCGGTCATTATCCTGTCCAGAACAGAGAATACCTTCCTGGAGAAACTGATGGAACAGGAAGTGCCAGAGATCGAAGATGGTTTGATCACCGTGCGCAATATCGTCCGTATCCCGGGTGAACGCGCCAAGGTGGCCGTTGAATCCTATGATGATCGGATCGATCCGGTAGGTGCATGTGTTGGTATGAAAGGTTCGCGTATCCACGGGATCGTCCGTGAATTGCGGAATGAGAATATTGATATTGTCAACTTTACTAACAATACCAATCTCTACATACAGAGGGCATTGACCCCTGCGAAGATCAGTTCGATCGAACTGGATCAGGAGAATATGCGTGCATCAGTTTATCTGGATCCGGACCAGGTCTCCCTGGCTATCGGTCGCGGAGGAGCTAATATCAAGTTGGCTTCCAAGTTGACAGGATATGAGATCGATGTCTATCGGAACAATGTGGATTATGAAATGGAGGATGTCGATCTTGATGAATTCTCAGATGAGATCGAAGCATGGGTCATTGATGCATTGAAGGCGATCGGTTGTGACACGGCAAAAAGTGTCCTTGCCTTGAGTGCTGAAGAGTTGATCCGTCGGACGGACCTTGAAGAAGAAACCGTTCAGGATGTCATGAAGATCCTGGAGGAAGAATTTGATGAGGAGCGCAGTACAACAGAAGAGGCTTGATCCGCCTGGGTACCACTTCATGTGGAACGCCAAAATGGATGTACATTTGTAAGCAGTCAGAACTCCAAAGAATATGGAGTTTCCGACCAAAACCAGTAAATGGAGAAGAGGCTCGTTATAGTTGCAAAGGAATTTAATGTAGGTCTGTCCACTGTTGTGGAACACCTTCATAAGGCTGGCTTTGAAGTCGAGAGTAAACCGACGGCAAAGATCACGGATGAGATGTATCAAGAGCTCATGCGTGAATTCAAGAAGTCCATGGACATCAAGGAGCAGGCTGACCAGTTGGTTTTGGGCACCCGTACCCCTGCCAAGGAGGTACCTGTGGAAAAACCGGCAGAAGTCGTAGTCGAGAAACCGGCATCGGTTCCACCCGTCGAAAAACCCGGGCCTGTCGAACCAGAAGTACCAGTAGCCCCGGCTGAAACGGAGACGCCTGCCAAAGGGGATGTGTTCCGCGTCAAACATGAAGCGAAACTGAAAGTTGTTGGTAAAATCGATCTCTCGAGAAAGCCAAAGCCTGCCCCGAAGAAAAATGAGGAGGAAACGCCTGTTGCACCTTCGAAAGAACCTGCTCCGGTTGAATCGCCAGCTGCCGAAGCGCCCACCGGCACACCTGCACCTGCTAAAGTAGAGCCGCCCACCACGGTCGCTGACGAAAATCAGCTGATTAAGGCAGAGGCGCCTCAACTCAAGGGTTTGAAGATCCTGGGCAAGATCGATGCCTCCAAGTTCGGCCCCAAAAAGCGCGAAGCGAAAGAAGATCCGAAGCCGGTGGCTTCATCGGATGCGGATGCGAAGAAACGCAAACGCAAACGTAAGAAGATCGCCACAGGCGATAGCGGAGGATCCGGAGGAGCCGGAGGAGCCGGAGGAGCTGCCAGGGGAGGAACAGGAGCACGCCGCCGTGATGACCAACCGAAGGAGGTCAGTAAAAAGGAGATCGAGGAAAAGATCAAGGCAACCATGGCGCGTCTCGGTGGTGGCGGCAAGAAGAAGCGTCAAAAGATCCGTCGGGACAAGCGAGAAGTACTCCGCGAAAAAGCGGAGATGAGAGACCAGGTGACTGGCGAAGAAAAACTGCAAGTGACGGAGTTTATCTCTGTTTCTGAGCTGGCAGGTCTGTTGAATGTGTCGCCCACTGAGGTCATTACGACCTGTTTCAATTTGGGTGTCATCGTATCGATCAACCAGCGTCTGGATGCGGAGATCATTGAATTTGTGGCCAATGAATTCGAACATGAGGTTGAATTCATTAGTGCAGAGGACCAGATCGTAGAGATCGAAGAGGAAGAGGATGATCCGGCAGATCTGATCCCACGGGCACCCATTGTCACAGTCATGGGACACGTTGACCACGGAAAAACATCTCTTCTGGACTATATCCGGAGTGCAAATGTTGTTTCTGGTGAGGCCGGGGGAATCACCCAGCACATTGGTGCTTATGAAGTATCTGTAGGTCCGGACGATAAAAAAATCACCTTCCTGGATACCCCGGGTCACGAGGCCTTTACCGCTATGCGGGCCAGGGGTGCCAAGGTGACGGACGTAGCAGTGATCGTGATCGCAGCGGATGACAATATCATGCCGCAGACGAAGGAAGCCATCAGCCACGCGCAAGCAGCGGGAGTGCCACTCGTATTTGCCATCAACAAGATCGACAAGGACGGTGCGAATCCGGAAAAGATCAAAGAAGCTCTAGCCAATATGAACCTGCTCGTCGAAGAGTGGGGAGGTAAATATCAGTCGCAGGATATCTCGGCCAAGCAGGGATTGAACATCGACAAATTGTTGGAGAAGATCCTTTTGGAAGCGGAGATTCTGGATCTCAAAGCCAACCCGGATCGAAACGCCTCCGGGACGGTGCTGGAAGCATCTCTGGACAAAGGCCGTGGGTATGTCACCAAAATGTTGGTGCAAAACGGATCTATGGAAATTGGCGACGCCATCGTCGCTGGGGAATACTCCGGCAGGATCAAAGCCATGTTCAATGAACGGGGTAAAAAGGTAAAGACTGCGGGCCCTTCCAATCCGGTAGCCGTTCTCGGTTTGACCGGAGCTCCACAAGCAGGAGAGATCTTCCGCGTCATGGAAGAAGAATCCGAAGCACGTCAGATCGCAGCCAAGCGGGCTCAGATCTCCAGAGAACAAACCAACCGAGCCAGTAAACGGATCAGTCTGGATGAGATCGGTCGTCGTCTGGCTCTGGGCACCTTTAAGGAGCTCAACCTGATCGTCAAGGGAGACTTTGATGGTTCGATCGAAGCGTTGACAGATGCATTGATCAAACTATCGGTCGAAACGATCCAGATCAATGTGATTCACAAAGCGGTTGGACAGATCATCGAATCTGACATCCTGCTGGCTTCTGCCTCAGATGCTATCATCATTGGCTTCCAGGTTCGACCTTCTCAAACGGCCAGAAAACTGGCAGAGAAGGAAGGTGTGGAGATCAAGACCTATTCGATCATCTACGAGGCGATCGAAGAGATCAAGATGGCCATGGAAGGAATGTTGGAGCCGACCAAGGAAGAAAAGATCCTTGGACAGCTGGATGTTCGGGAGGTATACAAGATCAGCAAGATCGGCACGATTGCCGGTTGTTATGTGTCTGAAGGTAAAGCCAATCGAAACAGCCGGGTGCGGATCATTCGCGATGGTATTGTCATCTATCCTACCAAAGAAGGGGTTGTCGGCGAATTGGGTTCATTGAAGCGCTTCAAGGACGATATCAAGGAAGTGAAGAATGGCATGGAGTGCGGTGTAACCGTCAAGAACTTCAACGATATCAAGGTAGGCGACGCGATCGAGGTCTATGAGATCGTCGAAGTGAAGCAGTCTCTGGACTAAACGGAGGTCCACACCTCTTATACAGATAGAACGGAATGGGATCACCTCCAGTACCGATAGACATTCGTCAACTGGATTTGGATCAGATCACGGCTGCCCTGACTGATTGGGGGGAAAAACCGTTCCGTGCGCGACAGATCTGGCAGTGGCTCTGGCAGAAAGGTTGCCGCGATTTTGCAGGGATGACCAATCTGCCTCTTTCACTTCGAGATCACCTCCAGGAGCGCTTTATGATCCGAGGGATCGTCGAAGATAAATCCCAGTTCAGTTCCGATGGGACCATTAAAAATCGATATACTTTACACGATGGGTACAAGGTAGAGTCTGTGCTCATCCCGGTACCGGGTGAAGACCGCTATACGGCCTGTGTCTCCTGCCAGGTTGGATGTAGTCTGACCTGTTCATTCTGTGCTACCGGCCAAATGAAACGCGTTCGCAACCTGGATCAGGGGGAGATCGTGGACCAGGTGGAGATGGTCAATGCCCAGGCTCTGGAGCGATTTGGTCACCCATTGACCAATATCGTCTTTATGGGCATGGGTGAGCCATTACTGGCCTACGGACCGGTCATGCAGAGCATTGAGCGGATCAGCGCCCCGGACGGATTGGGATTTTCCCCCAAAAGGATTACCCTGAGTACAGCGGGAATTGCCAAGATGATCCGCCGTCTTGCCGATGACAATCCCAAGGTGAATCTCGCGCTGAGCCTGCATGCCGCAGATGACCTGAAGCGGGATAGCATCATGCCGATCAACGAACAGAATAACCTGGAGTCCCTCATGGATGCCCTGGATTACTTCTATCAGGTGACCCGCAATCGGATCACCTATGAGTATATCGCCTTCGACGGGTTTAACGACTCTCTGGAAGATGCCCGCAATCTGGCCAGGCTGACCCATCGTTTTCCAGTCAGAGTGAATATCATCGAGTATAATCCGGTCGAAGGGGTCGAGATGGAGAAGTCACCGATCGACCGATTGGATGCATTTGCCGGCGAATTGACCAGGCTCGGCGTCACGGTAACTGTCCGGCGGAGTCGCGGAAAGGATATCGATGCAGCTTGCGGTCAGTTGGCCAACAAGGACTAACCCCTGGCCTGTTCGAGATTAAGCTTTATCCCGGTCAAAATGGACCAGGTGTCTGAATTTCTCAATCCGTTCGAGGATCTGTGGAACATCCAGCTCGGTCAGTCGCTCGACAGAGAATTTTTCCACACAGAAGGAGGCCATCGCTGATCCATAGACCAAAGCCCGTTTGAGATTCTCAAAGCTCAGATCATCGGTTTGCGCCAGATAGCCGATCATGCCACCGGCGAAGGTGTCACCCGCTCCAGTGGGGTCGAATACATCCATGAGCGGCATAGCCGGCGCATAAAAAATGTGGACTTCCTGGTCATCCTCATCGCGCATGAACAGGAGAGCACCATGTTCCCCTTTTTTGATGACCAGAATATGAGGGCCCATGGTGAGGATCTTCTGTGCCGCTTTGACCAGGCTGTATTCGCCCGTCAACTGGCGGGCTTCTTCATCATTAATAGTGAGGAGGTCAACCCGTTTGATGACATCCAGTAATTCATCGAGTGCCTGGTCCATCCAGAAATTCATGGTGTCCATGGCCACCAAGCGGGGCTTGGTCACCAGTTGATCCAGAACGCGTCTCTGTACTGCAGGTGTCAGGTTGCCCAGCATCACGTAGGATGCATGTTTATATTTCTCCGGTAGAATGGGATCAAAATCTGCCAGGACATTCAGATCGGTGATCAATGTGTCCCTTGTGTTCAGGTCATTGTGATATTTGCCGGACCAGAAGAAGGATTTTTCTCCTTTCCTGATCTGAAGACCTTCCAGATCCACACCTCGTCTGGACAAATCAGACAATGTCGACTGAGGAAAGTCATCTCCGATCACGGATACCAGATGAATCTGGTTGGTGAAGTAGGAAGCGGACAGGGAGATATAGGTGGCGGCACCACCGACGACCTGATCGACTTTTCCGTAGGGAGTTTCGATGGAATCAAAGGCAACTGTGCCGACTACGAGGAGGGACATGAAAATTTGGATTGATTTGCGGCTCAAAGATTGCACTTTTAAGAGGATTCTGATAACTTTGCTGCCGCTTTGAACGAAGGTGGAATAGATGTGACGACTATCAAAAGTGGTACACCATTTGAATATCTATAGAAGCCATAAGAAATAAGCCTCCTTAGCTCAGCTGGTTAACTGCCTACGGCAGTCAGGGAGCGGCGGAGATCTCCAGGATTGGAAACGCCTGGTTTATATAAGAAATGCCTCCTTAGCTCAGCTGGTTAGAGCGGCGGACTGTTAATCCGTAGGTCCAAGGTTCAAGTCCTTGAGGGGGCGCAAAAGGTCCTGAACGAAAGTTCAGGGCCTTTTTTTTTGAAATACGGAAGATCAGATAAGGATTACGGATTTTTTGATCAGCTAGCTAGAGCGGTCCCGAGTACTCGGGATTCATCCGTAGGTCCAAGGTTTCCCGCTCTGGAGCGGGAAGGGGGCGCACAGGTCCTGAACGAAAGTTCAGGGCCTTTTTTTTGAAATACGGAAGATCAGATAAGGAATACGGATTTTTTGATCAGCTAGCTAGAGCGGTCCCGAGTGCTCGGGATTCATCCGTAGGTCCAAGGTTTCCCGCTCTGGAGCGGGAAGGGGGCGCAAAAGGTCCTGAACGAAAGTTCAGGGCCTTTTTTTTGAAATACGGAAGATCAGATAAGGAATACGGATTTTTTGATCAGCTAGCTAGAGCGGTCCCGAGTACTCGGGATTCATCGGTAGGTCCAAGGTTTCCCGCTCTGGAGCGGGAAGGGGCGCACAGGTCCATCACACATGTACAGGACCTTTGTTATTTTTAAATTATGTTCCTTGTCTACATCTTGTATTCGGAGAAATACAATAGATATTATATCGGCCAGACTGAAGATCTGGATCAACGGATGAGGTCCCATAATGAGTCGTCTGAAAGGACATTTACATCAAAATATAGACCGTGGAAGGTGGTGATGCAAATGGGATTCCCAGATCGAAGGCATGCGGTTCGAGCAGAGAGGTATATCAAGCGACGGAAGTCGAAAACTTATCTAGAGGAACTCATTACCTCAGTGGCCTGTCGTGAAGCGTTGCGAAAGCGAGTAATGATTCATCGGTAGGTCCAAGGTTTCCCGCTCTGGAGCGGGAATGGGGCGCACAGGTCCTGAACGAAAGTTCAGGGCCTTTTTTTTTGAAATACGGAAGATCAGATAAGGAATACGGATTTTTTAATCAGCTAGCTAGAGCGGTCCCGAGTGCTCGGGATTCATCCGTAGGTCCAAGGTTTCCCGCTCTGGAGCGGGAAGGGGGCGCAAAGGTCCTGAACACGAGTTCAGGGCCTTTTTTTGTGAAAAGATGCGAATAAGATTAGGAAAACGGATTGTCCGCTTAGCTGGTTAGAGCGGTCCCGAGTCCTCGGGATTCATCCGTAGGTCCAGGGTTTCCCGCTCTGGAGCGGGAAGGAGCCAATTTTAGTTGTCACTTTGAGTTACTTGACGATAATTTCCCAGGTGAAGCGGGCAGGGTCTCCCATCTTCGACCCTGTCCAATGAACTGAAGTATACCATAATTGTAGATTTTTCATTTGCTTGAAAACGACAGCAAACCCACGGAATAAAAGGCAATTCAATGAATATTCCCCTATATTTACTAGGATGTTGACATTTTATCTTAATCAGGAAAAACTGCTTGGGTTGAACACCTCCAAATCCTTGAAGCCTCATGATGTTCAGCCTATGATTTTTCTTACCAGGCTTGTACTTCTCGCATTCATTGTGGTCGGACCTTTTACCCTCATGGCTCAGCCAGCTATTGACGTGTTCAACCTGTCGAATCAGCTATCCCAGCAGAAGGTCAATGTTGCGTTTCCGGAAGAGGTAGGAGCGCCTTCGTTTTGTCCGTGTACCATTACCCAGGATGGAAATAACTTCTCCCTGCCTTTTTTTTCCAACAACCAATCGGCTGTCAATTTTTATTCCTACGGCGTCCCGCTCGGCGCCTGCGCCAATACTGGTTTTGAGCAATCGGAACACCTGATCCTGATGTTGTATGAGGATACGAACACGGGGGAGGTGAGTTTTATTTTCATCGCTGATATAGCCAACGATCCGACAGGAGGCGAAATGAAAGTGACCCTTTCCTGTATGCCTAATTCGACTTATGTCGCTCTGGAAGATGATCCCGGCGAGTTTAGTGGGTCACCTCCGACCTTCACCGGCAACTTTGTCTGGTCCAGCTGTTGCACGGATGGCGGGATCGTCGGGGGTTTAGGCTGTGGTTATTCCTTTATTTTTGATATTGATCAATTGTCCGGAATTGACGTCATTACGCTTCTGTACGGATCACCAGCAAATCCTATCTGGGTGAATCTGCCCAGTTCTGAATGCCCTTTTATCATTAATTGTGGCGGCCCGGTGTGTTGTGATATTGACATCATTTTTGATGCCGTTGTTGAAAACGCAAATTGCAATGACAGTGATGATGGCACCCTGGATCTGGAAGTGACAGGTGACTGTCTGGGGCCAACAACCTACATGTGGTCCAATGGTGAAACAACTGAAGATCTGACCGATCTGGCTCCCGGCGACTACACCGTGACCGTCACAGATCCCAATGGATGTTCTGCAGAAGAAACGTTTACAGTCGGTGTAGAATACCAAAATCCAACGCCATCCATTAATGGGCCTCCCTGGTATTGCGAAGGCGAAATCGTAGAACTCAATGTTCTGGGCAATTACAATTCATACGAGTGGTCGAATGCCGAGACCACTTCCAGTATTTTTATCAGTACACCGGGCACCTATTCAGTAACGGTGTCCAATGATGGGGGATGCACCGGTACCGCCTCCATTACCATCGAGGAGTATGCCGCGCCCATTCCGGTGATTTCCGGGCCAACAGAAATATGTCCGAATGAAACTGTCCAACTGGATGCCGGACCCGGATACTCGCTTTATGAATGGTCAACAGGCGGGTTTATGCAAACAACGTTTATATCCGACCCAGGCACCTATTCTGTTCTGGTGACCAATAATTTTGGTTGTACAGGAGAGGCCTTTTGGGATGTGACCGAGCTACCGGGGCCAGAACCCATCATCAATGGACCGGAAAGTATATGCGCCGGACAAACCATCTTGCTGGAGGTGGATGACATTTATGCCACGTATTTGTGGTCGACCGGCGCAACCGTCCCCCAAATCGAGGTAACTGCTCCCGGAATCTATTTTGTTACGGTAACCAATCAGGAGGCCTGTCCTGGTATTGCTGTTTGGGAAGTGAAAGAGAGCTTTGCGGTACCCCTCGTGATCACGGGGGATACCCTGGCCTGTCCGGGTGATTCTACAACATTGCTGGCGCCACCGATCTATTCGGAATATTTCTGGTCTACATCTGAAATGTCCGAATCCATCCAGGTGCTGGGCCCGGGGACGTTTGGGCTGATCGTCATTGACGATTTCGGTTGTCGGGATACCGCAGATATTACATTAGGTCTATTTCCCCCGATTGATCCACAGATCATGGGAAATACAGTCATCTGCCCCAATGACTCTGCTGTTCTTTCTCCCGGGAATGGATACGCTACCTATCTCTGGTCGACCGGTGAGCAATCTTCATCCATTTCTGTGTTTTCCAGCGGCAGCTATTCTGTGGATGTGAGTGATGCCAATGGATGTACAGGCTCGGATACTGTCGTGGTCATATTGAACACAGCAGACACTACCCTGCTCTTTGCCTCCAGTTGTCATCCACAGGATACTGGTGTGTTCAAAACCATTCTGAACAACCAATATGGATGTGATAGCATTACTTTCCTGACGGTCAGTTATGATCTGGCGGACACCACACTGGTCGCAGCTGCCAGTTGCGACCCACAAGATCAGGGGGTCGAAGTTCAGGTATTAACCAGCCAGTATGGATGCGACAGCGTCGTCGTCACCAATACAATCCTCCTTCCATCTGACAGCAGTAAAGCGCAGGCCTATACCTGTGATCTCGCCAGTGCAGGCCTCTCTTATATTCACCTGACCAATCAATGGGGATGCGATAGCACTATTGAATTGCAAACGCTTTTCATTCCAACAGATACCACGATCATTACATCTACAACCTGCGATCCACTTGTAGCGGATACATCTGTCGTTGTTTGGCAGAATCAATATGGATGTGACAGTCTGGTCGTTCAATCCATCGCCTTATTGCCCAGTTCGAAGAAAACCCAGGTGTTCTATTCCTGTAATCCACTGGATACAGGAACAGTCGTCCAAACACTGGTCAATCAATATGGATGTGACAGTACCCTCACCTGGAAAACCCTGCTGGTACCTTTAGACAGTTGTATCCTTCGCGTGACACCTACCGTTACACCTGGCCCGTGTGCCGGAGATCCCGGCAAAATTGTCCTGGATGCCGATCTGGGTTCCTTCCCGGTTCAGGTCAACTGGTGGCTCGAAGGCAGTGGGACACCTCAACAGGGGACCTGGTCCAGTTTCTTCTCTCCCTACCTGATTCCCGGCCTCCTGGATGGAACCTATATCCTGGACCTCACCGATTCTGATGGGCACAGCTGGATGGATACAGTGATGATCACCTCCCCTCTGAAGCTGAATGCAAACTTGATGACATCACCCGTGATCAATGGATTTGACCTTGCTTGTGCCGGAGATGAAACGGCCAGTCTGACCGTCAACTACTTGTCTGGCGGAACGCTTCCCTTGACTATGAAATGGTCAACTGGGGCGAATGGTCCATCATTGAACAATTTGTCTGCAGGAGCATATACAGCGACAGTTACGGATGCACATGGATGTACCCTGATTCTGACAGATACGCTGGTCGAACCGCCGTTGCTGAAGTCGAATTGGACCGTATTTCAGGATCCCTGCGATGGTCAACCTGCTGAGGTCGTCAGTACGAATGTATCAGGAGGTGTAACGCCAGTCACCTATGCATTGAATGGCGGGACATTGCCGGGCCAGACCTGGCCTTCCCTTCCCGATGGGTCGGTATTGATGGAAGTTCGGGATGCAAATGGTTGTGTCGCGGATACCCTCATCACCATCGAACCGGAAAGTGTGTTTACAGTCGAACTGGGGCCCAATCAGCTTCATGAAGAAAACAAACTGATCTTCTTACTCGCGCAGATCATACCTGATTCAGTGGCACTGGCATCGATCCAATGGTCTCCGGAATTGTGCAAGGATTGCCTGAATCCAGCTTTTCGGGTGAAAGAAACGACTACGATCACGGTCACCGTCACCAGCCTGGGTGGTTGTACTTCAACAGACGCTGTATTGATCGAACTGGATCGGCGGGACATTTACATACCCAATTCCTTCAGTCCGAACAACGACGGTTTGAATGATCTGTTCGCTCCGCAAGGCGATCCGGAGCTAGAAGTGGTGGACTTTGCCATTTTTGACCGATGGGGTGATGAAGTGTATCGAAGTGGCGGATTTCATCTGGGTGACCCGGATGTCGGCTGGAATGGAGATGCCCGCGATCAGCCGGCCAGCATCGATGTCTATGTCTATGCCATGGTTCTTCGATGGAAAGATGGCCAGGAGCGGCTGTTTAAAGGGGATTTGCAGTTGATGCGCTGATCCTGCAGGTTTGTCTCTGTATGAACTGAGGAAATCCATTTCTGCCTTCTCAGCGTACTTTTTGCCTATGTAGCGAATGTATCTTCTCATTTGTATCTTTGGAAAGAGCCATGTCCGGTCAGTGATGATCGGATGGGAAACCCTGATGGTATGATCTTTTTCCCCTATCGATATTTATTGGACAGGATGCGGTCGAAGCCGGAAGAGTTGCAACGTGCTCTTCTGAAGCGGATCGTGGAGGGGAACCGGCGCACCTTGTTCGGCAGGGAGCATGGATTCAGCGAGATCAACGGAGACTATGATCGGTACGTACTTCACTTGCCGATCCAGGCCTATGATGATCTGATCCCCTGGTTGCAGAAGATGCCGGGACTTAAAACATCTCAGGACCTGCTCTCGGTGTACAAGCCGAAGTATTTCGGTCAGACCAGTGGCACCTCTGCGGTCAAAAAAAGGATACCCATATCTGAGGAGTTTCTTCGGGCCAATCATTTTCGTGGATCACGATTGATCCTGGCTAATTTGGATGATCGTTTTCAGCAGGACTGGCTGATGGGTGCCAAACATCTCTCCATGTCTGGATATCGGTATCCGGATCCGTTTCTGGGAAAGGATGTGCTGGATATTTCCGGACTGATGGTGGAGCGATTGCCCTGGTATTTTCGGTTCAAGAATTTTCCCAACCAGGTGTTTGGCAGCTGGGAGGAAAAGCTGTCATTCTTTCAGGATCACCTGCAGGACATCCGAAGGATCAATATGATCTCGGGAGTGCCCACCTGGGTACTGGCCCTGATCAATCAATTGACAGAACACGACCCGTCACGGATCGTGGAGATCATGCCGGATTGGCGGTTGTATGTCCACGGAGGAGTGGATTTCAGTCACTACCGTCAGATCTTCAAAGAGATCCATCCAAAGCGGGAGATCACCTTGTTCGAAGTGTACAATGCGACGGAAGGATTTTATGCCTTGCAGAATGATCCGTCCAGTCCGGATCTGCTTCTGTTGACTGATGTGGGGATCTTTTATGAATTCCAGGACAAGCTGACGGAAGAAGTCCTGCCATTGTGGGCAATCCAGACAGACCGGAAGTATGAACTGCTGATCACGACGCTGGATGGTTTGTGCCGGTATCGAACCGGTGATCTGGTGCAGTTCAGTTCGACAAAACCCTATCTGTTGCAGATCATGGGTCGGACGACCGAGTTTATCAATGCCTTTGGAGAAGACCTTTCCATGGAACATGTGTCTCTGGCATTACAGCGATTAAAGGGGGAGATGGCCTTCCATATCCGCCAGTATTTTGTGGTGCCACGATACCCGCAACCCGGAAAATCTGGCTCCCATGAATGGTATATCAACTTTGAGATCCCGCCGGATGACCTTCAGCGTTTTGCCTTGCGATTGGACGTCATCCTCCAGGACATCAATGGCAATTATCAACAAAAACGTAGTGGAAACACTGCACTCCTGCCGTTGGTCGTTCATGAATTAGCCCTGGACTCCATGCACAGCATTCTCCGGCGAAAAGGAGAGATCGGTGGCCAGATCAAGATGAAGGTCTTACACAATGACCGGAAGATCCTCGATTATATGGAGGCTTGAGATTATCCAGAAGAAGGAGAATAGAATGAATGTATATCCTGATGGCTAACGATTAAACTCTTCCTTACGAACGTTTGTTCGTATGCTGGTAACCGATTAATTTTGTGATGCACACCTAGTACAGTCTGACATGAATCAACAAGATCTGGAAACACGTTTTCAAGACAAAATCGACCGGGAGGTCAAGATCGAGGCCAAAGACTGGATGCCGGAAGCCTACCGCAAGACGCTGATCCGTCAGATCTCACAGCATGCCCATTCTGAAGTGGTCGGGATGCTGCCTGAGGGCAACTGGATTACCCGGGCACCGTCCCTGCGCCGGAAAGCTGCTCTTCTGGCCAAGATCCAGGATGAAGCGGGCCATGGTCTATACCTCTACTCGGCTGCCGAAACCATGGGTGTTTCCCGTGACCAGCTGCTGGATGAACTGCATACTGGCAAGGCCAAATATTCCAGCATCTTCAACTATCCCGCCCTCAGCTGGTCGGATATGGGGGCCATTGGCTGGCTGGTGGATGGTGCCGCCATCATGAACCAGGTGATGTTGCAGCGGACCTCCTACGGTCCCTATTCACGCGCAATGATCCGCATCTGCAAGGAAGAGAGTTTCCATCAGCGTCAGGGGTATGAGATCCTCCTCACCCTGGTGCGGGGAAGTGCAGAACAGAAGGCCATGGCCCAGGATTCACTCAATCGCTGGTGGTGGCCGAGTCTGATGATGTTCGGACCCAGTGACGCCGAGTCGACCCACTCCGAGCAATCTCTGAAGTGGAAGGTCAAGCGCAAAACGAACGACGTCCTCCGCCAGGCCTTCGTCGATGCCACCGTACCACAGGCACAATATCTGGGTCTGACCATCCCCGATCCTGATCTGAAGTGGAACGAGGAGACCGGTCATTGGGAGTTTGGTCCGATCGACTGGGATGAATTCTGGAATGTGGTCAAAGGAAATGGTATTTGCAATCGCCAGCGTCTACGCGACCGGGTCAATGCCCATGAAGAAGGCGCCTGGGTCCGCGATGCCGCAGTGGCGTATGCCCAAAAGAAAGAAGCAAGGAAAGCAGTTGTCACCCCTTAATCATCAAGAATTATGAAAGATTGGCCTCTATGGGAGGTATTTATTCGCTCCCGCAACGGATTGGATCATAAACATGTCGGCAGCCTCCATGCCACCGACTGGGAAATGGCCATCGAGAATGCCCGCGATGTATATACCCGCCGCAATGAAGGCGTAAGCATCTGGGTCGTGGAATCCAAATTCATTCACGCGTCCGATCCCGAGGAACAGGACAGCATGTTCGAATCGGCACGCGATAAGGTCTATCGTCATCCGACATTCTATGACATCCCCGATGAAGTGGGACATATGTAAAGTTGGTCGACTCAACCGGTTTATAGACCATGGGTTTGACCCGAATCTCTTCGATGAAGAAATCTAGATTGACATGAATCAAACGGCTTCCCCCTCTCTCTTCCAGTTTGTCCTGTACATGGCTGACAACTGCCTGGTGCTCGGCCACCGCCTCGGCGAATGGTGCGGTCATGGACCTGTACTGGAGCAGGACATCGCCATGACGAATATCTCCCTGGACCTGATCGGCCAGGCGCGTCTTTACTATCAATATGCTGCTGAACTGGAAGGCAAGGGTCGCACAGAAGATGACCTGGCCTACCTGCGCTCGGAGCGGGAGTACACCAATGCCCTCCTGGTCGAACTGCCTAACGGGGATTTTGCACATACCATCGCCCGTCAGTTCCTCTTTGATGCCTGGCATCTGCCCTTCCTCAAAACATTGCTGGCATCTCCGGATCAGGGATTGCGGGATATTGCCGGAAAGGCGGTCAAGGAGGCGACCTATCACTTGAAGTGGAGCAGTGAATGGGTGCTGCGCCTGGGTGATGGCACGGAAGAAAGCCAGCTCCGAATGCAGGTAGCCCTGGATGAAGCCTGGATGTATCGTCTGGAACTGTTGATGCCGGCACCCTTCGAGCAGCGTCTCATCGATGCCGGTGTATTGGCTGGCCCGGAAGAGATCCGGGAGGAGTGGGAGCAAACTATAGCTGACACCATTCGAGAAGCCACCCTGACCACGCCGGACGATCCGGCAGTCCAAACCGGAGGGAAAACGGGTGTCCACACGGAACACCTGGGTCATATGCTGGCCGACCTGCAATACATGCAACGGGCCTATCCCGGCCTGGAATGGTAATGAACACGAGTGCACCAGATATCGCCTCCGTATGGACCCTGCTGGAAACAGTAGTTGATCCGGAGATTCCGGTGCTGACCGTTGCGGACCTCGGCATCATTCGCGATGTGCATCTGATTGAAAATGGGGTTGAGGTAGTGATCACGCCGACCTATTCCGGTTGCCCGGCCATGAACATGATCGAGGTGCAGATCATGGCAGCCCTCAAAGGGGCAGGCTATCAGGATGTCCGCATCAAAACAGTGCTCAGTCCGGCCTGGACAACGGACTGGATCACGGAAGAGGGCATGGCCAAACTGGAAAAATTCGGCATTGCCCCTCCCCGCAAAAACCAGGAGTTCCCCAACTGTCCACAATGCGGATCCCCCCATACCAAATTGCTCTCCCAGTTTGGATCCACGGCTTGCAAATCCCTCTGGCAATGCCAGGAGTGTAAGGAGCCGTTTGATCATTTCAAGTGTCATTGACGGGCGCAAGAGATCAATGTTATTTGCTTTTTTTGAAAAAACTATGTAACGGGTGCCGTTTTCCATTTTGACGTACCTGCTTAATATTGATCATTCGCAGTTATCTCTGGCCCGCCTCAAGCCGGCGCGGCTTCTCCTTTTGACGCGCCAAAAGGAGACAAAAGCGCTTGTCGCCAAAATGGGCCTTTAGCAATTGATTGGCATTTCGTTCAGTTCGATTCTTGATTGGAGGTACGGTTATATCAGAATCCGGCCGCTCGTATTTGATCGGGGTTTAGTGATCCGGCTTAGCTTCTCGTATCGAACGTATGATTTCGTTTCTTGATGAGAAGTTGGATCCAGTAACCGACCAAATAATGCGGCATCGCTCCAATTGAACAAGTCTTTTGTAGATAAAATCTGTTATCTATTTTGAATGCGGATTCTGATGGGTCTGGGAGGCCCTGGTTTGGCGACGATAAGATAAATTGCATGCACAATTGAATCTAGGAACTAATAAGAACACGTGTGGTAATAAAAGATAATTAGAATCTTTGAGTTCTAATAAACGCTATCAATTTCGTTGTACAAGAATAGGCCTTGTCGTGAATTGACCCTGGTCCGCATGCAATTGAAGAAAATACCATCCTTCCGGTAAATCATTGACCTGGATCTGCATTGGGTTTTGATGAAATTGACCTGTTTTTATAGATCTTCCATAGAGGTCATTCAATATCCAATGGCCTTTCATGTCCTTAAGCCCATCAATCATAAGGATATCCTGGACAGGGTTGGGGTATATGTTCAACCTATGCCATTCCGGGGCCAATTCCTGGGAAACGATACCACCATTTTGAACATAGAGAGTGTCGTTCAGATTATTGATGTAGATAACATCTTTTAATTCAGAATTACAATCGATGGTTTCAAAGTGCGTTTTATGATTAAATGTGAAGAAATATGTTGATGTATCAGCTAACAAAGTAAATTCAACATTAGCCGCCAACTGTTTGAATCGAAGCGAATAAATCGCAACACCACTATCCAGACTGATACATTCGAGTGGTATTGGAAGCCATAGACTTTGAAAAAGTCCTTGATCCGTAAACGGAGGTCCAAAGTTTATTCCATCCCAGCCATCTATATATAGTGGCCCTTTGTCTTCGATCTGAATGAAATCGGCCTTGGTCGTATCCCAGGTGAGGCCCATATGAAACCCTAAAATACTATCGCATTGTACGACCCTCAGATGAGCAATAATCTCGTCAGTACCATTCACCTCTTCCACGTCCATTTGCAGAATCATGGGTGAGGATTGAGCAAATGTCAGGGTGGGTAAAAACCAACAAACGACAAAAAGAGTCAGGATATGTTTCATGGCAATAAGGATAGATAACCTTGAAAATTAGGGAGAAAAATGGAGAATTGAAACAAGGCCACTCTTGAATCAGGCCGAATGTTATACAGTAATTAATGGACTTATATTTATGAAGCTGAGCATAAGGTAGTTATCCACTTCAAACAGGTTGTCCTGCGATTCCCGCACAGAACCTTACTTTTGAGTAAAATCACAGACTATGTCCCTGATCTTAAAGTCTATTGAGTTCGGCGTCGCCACCCTGACCCTCAACCGTCCGGATGTTTTCAACAGCTTCAACCGGGAGATGGCCCTGTCTCTTCAGGCTCATCTGGACGACTGTGCAGCGGATCCAGAGGTACGCTGTATCGTCATCACCGGCAATGGACGGGCATTTTGTGCGGGACAGGATCTGCAGGAGGTCACGGATCCGAATGGACCCTCCCTGCCGATCATCCTGCAAGAGCATTACAATCCCATCATCCAGCGCATCCGCAAGATCGAAAAACCGGTCATCGCTGCCGTGAACGGGGTGGCTGCCGGTGCCGGCGCCAACATTGCCCTGGCCTGTGATATCGTAGTGGCCTCTGAGGTGGCTTCCTTCATCCAGGCGTTTTCCAAGATCGGCCTGATCCCCGACAGTGGGGGCACCTTTTTCCTTCCTCGTCTGATCGGTTTTCAACGGGCTTCTGCGGTGATGATGACGGGTGACAAGGTATCCGCAGCTGAAGCCCTGACCTGGGGCATGCTCTATAAAGTGTACAATCAGGAGTCCTTTCCCATGGAGGTGGCCGCCCTGGCCCGGCAGATGGCCGCCATGCCCACCCGGGGCCTGGCCCTGACCAAGCAGGCTCTCAACATGTCCATGCATCATGATCTGGACAGCCAACTCGGCCTGGAAGATCGCCTGCAGACCATGGCCGGAGAAACCCATGATTACAAGGAAGGGGTGGCTGCGTTTCTGGAAAAGCGGAAGCCGGCGTTTAAGGGGGAGTAGTATGTAATCGTACTAGACTTCAGCTCTGGAAAGAAACAATACGTCGACTTGTTTCAAACATCCAGTGTAACTTAGAAAGTATGAGTCTCAGCCCGTTTTCTTTATCAATGCGTTTCTACCCCAACCTCATCCTTTTAATATGGATTTGCTTGGCTCCAGATCTATATGCACAAAAGCATGATTATACCTGGATGTTTGGGTATAATTTAAAGGAACACCCAGATCCAACAACTTGGGGGTTTGACCTGCTTTTTACAGAGACTCCTCCATCTATGACGCTTCGACCAGGTCGTAGCATGTTTATTGATCAAAGTCATGCGGCCATATCGGATACAGCAGGGCATCTACAGTTCTATTACAATGGGTGTGAGATCCATGGTCCCAATGATTCGCTCATGGAAAATGGGGATGGATTGAACCCGGGGGATATTTCAGATCTAGTTTGTCCAGAGAATTATAACACTTCTCAGGATGTGGTCATCTTACCCCATCCTGATTCGGTTGGATTATATGATATGTTTCACCATTCTACCACAATATTTACTTTAACTGGAGGTCTCAAAAAAATTGATGATGACCGTTTACATAGAACTCGAGTTAATATGAAAGCCAATCAAGGATTGGGTAAGGTGAGTTTAAAAAATGAAGTCTTGCAACAGGACACCTTTTCGTCTTCTCTCGCTGCAGTTCGCCATACGAACGGGCATGACTGGTGGATTATTCATCGGGGGCAACGGAATAACTTTTTTTATACATTCCTTTATTCAGGGGACAGCATTACAGGACCATTTCCTCAGGAAATTGGCATTCCGTTTATGGGTGCGAATGGGTCAGCATATGCCTTGTTTTCTCCACAAGGCGATCATTTTGCCATATCTCAATGGGAAGTTGGGTGCATGTTGTTTGACATGGATCGATCAACCGGAAAGTTGAGCAATTTTATACACCTGCCCATCCCTGACTCGGATACCATCCGGGCGATGAGTTGCGCTTTTTCTCCCAGTGGGCGTTACCTGTATGTCGCTGCATACTTTGAGATCTACCAGTATGACCTGGAGGCTATAGATATTGCCGCCAGCCAGAAAGTAGTAGTCCACTATGATTATACATTGTGCGGTCTACAAACCGCATTTTACTGGATGCAGCTGGGTCCTGATTGTAAGATCTATGTCATTGCCCCGAATGGAATCCGATGCATGTCGGTGATGCATTATCCCGACAATCCCGTTCCGGATTGTGGGTTCAGTCATAATGAGATCTTCATGCCAACCTACAATGGTATCTCTCTGCCCTATTATCCAAACTATCGCCTGGGCAATGCCCCAGTCTGCGATAGCAGTATTTCGGTACATATCATACCACACATTCCTGTACCATCTGAAGGGTTGAAGGTGTATCCCAATCCTACATCCGGCCGAATCACCCTGACAGGTTTAACAGATGGTATTGCCTATGACCTGCAATTGATGGATCTGACTGGCCGCAAAATGGCTACCTGGGTGGGTCAATTCTCTCCTATTGAATTGGATCTGAGCCCCTGGCCCAATGGACTTTATTTTCTGGTCATTGATGGTCCCCGTAGTCGCGAGACGATCCGGCTGATCAAGACAGAGTAAGAAAGAGCTTATTCATCGGAACTGCGTTTTTACAAGGTTTGAAAACCGAGATCCAGATCAGAAGCAAGGATGTTTGGAAGAAACAGCCTGATGGACAACTTCTTGCTTCCTTCAGGGGTTGTACCTTTGCCTACCCACAACACAGTCACTATGCATGTACACGATCTCCTCCAGCGGGGACTTCAACGCGATCACCTCACTGCCGAGGAAGGTGTCTTCCTTTTTGAGCAGGCCGCTACGGCTGAATTGATGTATGTGGGTCACCAATTGCGGTTGCACCATGTGCCCAATGATGTGGTCACCTGGATCATCGACCGCAACTCCAATACCACCAATGTCTGTGTAGCCAACTGCAAGTTCTGCAACTTCTACCGCCGTCCCGGCCATGAAGAGGCCTATATCACCACGATCGAAGAATACAAGCAGAAGATAGAAGAGACCTTCCGCCTCGGCGGAGAACAACTCCTCCTCCAGGGCGGTCACCATCCCGATCTGGGACTGGACTATTATGTGAAACTATTCAAGGAGCTCAAGTCGCTCTATCCCAATCTGAAGTTGCACGCCCTCGGTCCACCCGAGATTGCGCACATTACCAAATTGGAGAAGAGCACACATACCGAAGTCCTGCAAGCGTTGATGGATGCCGGACTGGATTCCCTCCCAGGCGCCGGCGCCGAGATCCTGGATGATCGGGTGCGCCGTCTCATCTCCAAAGGAAAATGCAATGGTGAAGAATGGCTGGCGGTGATGGAAGCGGCCCATCAGTTGCGGTTGACCACCTCGGCGACGATGATGTTCGGGCATATCGAGACCAACCTCGAGCGCATGGAACACTATGTCCGGCTTCGGGAAGTCCAGGATAAAAAACCGGCTGACGCAAAGGGATTCCTTGCATTCATCCCCTGGCCGTTCCAGGATGAGGACACTATGCTCAAGAACATGAAGCGTGCCCGGAATACGTGCACTGGCGATGAGTACATTCGCATGATCGCTATGAGCCGGATCATGTTGCCCAATATTGTCAATGTCCAGGCGTCCTGGTTGACTGTGGGCAAACAGGTGGCTCAAGTCTGTCTCCATTCGGGTGCCAACGATTTTGGCAGTATCATGATCGAGGAGAACGTGGTCAGCGCGGCAGGAGCTCCCTTCCGGTTTACGGCCAATGGTATCCAACAAGCCATCCGGGATGCGGGTTATCGTCCGCAGCTACGGGACCAGCAGTATGGTTATCGCGATCTTCCAGTGACACTGGAGCAGCAGGAGCTGAATACGGCGACGATGGTGGTGGATTAGTCAAAGGCGGAAATCGGAAAATTCCTGATTCCTGCGTTCCTGGTTTCAAATTGCTGATTAGAAAAGGCCTGAGACTTCCGACTACTGCTGAACAGCCATACTTTACGCTTCTGTTAAGCGCATGCATGTCCCCCTCCCATACGCATACAAAACGCGGAGAGGTCTGACTTCATGAGGGGGATAAAGGGGGAGGCAGAGAATTCCTGTGTTTCCGCCAGCTGGCGGATTCCAAGTTCCTGGTTTGTCACGGCCTGAGACTTCAGGAGTCCTTGGGGCTGCTTTATGGTACGATGTTGTAAAGCGCGAGCGTGTCCCCCTCCCATACGACTGTAAATCCTGGAGATGACTGACTTCATGAGGGGGATAAAGGGGGAGGCAGAGAATTTCTGCGTTTCCGCCAGCTGGCGGATTCCATATTCCAAGTTCCAGGTAACGGCAATGTGTGTGCCTGATTCGAATTGACCGTCTGGATCCGGACCTTCTCGGTTCCCACTTCCGCTTTCCGCCTTGGTGTTTGCCTGATTCGAGTGGAACATTCGGCGCTAGGGATAAACGAATAACCCCATAAACGAATAAACGATCACAGTTTTCACCACAGAGAGCACAGAGTCCCACAGGGTGAATCCCAATAATATTTCTTCGTGCCCTTGGCGTCTTAGAGTCTTAGCGGTTTAATGCTTCCGCCATTGTCTGAATACCCAGGCGATGATCATAACGATCAAGCAGGGGAGCCAAACAGTGATAAACTCATTCGCCAGGACCTTCAGTCCATAGTCAGAAAAAAAGGCAGAAGCCCGAATGGGGCTGACAGTAATAAACCGCCAGGGAAGGAAATAACGGTCATTGTCGAAGGGGATAAAAAAGCCGACTCCCCGCCCACCAGTGGTCAAGGCATCGAGTACGCCATGTGACGCTGTACAGAGAAAGAGAAAAAGCCAGATCCGCCAACGAATCCTGTCCTTGTTTTCAACATTTCGCCAGAACAGGTTGCCGATGCCCAGGGCCCAGATCGCAGCAAAGAGGATGGAGTGGGTGATTCCCCGGTGACCCAGGGGGTGTTCATAGGGGATATCCATCCAGAAGGCCACTATATCCAAGTCGGGCATAGCTGCTGAGAGTATGCCGGTCAAGACCAAGCCTTTGTGGAGTTTGGAAGATTGGAGGACGGAGCCCAGAGCCAGGGCAGAGAAGGCATGGGTAAAAGCGGAGGCCATAGTCAAACATCGCTGTTTTTTTGGAGAAATGGTGTTCCAGGTTCCTGTGTTCCTTGTTCCTGGTTGGCTTCAGGCTTGTGCTGTTATACAGGAACGTTTGGCTGTTCAATGTTGAAAGCCAGAACTGGCGTTCTGACGTTCAAGGTTTAACGTGGCAAGGGGACATGTCCCCCTCCCACACGCATGCGTAGCCCGGAGAAGTCTGACTTCATGAGGGGGTGGTTTGGCGACGGAAAGATGATAAGGAGGAGACTCTCAAATGCGCCAAATCGGGGGGAGGCAGAATATTTCTGGTTCCTGCGTTCCAAGTTCCTGGTTTGTCCCGGGTTTGACATTCGGTTTCAACCATTTGGCCGTTCAACGTTCAATCGGTGCTCTGACGAGCACCTGTTCAACGTTCAAGGTAGAATACCTTAAACCTTAAACCTTGAACAGAGCCCCGTTCCAACGGGGCTCCTTGAACGTTGAACAGCCAAACTTTTATCCCATCACCCAAAGCGTGAAACTTGGAACAGTCTCGAGTACTCGGAGCGAAGGAACCAGGAACAAAAAACCCCCGTCATTACTGACATGTTTCTGGTTGACGCTTTGTCCTTGCCTGATTCGAGTTGACCGCCTGAACCCTGACCACTAAAAGTACGCGCGGACCGGGCCTTCATGGTTCCCACGTCCACTTCCGCTCTCCCACTTCCCGTTCCGCCTTTGTGAATTCTTGATTCGAGTTGACCGTTCAGCTTTACAGTAGATAAACGAATCCACCCATAACCGAATAAACGATCGATGCTTTCTAAAGCGTGGAGAACTGCTGTCTATCAAACTGCTTTCATCAGGTAACAGGTTCATTTCCATATTCCGGTGAGACACCGACAGATAGGGGGAGCTGGTGAGACACCAGCACCAACAGGTTTTGGTTGGACTGGCAGGTTTTGAACGGTCATACTTTACGATGCTGTGAAACTCATGCATATCCCCCTCCCACCCATATCTTAAGCCCGGAGTCGGCTGCCTTCATGAGGGGGTGGTTTGGCGATGGAAAGATGTCACGGAGGATTCTCCTAGGTGCGCCAAATCGGGGGGAGGCAAAGAATTTCAGGTTCCTGATTGCTTTCAGGCTTGGTGGTGATACAGGAGCGTTTGGCTGTTCAAGGTTCAAAGTCAGAGCTGTCGCTCTGACGTTTAAGGTTTAACGTAGTTACGATAGGTAGGCTTTCACTTCACTGCCTGGGGATCTCTTTGCAATTTTGCCTTCCACTTTGTTGATTCCTTATTTTTCTGCCGTCCCACTTCCGCGTTCCGCTTTTGTCCCTGCCTGATTTGACTTCACCCTTTGGAGCAAAGGATAAACGAATACACCCATCAACGAATAAATGATCGAGCATGTGACTTGGAAGAAGAAGCAATCCCTACCCCGCTCCTGCCCGACAGTTTTGCTCCCATATTCAGAACCCCTTATCTTTAAAGATGGGTAAGATGAATGCGGGGATTAAACTTCCGAGGTTGTAGACCATCAAAAGATCGTCATCTCCAGGCAACTATTTCGGGCTGCCAGGCACCTTACTCTATGAACCAGCTTTTGTGCAGGAACGAGACCAACACCTGATCAATGCATGCCTCCATGGGGATCGTGCTTCTCAGCGAGCGCTTTACGAGCGCTTTCGTTCGGATATGTTCCGGGTCTGTCTCCGCTATGCAGCGAATCGGGAAGATGCGGAAGATTACCTGCAAGAAGGGTTCATTACCGTATTCAGGGACCTGCAACAATTTCGTGGCGATGGTCCCCTGGGCGGTTGGATACGTATGGTCATGGTCAGAGCATCATTACAACAACTGAGAAAAAAGAAAATGACATTTGTGGACCTGGATGGGTTGCCCACGCTATCTGAGAATGGGCAACCATCGGATGTGGGTGCGCAGATGGACGCCGAACGGCTGACACGCATGATCCAACAGATGCCGGCCGGGTATCGGACCGTGTTCAACCTCTTTGTGGTCGACGGGTACGGACATGAGGAGATCGGCGATATGCTGGGGATCACGACCAGTACCTCCAAGACCCAATTGTATAAGGCCCGTCACTGGATGCAGGCGCGCATGCCTGTCCACCTTAGTAAAATCAAACCTTAATGGAGAATCTCGACCATATCAATCAGAAGGACGACGAGATGCGCCAT
This sequence comes from Saprospiraceae bacterium, assembly GCA_021738725.1. Lineage (GTDB taxonomy): Bacteria > Bacteroidota > Bacteroidia > Chitinophagales > Saprospiraceae > JAGNXB01. The sequence continues at coordinate 96,448 of JAIPBE010000003.1, read as the reverse complement.
ATTCTCCAGGGCCCCCTGGATGGGAATGATGCATGGGCTCAACCCGGTGAACGGGTCTGGGAAGGGATCGCCGCATCCCTGCCTCCAAAAAAGAAACGAGGCGGATTTTGGTGGTGGTTTGGAGGACTGATCGCTGTAATCCTGTTACTTGTGTTCAGTCAGCAAAAAGGGTCCAGTCCAGATGTGGTCCTGGATGCAAACTCATCCCGGGCAGTTCACGAATCATCATCTTCAACACCTCAAAAATCTTCCCAATCATCTGAGCTCCTTGATCGCGACAAATCGATCTCCTCCCCGGAGGAGCCTGCTCAGGCTGGGATCGATATGGATCCAGAATTGGTTCCATCTGCACATGGAAGTCGCCTTATTACCCATCAGCATGATGACATAAAAGCAGAGTTGGTGCTTCCAGCGAGCGTGCCTCCTTCGGATAAGGAGGTTCCATCTACCGAATCAGAAAAGGAATTTATTTCTCCATTCATGGAAAATTTGATGGAGGAAGAGCCACGTGCTGATTACACTGCGCCAAAAGTGCACGAAGACATTTATGTGTTTCCTGAACTTGCATTACCATTGAATGGCATTCACTCTGAATCAGTCGTTGATATTTCAGCTTTGAATCAGCCCATGCTCAACTATCAGCCTCCTGTTGCTATCCAGAAATCGCCGTCTACATCTGTTCATCGACTTCTGGTGTACGGTCAGGGTTTTGGAGCTGATCGACAGATCAAGCGCAAAACAAATATCAATTTATTCGATCCGGAATTCGGGCATCAGAATTGGCAATACCGACTGGGAGCCGGATACGAATGGCAGCATAAAAGTAGATTCTTTGTCGGATCTGGTCTGGAGTATCAGGATTTTCATGAGCGGGTAGACAAAGAAAAGAAATGGACCTTTACAAAAAAGAATGCCACCCAGGTGGGCACTGATACATACCAGCAGAATATTCCTGTTGTGATCAACACTGGATTTGGGACCACAACTACGACACTGCGGGTGGATATTGAAGAAAGCAGTGTCGCCACAGATTACCAGGAAGGTGATAATGTCTCCTTCCGAATGACTGTGGATCATTCGTTGAAATGGTTGCGCGTCCCCGTCTACGCAGGATACCACTACGAATGGAAGAACTGGTTTGCTGAAGTTCGTGGTGGCATGGGGCTCCAGATCTTCCTGGCCAGCAATTCCACCATTACAGAAATATTGGAAGCGAGAAATAAGATCAAGATCAGAGAGTCTGAATCAACCAAACAGCTCAATCATGTTCGAAAGACCATCTGGGATGCCCAGGGTGGCCTGTATGCCGGTTATTCATTTTCTGACAACTGGAGTGCCAGTATCGGTTATGAACAATGGTATTCGCTCCAGTCTGTTGTCGACCGTCCCAATGTATCGACCATAACCACTGGATCCGGAATACAATTGGCACTTCGGAGAACCTTTTAATTCCCCCTTTTTTTCCGTATACCCTTACCCGTCCATGCCATTCGACGGGTTAAGGGTATTTTCTATGGCACTCTATGCAAAGTTGATATGAAATCTATGGATGCGTATTAATAAACTCTTAAAATAGATCGGGAGGCAACTAATATGTAGAATACCACACCAATAGAGAAAGAACCAAAAACATAATATCATGAAAAAGATTCTGTTTTTTCTCAGCGGTCTATTATTCTTCGCAGCTGTGTCCTGTAACAAGGAATCGATTGTAGATGATGAAGCACTGGTTGAACAAATTGCGACCTCCACCGACAAAGAAGCCATCAGCGCGACTGCACTGCCAATCGAGACTCAGGAGGAGTTGGATTTCACCAATTTTGACTCCTATATCGAATCGGTCAACTATGTGAGCAATGCTGGTTACGAAGTGGTGATGGGTGATGAAGAAACGATCTATTTTTCAGAAGCAGGTCGCCGTCTTCATTCCGCACGCCGCCTGTTTCTGTCGAATAAATTTGGCCCCTGTGGTGGAAAGGGTACCTGGATTCAAAAGGATGATCTTTCTCCGGAGATCCTGGACTATATCGCCACTCATTATCCCGATGCAGAGGTCAAGGCAGGGAAGGAGAAAAATGATGTGATTCTCGTTCTTCTGGATTCCAAATTGATCCTGGTCTTTGATCTGGATGGCACTTTCCTGAAAGAAACTGTTGGTTTTCACCATTGTCCCAGGTTTTGCCAATTTTTACCAGTGACAGATCTGCCTATGGTCATCACGGACTATCTCTCGATCAACTATCCCGATGCAGAGGTCAAGGCCGTTTGCAGAAAGCTTGATAAATTTATTGTTGTGGGTCTCTTGACCCCGGATGGACGTCGAATTGTTGTCTTTGATACCGATGGAAACTTCCTGTTTACCCGTCCCTGAGAAAAGCCCATTGTTCTGAGTTTGCCTGAAGGCCCCGGGACTACCGGGGCCTTTTTTGAACATTATCCTTAAATCCTGTATTTTTGCCGGCTATGGCCACACCCCGAACAGTTGCATTTCACACCTTGGGTTGTAAACTCAATTATTCAGAAACTTCTGCATTGAGCAGGCTGTTTGAGGAAGATGGTTACACGATTGGCAATTTTACCTCTGCCGCTGATATTTATGTCATCAATACATGTTCGGTCACTGACTTTGCAGATCAAAAATGCAGGCAGACCGTTCGTCAGGCATTGCGTCGCAATCCGCAGGCAAATGTGGTCGTAACGGGTTGTTATGCACAGTTGAAGCCACAAGAGATCGCGGATATCCCGGGAGTTGACCTGGTTTTGGGTGCCGCAGAAAAATTTCACATCCTGGATTATCTCGAACCCTTTCTCATGGGAGATGCCGGTGTCAAGGTCCACACTGGAGATATTCAAGAGGCCAATACATTTACATCGTCATTTTCGTTTGGTGATCGGACCCGATCATTCCTGAAAGTTCAGGATGGATGTGATTATAAATGCACGTTTTGTACGATCCCCCTGGCTCGCGGGGCCAGTCGGAGTGATGAAGTGGAGAAAGTGGTGAAAAATGCCCGCCAACTGGCGAGTCAGGGAGTAAAGGAGATCGTGCTCACTGGAGTGAATATTGGTGACTTTGGGAATGGGACCGCAGTAATCGAAGGGGAACGTGCAAAAAAGGAGGCCCTTTTTATTGATTTGATCCGAGCGCTGGAAGATGTGACAGAAATCCCTCGATTTCGAATATCATCCATTGAGCCAAATCTTTGTACCCAAGAGATATTGGAATTCATAGCAGGATCATCTCGTTTTATGCCCCATCTGCATATGCCGCTGCAATCAGGGAATAATAGACAATTGCGGGATATGCGTCGGCGTTATACATGTGAACTGTATGCGGAGCGGGTGTCCTGGATCAAGGAGTTGATGCCGCATGCCTGTATAGGAGTGGATGTGATCGTGGGTTTTCCTGGTGAGTCTGTTGAAGATTTCAAAGAAACAGTTCGATTTATTGAAGAATTGCCAGTGAGTTACCTGCACGTCTTTACCTATTCTGAACGGCCCAATACGCCAGCCATATCGATGGATGGTGTTGTACCGATGACGGTTCGGAAGGAACGCAATGCCATTCTCCGGTTTTTATCGGAAAAAAAGAAGACGGCGTTTTATCAGGAGCATATCCGGACCACTCGTCCAGGATTGATCGAGCAGGACAAGAAGCCGGGTTTCGTGGGCGGGTTCACGGATAATTATATTCAGTTTCGGGTTCCTGAAGAACAGGGTCACGTAAATGAACTGAAAGGGATCCAATTGCATTCTATAGGGGAAGACTTGGTTATGAAAGCGAGTCTGAGTAGAGAGAAGAGTCGCGGGCCATCAAAGGTCTTTTCCAGTAAACCATCCCTTTGAAATGGTTAAATTGAACACTTGACAAACTTTTTTAATAAAAAAACGTCCGAAATCAGCCATTCTGTGAAACAATTGGCGGAGATTTCGTTTTACACAAACTGAACTTACTTATATTTGCGGAGTTTTCATTAAAACAGGAACAATGGCAACCACTCGTTTGAGTCCACAGGAATTACAAGACTTGTTAGAATCGTATCAGTCAGAGCTAAAAAAATTGGCTTTTCAAGCTGGTACAACCAACAAATTAGTCGCTGATCTGGAAAAGCAGCTTCGTGCTTCTTTAGCCAAAGAAAAGCGTGAGCGTCTGGCAGCTGAAAAAGCCAAGGCTCGTGCTGCAGCGAAAAAGGAAAAGGAAAGAGCAAAGGCAGCTCTTGCCAAGGAAAAGGCAAAAGCAAAAGCAGCGAAGGCCAAATCAAAAGGAACCACAACAAAGCGTCGTGGTCGTCCAGCCAAAGCTGCTAGTGCGACTGCTGCAACTGCAGAAGGCACTACAGCAGCACCAAAGCGCCGCGGCCGTCCAGCCAAAGCAAAAGCTGCCAGCAAAACGTCTGCAACGAAAGCTGCACCAAAGCGTCGCGGCCGTCCAGCCAAAGCAAAAGCTGCGGCTGCAACGACCACTGCTGCCACTACGACCGCGGCTGCTGCAAAGCCAGCTGCAAAGCGTCGTGGCCGTCCAGCGAAGGCGAAGTCAGCTGCTACCAGTACCACCGCAACCGCTGCTACCAAGCCAGCTACAAAGCGTCGAGGCCGTCCAGCGAAAGCAAAGACTGCCACTCCGGCTGCTGCAAAGCCAGCTACAAAACCAGCTGCAAAGCGTCGTGGCCGTCCAGCGAAGGCGAAGTCAGCTACCGATAGCACCACCACTACCACAGCTGCTGCAAAGCCAGCTGCAAAGCGTCGTGGTCGTCCAGCTGGATCAGCTAAAAAGGCAACACGGACGAAGAAGGCATAAGTCTTCTTCATCCCGCAAAGAAAAAAGGCTGCCCCCCGAATTATCGGGAAAGGGCAGCCTTTTCTTTTTGGAGCTTGTCGAAGGTTAAATGAATGTGGAAGCAATCATCGTCCCCTTCTCAATCCGAGAAGGGACACCCTCCCCTTATTCGGATTATTTTGTTTTCGGATTATTCAAACGCTGAATCACTTCGCGGGTGATATCAAAGCTGTCATTGACTGCAAGGACGGGAGAACCACTACCATAGCTCAGGACATAATCATAGTTGTATTGGGCTTGAATGACGCGCAGAGCAGACGAAATCTCTTTTTGTAATTCATCATTGATCCGACTGGATTCTGTCATCAATTCCTTTGTGATATTTTCCTGATCGGCCATGAGTTGTTGCTGCTTGAGGGTCAGACGCTGCTCCTCTGCCTGCAGGTCCTTTGGGGTCATGGTGCCCTTACTTGCTTTTTCATTCAACATCATGATCTCCCGTTCAAGTGCTCTTGCCTGCGCCTTCAATTTTGCATCAGCCGTTTTCTCACGAGTGCTGATGGCCTTCTGTTGCTCATTAAACAGGGTGTATTCATTGAGTAGGGTGTCCGTATTCACATAGACAATATTCAAAACTTGGTCCACCGGCAGGTCCAGAGAGGTTTCATCATTTTTTGGCTCGGAAGTGCTGAACTTATCCAGGAACAAATAGCCGACAGCAAGAAGAAGCAGGATATTTAATCCCAGTAGTACTCGATTCATTTCGTGAAGATTTAGGCTGTAAAACTACATAAACAGATGGAGACCTTCCTGTTGTCCCATGCTATTGGATATCAAATCGATCAAATGCTTCAGGGTGTTCATTTGAGCAAATAACTTTTTCCACCCTGGATAAAGGAGATCCCTGGTGCGACCAATCGATGAGTTGCTGGATCTTGTTCTCCGGGCCACATGCCACAATCGTGACGGATCCGTCCGGTTCATTCTGTACCCATCCGGTCAATTGCAATGCCCTAGCCTGATCTCGGGTATGGACCCGAAACCAAACACCTTGCACCTTGCCGATAATATGTAGACGGACCTGCCTCACTCTGGCTAGCGGATTTCTAATACCAAGCCTTTGAGATAACTGGTCTCTGGCAGAACCAGATTGACCGGGTGGTCCGGACCTTGTGAAAGAACATGCAGGATTTTGGCTTGACGGCCGGCCTCCAGCGCTGCGGCTGTAATAGTATCTCTGAAAAGCTGGCTGTCAACCACCTGACTGCAACTGAAAGTGAATAATAATCCTCCGGATTTGACTCGATTCATGCCCATTGCATTGAGGCGCTTATATCCCTGGACGGCCTGATGTCGCTTGTTCTTGCTTTTGGCAAAGGCCGGGGGTCGAGAATGACAATATCCCATAAGGTCTCATGGTCTCGTAAATAATGAAGTACATCTGCCTCGACAGAGGTGTGTTTGTCTACAGGTGATCCGGATATCTTCAGGTTTTCTTCCAGAAGTGCAAGTGCTTTCCCGGAGACATCTACCGAGGTCACATCGGATGCCAGACCACGCAGTGCGTAGACACTAAAACCACCACTATAGGAAAAGGCATTCAACACAGTTTTCTCGGCGGCATACCGTTGAAGTAACAACCTGTTCTCTCTCTGATCGAGAAAGAATCCAGTTTTTTGTCCACCATCCCACTGGGCAAGAAAAGGGATGCCATGCTCTGTAAAACGAGTGCCGGCTTCCTCGCCATGGAGATATCCGTCTCGAATGGTTTTCGCAAAATGAGGCGGAAGGGTCGATCTGGATTTATCAAAAACATGTTGAATGCTCAATCCTTCCAGACCGAGAAGTGATTCGACGATCAATTCCCGTTCGCGGTACATGCCGATAGAATGTGCCTGGAAAACAGCCGTTCCCTCATAAATATCTACGATCAATCCGGGCAGATGATCCCCTTCACCATGTACCAATCGAAATCCGGTGGTTTGTTTAAGTGGACCATATCCCAGCCGCTGGCGCAGCGCCCAGGCATTTAGAAGCGCTTCTCGGATCGGTTCATCAGATGGTGCTTCCGGACCAAAGGCCACGATCTTGACCAATATTGAACCATCATGAAAATGACCCCAACCCAGTGGGTTTTCCCGATGGTCGGTGATGATCACACGATCGCCATCCTGAGGTTGGCCTTCCAATCGAAGAATAGCCCCGGAAAATATCCACGGGTGGCGACGAAGAAGAGGAACCTCGCGCCCCTTTTTCAAAATGACAATTGGATGCATAGGCTCGTTATGATTCTGAATGCAGAGACTCGGGATTGCGAATCCACAAATCCCGTTGAGGGAATGGAATGACGATTCCGTGTTCTCGGAATAATCGCGTGATTGCAAAACGCAGATCACTTTTGACAAATTCAATAGCCAGGAATTCCTCGGAAAAAAAGTATAACGTAAAATTCAGGGAAGAATCGGCAAATTCCTCAAATGCGACCTTGGGTGCCGGAGAATGTTCCACTTGTGGATGATCCGCCCCTGCTTTCAACATCAGTCGTTCAACGAGATCAACATCGGAGGCATAGGACACACCGACTTTTACCTGGAATCGTGTTGTGGCATCATTGTGACTCCAATTGGTGACATTTTCAGAAACCAGTTTGGAATTGGGAATGATGATGACCACCTTGTCCCGGGTCTCCACTTTCGAAGTTCGCAAACCGATAGCTCGAACAATACCCACAATGCCTTCCACGATGACGACATCATTGACCGCTACAGTGCCTTCGATCAACAAGACGATACCCGAAACAAGGTCGTTGAATATATGCTGTAATCCAAAACCCAAACCAACCAACAGGGCGGCGGCTCCGGCCCAAATAACACTGAGGTGAATGCCCAGAGCCTGAAAAGAGATCAGGATGGCAATGACATAAATGACATAGCTGATCAGACGGCTGACAGAATAATACCGACCGATATCCAGATGCTTGCGTCGAAAATATCGACGGACGACTGACGTAATGATCAAAGTCGTCAACCACGCAAAAAACAGGATAACCAACGCATAGGCCACTTGGACTACCGTGAGGCTGTAAGTGCCTATTTTCAATATTTCAATTTGGAGAAATTCGTCCATGACAAGGACAAAGCTACCCACAATATTTTACCCATCCGGTCCTAGAAGAGCGCCGGAAAATCCCAGGGGAGTTGCAGCAGGCTCAGATCGATCGACCAGGTGACCCGACTCCAGTACGATGCATCCCGTTGTTTGAGCAATTGGTTCAACGGTGTATTCTGTACCAGTGGAAAGAAAATCTGGATGCGATCGTCCAGGATGTTGAACTCCAATCCGAAATCCCACCAAATCTGGTCCGACAATGTTTTGTTTTGGCCAATAAAAGAGTGGTCCGACCAATATCCGAGATCGGAATAGATCTGGATGGGTAATCGGATCGGTAGTGGAAGATCACTGCGTATATTGACAGAAGCAATAAAATGGTTGCTCTGACCATCACCAAATGCAGGACCTAAGGCTGTTTTAAATCCACCCTCCTGGATCAGAATCTGCCGACTCGCAGTGCCTGTATATTCCGAACGGCCCAAAAATGGATCTTCAAAACGATAATCATGGATTCCCTGAAAACTCAAGGCATAGCTCCCGCGTGTGGATGGATTCGATACATTACCCGATTCTCTTCGGGAATTATACGGGAAGCCACCTATAAAGGAACGGAAATGAATATACCGTTTGGGTAGAAACTGATTGGCCAATTGAAATTCGATCCCGGTTTTCACGTATCCCTGCTGCCGATCAAATGCATCCCGGTAAAGCTGAAATTCTGTATCCAGACTGATCGACCAGGGCAGAAGGGCCTCTTTATGCGTGATGGTAGACCGCAATGACAGGATCCGATCCCAGGTCAGATCTTCGGCAACCTGAGGGAATTCGCCATCAAAATCGAGTTCCTGTCGGCCGATGAACCAGGCATACAGACCGACTCGCCAATGCATTTCATCCGCCCGGATCTCAGCCTGATTTTGCCACTCTGCATAAGGTTCAAATCGATGGTAGCGCAGATCATTTTGACCGAATGTATAATAACTGTTTGAGCGTGCCCGCAAACCCATTCGAACAAATGCCGGCCCCTCTGAGAGATAAATATCCTGATAGACAGCAGCCGAATACCCGAACCGTTTTGATCTGAATCCGTACAATACCCCCAGAAAATACCCGGCTGGTTGATAGTAGACCTTCTGATTATGCAAGGCTAGACCTGCTTGAAACCCGTCGTACACATTCTTGCTGATGATGGGCAACACATAGGTGCGTAGTCTGGGTGCACGATAGACACCGAGACCTATGCCAACACCCCATCCTGTTTTTCTGTGAAAAGGACCGGCCATCCGATATTGATCATTGGCCGGGTGGAGGTCAGGTACGATCCCATCCCGGACAGACAGGGTCCGTGTGCCCGGCAATATGGAGACCTCCACAGTCGTATCCCTTTGTAAGAATCCTGACCACCAATCTTCCTGGAGGGTGCTGTCCCCATCCATTTGTCGAAGCGACCAGGGAAGACCTTTCAGTCCTTGTTGCCGGATCGTAATGTGATAGGGACCATTTGCATGCCTGGCTTTGCGGATCGACAGGTCCCGGACAAAAGGTTTTGACAAAGCATCCCCGAACAGCCATTCAAGATCGATTCCCAGTTCATGTTCGAATACGGATCGCAGATCACCTGGCAGAGGGTGATCGAATTGCCAGCGTTGATAATACTGTTGGAATGCATGATCAGTAGCTTCCAGTCCAACGAGGTTTTCCAGGGTGCGGAACACCCGTTCCGGTATGGTATAGGCGCCGACCAGATAGTCGATCTCCGAATACATATGTTGGATCCCTTCCGCAGGGATCGGCAACAAATGTTTGCCGGCCTCCCCGCGTAACAACCAACCTTCAGTATCAAATCCCTGACTGAATCGGGAATGCGTTTGCCGGGATGCCGTGTACCGATGATCAAAATAGGAATTCAACCCTTCGTCCATCCACGGGTACAGCCGTTCGTTCGTGGACAAGACGCCATAAAACCAATTGTGACCCACCTCATGGGCGATGACCTCATCCAATGATGCACCCGATATCCCCGGTTGGATATAGGTGATCATCGGGTATTCCATACCACCGGAAAATTCCTTCACCCCCTGGATGGCAGATACATAGGGCCAGGGGTAGGGGCCGACATGTTCATCATAAAATTGGGTTGCTGCTCGAACGTATTGGAGGCCATTCTTCCAGCCATTCTTTCTGGCAGGTGTATAGGCACATTGACCAACCACAGTGCTGCCGTTTTGCAGAGAAAAAACAACCTCCTCCAAAAAATAATGCGCCGATAAGGCCATGGCAAAGTCAGGCACCCGAGCGGCAGAAAAGGACCAGGTCCTGGACGTTCCCGCTGCATGCGGCATACCCGGTTGGCCGTTTTTCGTGTGATCGAGCGCCTCTTGCCTGATGGATCGGGTGCGATCATTCGCAGGCGCTCCGGTAGAGACCACCACAAAACTGTCCGGCAGGGTCAGAGATACCTTGTACCCGGCAAAATCCTGGGTGAATTCACCCATCTCCAGATAGGGGATCGTCTGCCATTCGTGATCGACATATCGGGCGGGTTTGGGAAACCAATGTGCGAGTTGCCAGATCTCGCCATCCGTTCCAAGGCGCGAATGAAAGCCGGGGAGGGCCAATTGATAATCTGCATGGAGGATCACCTCCTGTCCTGGCAGGAGGTCTGTGTTCAGATGAAGGCGAACGATATCGACATGAGGACCGATCTGCTCTGCTCGGAGGAAATCAGGTCCCTGCGAAAACTGGAGGAATCGATATCCGATGCGTTCATCCGGTGGCAGAAAATAGAAGCCTGCATCTCCGAACAGGAGCTTCTGTCGGCCATATGCAGAAAGGGGGTCTGAGAATGCCTGCGCCCACAGATGAAAGATCAAAGAGGAAAGTGTGTCTGTAGAGGTATTGGTATACCGCAGGTTATATTCCACATCCAGAAGTTGTTCTGCCACATCCAGACTGGCCTGGATGTCAAATTCCTGGGAGGTGGACTGATGGGGAATCTGCGACCGCAGCTGGCCCAGCGTAAAGAGGAGGAACAGGGCGGTGCAAACGGATTGTAGTACTTTCATGGGCGTTTCACAAGGTTAAAAATAGGCATTCATGAAGCAATGGAAGACGTTTAAGAAGGGACTGTTCTTGGTGGTCCTGATCATGAGCATCGGCACATCAGTAGACGCCCAGGAATGGAAAACCATTCAAAAGGATACCAGCACGTTTCCATTGGCCTGGGAGGGGATCTGGACCGGTACTTTACAGATCTTTTTCCCTGGAGTCGCTCCCAGGGAAATACCCATGCGATTGGAGATCATCCCGGAAGATTCACTTTCCTGGTCCTGGACACTAGTCTATTATGCCAACGACTCGGAAGATCGCCGGGCATATCGTCTTTTGCCAGTACATCCAGAAAAAGGCGCCTGGCAGATCGACGAACAAAATGGCATCCTCTTGGGAGGGCAGGTCCTGGGGCCTGTTTTTGTGTCCAGATTTGAAGTGGAAGGGCAACTCCTGCTGGCACGGTATGGAATGGAAGCGGACAAGATCCGGTTTGAGATCTTGGCTGGAGGCATGGATGTGGAAGCTACCGGAGGCCCACAGGAAGGGGAGAACCCGTTGGAAGCGACACCGGAAGTCAACTGGTATCATGTGAACGTCTACCAGAAAGCCATCCTGGAGCGCAGCTATCATTAACGGTGTCTTAACGTCTGGGTGCCTCTAATGGATTGATAGGCAAACTACTAACACGTATCTTTGAACCATGATGTCACTCCGGTTGAGGCATATTCTGGCATATTCTCTGGCTGCACTCCTGTTCGTGAGTACATCTGGAATACCTGTGCAGAGGATGATCTGCCTCTGCAAAGGAGAGCAGGTGATCACCTGGTTCAGCGCATCGGATCCTGGGTGCTGTCAAAAAGCGCCTGTTCAAGCCCGGCCGAAATGCTGTACTTCTGAGGAAGGGGGCGACGTATCGGAAAAGGGCAATTGCCAGGATCAGGAAACGACTCTTGCCCGGATCTATGTTCAGTTTCTGGCGGACAAGACGATCCAGACCACCGAAACCACCCAAGACATTTATGTCATTGGAAGCGGTCCGGTCTGGATATCTGATCCTGGTTTGAATGCAATGCAGACCATTCATCCTTCCATTTTCCAATACCTTCCAGCAGGCCCTCCACTCTATCTGACGGATTGCCAGATTCGTTGTTAGGTTCTGATCTGTTTGTCCACACCCTGTTGGTGTGACGGAAATGAATCATGAACCAGACAGAACATAACATGAAGTGGATTTTTAGTTTTTTTACCCTTCTCATCACAACGCTAGCCTTGGCTCAGACGGACGATCTGCGAGGATTTGTCGCCAATGAAGAAGATGAATTCCTGATTGGAGCTACCGTTTCGTGGCAGAGGACCACTGCCGGTGTCACCACCGATCTCAACGGTGCATTTGCCATTCCCCGCCGGGAGGATGTGACCACCCTGGTCATCCAATATGTGGGATACGAACCCTTCACTTTGGAGGTCGATCCGGAAGATCAGGACCTCTATATCACCTTGTCCGGAGTAGCCACCCTGGGGACGATTGAGGTGACCGAAGAGGAGAAAGGGAATTATATTTCTACCCTGGGCACACGATATGTGGAGACCATCTCTTCGAATGAATTGAAAAAGGCCGCCTGCTGTAACCTGGCCGAAAGTTTTGAAACCAATGCTTCGGTAGACGTCGGTATGACCAATGCGGTCACCGGTGGGTCAGAAGTGCAAATGCTTGGATTGCGGGGGATCTATACACAATTGCTGGTCGAGAATCGACCGGCGATGAACGGCCTCGCTCAGCCTTTTGCCCTGGACTACATCCCGGGGACCTGGGTCGAATCCGTGCAGATCTCCAAAGGGGCCAGCTCCGTGGCCAATGGGCCGCAATCCATCACCGGGCAGATCAACACCGAACTGGTCAAACCGGAAACAGATCGTCCCTTCTTTATCAATCTTTTTGGAAATTCTCTGGGCCGGTTGGAGGCCAACATGCATCTGAATCGTGTCTGGAAGCCCAGCCTGAGCACCGGTTTGCTCCTGCATGCGAGCGGCCAGCAACAGGAAATTGACAAAAATGGAGATCGGTTTCTGGACCTACCGAAACGCCAGCAATGGAATGGGATGTATCGGATGTTCTATCAATTGGGTAAAACGGAAGGGCAATTCAATATCCAGGGTATCCGGCATCGTCAGGAAGGGGGACAACTCAGCACAGTGGATGACCCCTGGCGGTTGAAACAGGACAATGACCGGGTAGAAGTCTTTGGAAAGAACGGCCATGTCTTTGAGGGCCCGCGTTACCAGAGCATCGGTTTTATTTATAATGCCTATGCCCACACCTACCGGGGTCAGTATGGGTCAAGAATCCATCATGGCGATCAGCGAGGCGCCTATCTGAACCTGTTGTACAATATGGAAGGAGCCACTCCGGATCATAACTTTTCTGCCGGGATCAGCCATCAGACAGATGATATCCGGGAAGACCTCTTCGGAGTGTCATTCGATCGCAAAGATCAGGTCAGTGGTGTCTTCACGCAGTACAGCTACGGTTCTGTTCAGGACATTCAAAAGTCGACTTTTTCACTGAAGAACCGAGCGGGGATCATACTGGGGGTACGGGCCGATTATCACCAGCGATTTGGTTGGTTTGTGACACCTCGTTTAAATGCCCGATTAAATCTGGATGCCCAAACAGTGATTCGGGTATCCGCAGGACGGGGCTGGCGGAATCCCAATTTTCCTCCGGACTGGCAATCTATGCTCTTCAACAACTGGACCCTGCAGGTCAACGAAAAACTTTTGCCAGAGGATGCCTGGGTATTTGGCACAAATCTGACCAAAAGCATCCTGGTGGGCTCCCGGATCTGGAGTCTGGTATTTGATGCGTTTCACACCCGGTTTACCAACCAGGTGGTGATGGACATGGAATCGCAGCATACCGTGATCCAACTGTACAACCTGGATGGTCGGTCATATAGCAACAGCCTGCTGGCAATGGTCAATATGGAGCTTGCCCGGGGACTCGAGTTGAAAGTGGCCTGGAAATACAATGAGGTCAAAACGACGTACCAGGGGAAGTTGGAATCCCTGCCCATGGTACCATTGCACCGCTTGCTGGCCACCCTGGATTATGTCACACCCGACAAGGTGTGGCGGTTCAATCTCACCGGACAGGGGGTGGGATCCATGCGTCTGCCTAGCCAGCATGGATTTCCACCGGATGTGATCGCCCAATCCCCCCAGCATTCACCCGCCTATGTGCTGGTCAACAGCCAGGTGTCCTGGACACATGGTGATCTGGATATTTATCTGGGCGGAGAGAATCTGACCAACAAGACCCAGCCATATCCCATTGTGGACTGGCAGCAACCCGACAGCGAGCATTTCGATGCGTCACGTGTTTATGCACCGGTGATCGGAACCCGGGTATATATGGGGATCCGATACTCTCTCTAAGAATTGCACAAAACAAAAGGAGCCGGGCACGCCCGGCTCTTTTTGTTTGATTTGACAAAAGTCCTACCTCTTCAAAAGGTCCCGAATCTGGCCAAGCAGTTCTTCAGTCGTTGGACCAGCAGGAGCTGCAGGAGCGGCTTCTTCCTTTTCCTTAGCGGACTCGGCCGCTTTGAGGATCATGAAAATGGCAAAGGCAATGATCAGAAAATTGATGATCGTCTGAATGAAATTGCCGTAATTGATGGTGATCGCTTCTTTTGTGATCTCCCCATTTTGACCTGCCTCAGCAGCGGCCAACTGGAGGGATAGTTCTGAAAAATCCACTCCACCAAGCAGCATGCCCAGAGGTGGTAAAATGATATCATTGGTAAAGGAGGAAACAATGGCCCCAAATGCTCCGGCAACAATGACCGCTACTGCCAGTTCCAGGACATTGCCCTTCATGATGAAGGCCTTGAATTCTTTCCACATTGCTAGTTCCGTTTTTGTGTTTAGGAATGAACGAATATAAAAAACCCCGCAAGAATTTCCTGCGGGGTTTTTGGTTCTGAACTGTTGTGAGGATCAGGACTGCCAGAAATCTTGCCGGATCTTGTTCAACGCTGAACCGACTTTCAGCCATTCGATCTGAGCCTGGTTATAGGTATGATTGATAGCGATCAGGTCTGACGTGCCATCGGCGTGTTTGAGGGCTAGGCTCAACGGCTTGCCCGGGGTCATACTTTCGTACCCAATGATATCGATCAGGTCATCCTGGCGGATCTTGTCATAATCGTTCGGATCAGCAAAGGTCAGCGCCAGCATCCCCTGTTTCTTCAGGTTGGTCTCGTGAATCCGGGCAAAGGATTTGACCACGACTGCCTTGACCCCGAGGAAACGGGGTTGCATGGCCGCGTGTTCCCTACTGGACCCCTCGCCATAGTTCTCCTCACCAAAGACCACAGTGCCGATACCTACGGCCTTGTATGCCCTGCCTGAGTCAGGTACGGCCATAAATTTGGGTTGGGTAGCCGACTCTGCATAGTTGGCGACATTGTTCACCTCCTCAGAGAAGGCATTGATCGCACCGATAAATGAATTGTTGGAGATGTTCTCCAGGTGACCACGGAATTTCAACCAGGGCCCGGCCATGGAGATATGGTCTGTGGTGCATTTGCCTTTGGCTTTGATCAGGATCCGCATATTGGTGATCTCGGCAGGGTTGATGGGTGTGAACGGGGTGAGCAATTGCAGGCGGTTCGAATCCGGAGTAACGACGACGGACACCTGGGAGCCATCTGCGGCAGGTGCCTGAAAGCCGGGATCTTTGACATCAAAACCCCTGGGTGGGAGTTCGACCCCTTGTGGCGGATCTAAACGGACTTCTTCACCTTTTTCATTGATCAATGTATCGGTCAATGGATTGAAGGTCATATCGCCGGAAATGGCCATCGCCGTGACGATCTCCGGCGAAGCGACAAACGAGCGGGTCTGCGGATTGCCATCATTTCGCTTCGAGAAGTTTCGATTGAAAGAGGTGATGATCGAATTCGCCCGGCTGGGGTCATCGGTATGGCGGGCCCACTGACCGATGCATGGTCCACAGGCATTTGCCAGGACCACACCGCCCATCTCTTCAAAAGATTTGAGTTGTCCATCGCGATTCACCGTATAGCGGATCACTTCGGAACCGGGTGTCACCGTAAATTCTGCCTTCACTTTCAGATGTTTTTCGACAGCCTGACGCGCAATAGAAGCGGCGCGATCCAAATCCTCGTAAGAGGAATTGGTGCAGGACCCGATCAATCCAACCTCCATTTTCGGTGGATAGTTGTGTTCTTTGACCGCTGCCGCAAACTGGCTGATCGGCCAGGCCAGATCAGGTGTGTACGGGCCATTGATATGTGGCTCCAGCGTGTTGAGATCGATCTCGATTACCTGATCAAAATAACGGGTGGGATCCGCGTAACATTCTGCGTCACCTGTCAGATGATCAGCGATGCCATCTGCCAGGTCGGCCACTTCAGCGCGGCCAGTATGACGGAGGTAGCGACTCATCGCCTCATCATATCCAAAGGTGGAGGTAGTGGCCCCGATCTCGGCGCCCATATTGCAAATGGTGCCTTTTCCTGTGCAGGACAGGGATTTGGCTCCCGGGCCAAAGTATTCGACGATAGCACCCGTTCCACCTTTCACGGTCAGGATACCTGCTACTTTCAGGATGACATCCTTGGATGATGTCCAGCCATTCAATTTTCCTGTGAGTTTGACGCCGATCTGCTTGGGCATTTTCAACTCCCAGGCCATACCGGACATGACATCATTGGCGTCCGCTCCACCGACACCGATCGCGACCATACCAAGGCCACCCGCATTCGGGGTATGACTGTCAGTACCGATCATCATGCCGCCGGGGAATGCATAGTTCTCCAGGACAATCTGGTGGATGATCCCGGCGCCGGGCTTCCAGAAACCGATCCCGTATTTATTGGAAACAGTCGACAGGAAATCAAATACCTCCTTGTTGACGTCCAGTGACTTTTTCAGGTCCTGTGCGGCTCCTGTTTCTGCCTGGATCAGGTGATCACAATGCACAGTCGAAGGTACGGCTGTCTGATCCCGACCACACATCATAAATTGCAAGAGGGCCATCTGGGCAGTGGCATCCTGCATAGCTACTCTGTCTGGTGCAAAAAAGACATAGTCCTTTCCCCTGGTATAGGTTTGTAAGGGCGAATCCGCATGCAAATGGCTGTAGAGAATCTTTTCAGCCAGGGTCATCGGGCGGCCCAACTTCTTGCGAGCAGCATCAATTTTGCCGGGTAAGGCCTGGTAAGTAGACCGGATCATATCGAGATCAAACACCATGGAGAGCTTCTTTTTGTGAGGGTGCAAAGGTAGAGAATCTTCAAGCAAGCTGCTTGAAAAGACAACACCGTACGCCGGAAATTGATCACGAATACAGAAAGTTTCCTGTTAAAAACGATAATGCAGGGAGGCACTGAAATACCGGGGTAACCCTACCCTGATTCCCTGTGGTCTCCGCGAGACGATATACCGTTCGTTCGTCAGATTTTTCAAGGCAATACCGACTTCCAGTCGGGTCTTGGGGATGATCCACCACCCACTCAGGTCATGCACCCAGAAAGCATCCAGTTGGCCGGTCCTTCCATTGGCGGAGGGAAGCACAGAGTTGACCTCATCCGTATACTGGCTACCCGTATACCGGCTGGTCCATTGGACACCCAGCTGGCCGCGCCAACCATATCTAACACTCCCGGTGCCGGTCATCGAAGGGGTGTACGGTGTATCATTTCCCCGAATATTCATCAAGTCTGGCCCTTCCTGGATAAACCGATCCGCATCAAAAGTGGCTTCGAGCAGTGTCCCGGATACTTGTATTTCCAATTGATGACCACCCTGCAGGAAGTCATTCAAGTGAACGGTCGATCCACATTCCAGACCATAATGAACGGTTGATCCACCATTGACTAATCCAGTACCTGTACCTCCGGATGATTCAGAGACAGGGATGATCTGATTGGCAAAGTCCATATAGAAGATCGTCGCTTCCATGGCCCACCAATTGGTAGCCTTGTGCCTGATGCCGACCTCGGTGTTCCAGCTCGTTTCTGCATCCAGGGTCAGCGCCAGTCCGGTGGAGGTGATCGCATCTTTGATCCGGGGTGGGGCAAAGCCGCGATGAATCCCGGTGAATAAGGTCCAGTCAGGAGCAAAGGAGTAGTTGATCCCGATACCCGGAATGATCTCCGCTATCTGCGATGAACCGATGATATTGGTATCTCTGACTTCTCCGGAAAATGTGTTGCGGAGGATTTGCCGTTGATAGGCGTAAAGTTCTCCACGCAGACCGGTGGTGAGGGACAGCTTTGGATGTACCACCCATCGATTCTGGGCAAAGATGCTGCCCGCAAGACCGGTGCGGATCTCATCCTGGACCAATGCTCCGGATTCCGCATCCTTTCGGGTGCCATTCACCCGCTGTTCATATGCCCGTTCATGCAAGATCCTCGCACCGGCATCCAATTGTTGTTCGATCCCGGATAAATGATGATCCACATGATACCGACTTTCAAGTCCACCTACTTCAAACTGGCGGTTGCGATGTCCGGTCCCTTCCAGCATCGTGATGGAACCTTCCTGAATGGTGGGGTCTCCCCAGACCACGCCTGTACTGTTTCCCGCCTGTGGATTGGAGCTGAAGTCCTGGCGCTGCCAGTTGCGAGTGGTCGTGTATCCGAACAATGTTGTCTTCAGGGAAGCTTTCTCCTGGAGTTGCCATGTGTGTTGAAGACTGCCGGCATATCTTCTGATCTGCAGATGATCATCCGGGGCCATAGCAACAAAATCCTGATCGCCCTGATCATACATCGACTGGGTCAAACCGATATAGGTCGCATCTGACCACTCATCATACACGGAAATCTTCAAACTCAGTTTGCTCTTTGGATGGAGTGTCATATTGAATTTCCCGGTCAGATCATGGATCCGGTAACCCACGTATCCTATGCGATCGGCCTGTTTGCGCATCACCTGCAGGAGGTAGCTGGTGCCGTTCTGCGCCGCACCAAAATTGACATGGGCATGAAGCAGGCCACCTTCGCCGACGCGCAGGCGAACATCGCCCCGACTGCCCTGGGAAGGAGGGTCCAGGCTTTGATAATTGATGACACCCCCAATGGTCTGAGGGCCGTATAAGATCTGACCACTGCCTTTGAGCACTTCTACACCTGACATCCGCTCGATCGACGGTGTATAGTATAGTTCGGGTTCACTGTATGGACCCAGCGCCACAGGAATACCGTCTTCCAAGACGAGCACATTGCGACTGCGATCTGGGTCGAGTCCCCGCACCCCCAGATTCAACCGCAAACCTGCACCCTCTTCATCTACGACATGAATGCCAGTGATGGTCCGAAAAACTTCATTACCACTGATCGGGGCAATACTATGTAGTGTTGCCTTGTTGATCTGTTGGGCCGAACCAGGGGTGTGGCCAAAGAGTCCGTCCGATTGGCCGATCACAGTGATGGGATCGACATTGACTTTCGTTTGAATCGAATCTGATTGGGCCTGGAGGGACTGCGCCAAGACGATTATGGACAATACTAAACACAGACTAAATAGGTATCGAATGCACATCTTTATTTATTTAGACTAAATACAAATAGCGGATCAAAAGTATAGAAACTATGCTTTTTTGGTGCACCCTACCATCATTTTTTCTGTGTCAGTTTTCATCATTTCGAGAGAAAAGAGATGATTTTGGCCATGGTTTTGCCCGATTGACAGGGGAGAAGGTAAATTTGCGGCCACAAAAGCAATACCATGCGTTTTTCTCTCCTGATCCTATCATTGTTGATCGTGATTCCCGCATTCTCACAATCTGAATCAAACATGCCAATCAAACCTGCTCTGGACCTTTCTCTGATGGATCCTTCCGTGAATCCGGCGGATGATTTTTTCCGATATGTCAATGGTACCTGGATGGAACAGGTCGACATTCCTGCAGATCGTGAACGCTGGGGCAGTTTTGATGAATTGCGCAAGAATACAGACGCCAACACGCTGAAAGTCCTGGAAACAGCGATCGCCTCCGGAAAATATGGTAAGGACACTGATCAGGGCAAGGCCGCCCTTTTCTATCAGACCGGTATGGATGTCACGCACATCAATGCCAACGGAGCGCAACCCATTCAGCCCTATCTGGACAGAGTGGATCAACTGCGCACCATTGAAGATCTGCAAGCCATCCTGGTCGATCTGAAATGGGCAGGTGCCGGGCCGTTTGTTGACTTTGGCGTCAGTCCGGATCTGAAAAACAGCTCGGTGTATTCGATCTACATTGGCACTGGCGATCTGGGATTACCCGAACGAGACTACTATGTCAAGGACGATTCTGCTTCTGTGGCCTTACGGGACGCCTATCAGGAACATGTGGCTAAGATGTTGGGTATGATCGGACAGGATCCGGAACGGGCACAATCGGCTGCCAGACGAATTCTCGATCTGGAAACGCGTATGGCTGAGAGCCTGATGACCAAGGAGGAACGACGGAACCCTTACAGCCGCTATCATCCAAAATCACTGGCTGAACTGCGAGAATTAGTACCCTCATTTGACTGGAAGGCCTATTTTCAGCCGTTTGAATTGACAGATCGGGAGATGTTTGTCGTCAGCCAACCTGCCTACCTGACTCGTCTGGAATCACTATTGGTCAACAATCAGGTGGAAAGCTGGAAGGACTATCTCCGATGGACCATCATCAATGGAGCGGCTGATTTCCTCAGTGCAGATTTTGAAGAAGCCAATTTCGATTTTTACGGAAAGACCCTTCGTGGACTCCAGTCGATGAAGCCACGACATGAGCGGGTATTGGGGATGGTCAACAATACGCTGGGAGAAGCGCTGGGCAAACTCTATGTGGATGCCTATTTTCCACCCGCAGCCAAAGAGAAGGCTGTGGATATGGTCCAAAACATCCTGGAAGCCTTTGATGATCGCATCCGGGCTCTGGATTGGATGTCGGACACCACAAAGGAGAAAGCCATCCAGAAACTCGCCACATTCACCGTGAAGATCGGCTATCCTGACAAATGGAAAGATTATTCGGGTCTCGAAGTGACAGGATTTGGTGAGGGTGGTTCCTATTTTCAGAATGTCATCAAAGCAACCCGCTGGAATTTTGAAGATGATCTGAGTAAGCTGGATCGGGAAGTGGATCGAACGGAGTGGTTTATGAGCCCTCAGGTTGTGAATGCATACTACAATCCACTCTACAACGAGATCGTCTTTCCAGCCGCCATCCTTCAGCCGCCGTTTTATTATTTCGAGGCGGACGAAGCTGTCAACTTTGGCGGTATAGGCGCCGTAATTGGTCACGAAATCAGCCATGGATTTGATGATCAGGGCAGTCAGTTTGATGAAGCGGGTAATCTGAACAACTGGTGGACAGATGGTGATCGTGAGCGATTTGTGGCACGCAATCGAAAACTGATCGACCAGTTCAATGAATTTGAACCAATTCCGGGTTTACATGTCAACGGTGAGTTTACTCTGGGCGAGAACATTGGGGATCTGGGTGGGGCCAATGTGGCTTATTCCGGGCTCCAGAAATATTATGAGAAGCATGGCCGACCAGGGCTTATCGATGGATTTACGGGTGAACAGCGCTTCTTCTTGTCCTGGGGAACCATTTGGAGGACAAAGATCCGGGATGAGGCACTCAAAACCCTGATCGCTACCGATTCTCATTCACCGGGTCAATATCGGGCGATCGGACCGCTGGTCAATATGCCGGAATTCTATGAAGCCTTTGATGTGAAGGAAGGAGATGCCATGTATCGCAATGAAGAATCGCGGGTCAAGATCTGGTAGTATCTTGACTGTTTCTATGAAGATTGATTGCTTTCAGGATTTCAACAACTCGGACAACCTCACTTATGATCGTAACCTCGATTGCCGCCGTCGCCCCGAACAGGGCTATTGGAAAGAACAATAAATTGCCATGGCACCTGCCTGCCGATCTGAGGTTCTTTCGCAAACTGACCACGGGTCATCATGTGATTATGGGTCGAAAAACCTGGCAGGCCTTGCCCAATGGCCCACTGCCCAATCGTGTGAATGTGATCATCAGCCGTTCGGCGATAGAGGTACCGGAGGGCGTCCTGGTGTTCAAAAACCTGGAATTGGCTCTGGAGTGGGTTTTTCGGCAGGGGGAAACCGAAGCATTCATCATTGGCGGGGCCCAGATCTACCAGGCCACGATGAACATCGTTGATAAGATGGTCCTCACCGAAGTGGATATCGAGGTGGAAGGAGATGCTTTCTTTCCGGAATGGCGGGATATCGACTGGGAGGAAGACACCCGGGATGCACATCCTGCGGACGAAAAGAACCCTCATGCTTACCAGTTTGTCACCTACCTGCGAAAAAAGAAACGCCGTGATGCAGGCCGGGCCTGGCGCCCCTTCGATTATTGAGCGTAGAGCGAATCGGCAAGCATCAGCAACCCGGCTGCCCGATCTATTGACCCGGCAGTGATGGCATTTCGCGCCATTTGATGTAGGGCTGAGTAGCCTTCTTCCTGCTCCAGTAATTTTGACACTTCGAGATCCAGGGACAGCAATTCAAGGGAAGCCGTTACAGGCAGTTCGGTCAGTGCGGCGATCTCTGCAATCTCATTTCCGGTCAGGATCGGGCTCTGGCGGATACTTGCCGGCAACTGGTCAAATCCAATGGCCATATCAGTCACCGGTTGAAAAACAGTATGAATGGCTGGCCCACTGGCACGGACATAATATGCCCGCCCCATCCGGCCGACCAGATCGATCCGATGCGGGTCGATCCGATTCTGTTCATCAATGACATCTTCATGGATATGGATACGCAGGACATCACAGATGATCAAATGACCAGCGCCACCCTCATCACCCAAAGTGATGATGTCTTTGACCTTGCACTCCATTTGGGCCGGAGATTCTGCTACGCGAAAGGGTTTGACCAGATCTGAAGCCAGGGGGGTAAAACCGGCCTTGATGAATTCATCAATGTGTGCGGGATATTCAATACTGGCCAGGGCCATCTGGCGCATCATAGCGAAGTTGACGGCATTGATCACGACTTCGCCCGTCTCCCGGATATTATGCAGGGTGTCCTTGGTCTGGTTATCCTTGACCTTGCGGTTGGAGGAAAACACCAACACAGGTGGATTCGAGCTGAACGCATTAAAAAAGGAATAGGGGGCAAGGTTAGGATTTCCTTCCCGATCCAGGGTCGATGCGAATGCGATCGGTCGTGGGGAGACAGCGCCTAGTATATATTGATGCAGATCCTTGACAGGCAATTGCTTTGGATCAATGGTTCTTGTTTTCATATGGATCTGATTTCAGCGCAAAGGTGATGGTTTTGACCGACTCCTTTCGAGGGAATATGACTATTGGCTGTCATTTCTTTCATCAGTACATTCATTCCTTTACTTGAACATCAGTGATGGAGCGGTTGGCAATTGATGCTTGACCGGACAGGTGTCGGGGTATAGCTTTGTCCGTACATTGGAGCATGCAAAAAGAGCGTGTCCTGATCACCGATCATGTTCATCCCAGCTTGCCCATCGGGTTAATCCATCTGGGATATGAGGTGGATGAACAACCAGACATCACGCTGGACCGTGTCCGGAAGGTGTTAGGTGCATATCACGGAATGGTGATCAACAGTAAAATCCGGGTTGATCGGGCAATGATTGAAGAGGCCTCCTGCCTCCGGTTTATTGCGCGGCTCGGCTCGGGAATGGAGATCATCGACCGTCAGGCTGCCACCGACAATGGAGTCGCCGTTTTCGGCGCTCCCGAAGGAAACAGCAATGCGGTCGCTGAACACGCTCTGGGCATGTTGCTTTGCCTGACTAACCACCTTCTGCGGGCAGATCAACAGGTCCGGAATTTCTCATGGCACCGAGAAATGAACCGGGGATGGGAAATCGCCGGCAGAACGGTGGGTATTGTCGGGATGGGACACACCGGATGTGCGTTTGCCCGAAAACTGCAAGGAATGGGTGTCCATGTCCTGGGTCATGATAAATATTCCGAGGAATGGACATATCAGGTTCCTTGGGTGCAACGTGTGGATGCCACAACGGTACAAGAGCGTGCCGATGTTCTTTCTTTACATCTCCCTTTGAGTGAGGAGACACGACATTATGTCAATGCCGACTACCTGGCCCGGTGCAAACCGGGCGTAGTGCTCATCAATACCTCTCGGGGACAATGTATCGATACTCGAGCGCTGGTGACGGCCCTGGAGGACGGACGGGTTCGGGGAGCGTGTCTGGATGTGATGGAACTCGAACAACCTGACAGGCAGAAAAAGGAGGATCCGGACACATACAACAGGCTATTCGGAATGGACCAGGTGGTATTGAGTCCCCATATTGCCGGATGGTCCAATGAATCCCTGGAAAGGATCGCAGGGGTATTGTTGGAGCGAATTCGATTTTGGAAAGAAAAATGAATGAACTTGGATTGTGTGTATGAAAATTTTAACATTTGTGTTCCATGCGGTGAATCCACGGAATACGTATGATCAGTGCCCGAAATACGGGATTTTGGGGCCATTTTCAGATTGTCTGTTACAAGACAAACTTGAAGATTGATTTCGCTGATGACGTTAATTTTTTTAACATTGCACGCTGTCTCTAAACCTAACTTCAAATTTGGGTGAACCATGAGGAGAATCTTTACCTCTTTCTGTATGTTGTTTTTTGCGCTGGCATTGGGTACCGCCCAAACCGGGCAAAGCTCTCTGGCCGGTAAGGTCCTGGACGATACCGGCGAGCCGGCTATCTCAGCCAGCGTTGCCCTCTATAAAGGCGGGGCATTGATCACAGGTGTGTTGACCGACTTTGACGGCAACTACAGTTTTTCCAATATCGACCCCGGGACCTACGAAGTAGAGGCCTCGTATGTCGGTCTGAACACCCAGCGGGTGAACGGTGTGATCGTTTACGCCGGTAAGGTGAACAAGCTGGATTTCGAACTTTCTGCTGGTGTCAACCTGGAGGAGATCGTGGTAACCGATTATAAGGTACCCTTGATCGAACAGGATAATACCACACGCGGTGGTATCAAAACCGGCGAGGAGATTCGGAACCTGCCCACCAAGAACATCAATGCACTGGCGGCCACCACTGCGGGATTGTCCTCTCAGGATGAAGGACGTGCTGTCAATATTCGGGGTAGTCGTTCAGGCGCAACCAACTATTATCTGGATGGTATCCGGATCACTGGTTCACTTCCTCCAGAGACGGAGATTGATCAGCTGCAGGTCATCACAGGTGGATTCTCTGCGGAGATCGGCGACGTGACCGGTGGAGGTGTATCCATCACATCCAAAGGAGCCAGTAAAAACTATAGCGGTCAGGTCGAATTGGAAACTTCTCAATATCTGGATGCCTTCGGATACAACATGATCAATGGTTATGTATCCGGACCGATCTGGAAAAAGGGTGATGGTGATC
Source organism: Saprospiraceae bacterium (assembly GCA_021738725.1). GTDB lineage: Bacteria > Bacteroidota > Bacteroidia > Chitinophagales > Saprospiraceae > JAGNXB01. Next base: position 71,060 of record JAIPBE010000003.1, on the reverse strand, counting down.
CTATCCTCGGTTTCCGACTTTCCGGTCGTTACCGTACACGGGAAGATGATGGTCCTACAGCCACCGGCGTATATGTGATCAAGGATGAGAAGCTCAAAGAGATCGAAGCGAATCCGCTGGAACGAATCGGAACAAACAACGTACTGGTGCCGACTGCTGAGCAGATTAGTAATGACGATGTGGAACTCCTCAAAACACGACCCAACGAACGGGAAAAGCAATTGGATGTGACATCCAAACTGGATTTCCGCTTCAATAAGAATATCGATCTGGCGATCACCGGAACATTGAACCAGCTCGTTGACAAGTTTACCCCTCGATTTAACAATCATGGTAACAATGCGAATCTGGGTGGAACAGATTGGACGTTGCTGAACAATCAGTACAATCCAACGAACTACGACAACACCTATCGGGTTTTGTCCCGCCTGCGTCATCGCCTGGGTCGCTCAACGAATGGAAGCGGGGAAGCCAGTTCATCGGTTGTTCAGAACGCCTCCTATTATATGCAGTTTGCATATGAATATAACAACAGCACCAACTATGATCCGCGTCATGAAGACCGGTTCTTTGACTACGGGCATCTGGGCAAGTTCAGTTATGAACACGATACACCCTCTGAAGGAGTTGTCTCTTATGTAGTTCCAAATGGCAACTATAATGGAACGGGCGATTCCACATATGCTTTCTACGGTCATACAGGCTTCGAAACGACGTTCACCGGGTATGACCCGAGCAATAGCAAAAACCCCGGTCTTTCACTGTATAACGCGTTGATTCCTTCAGATACGGAAGACGACGGAGCCTACCTGGCCCGAAACGGCTTCATTCCGACCAACCTGACTTCGATATACGGCTACTTCAACAATATCCATACGGTCTACAACCGGTATGTCAAGACGGAAGACAAGACCGTCACCTTCACCGGTGGACTTTCCTTTGATCTGTTGCCGGGTGGATCTGCAAAGGGACGGCACACGATGACCATCGGAGCCATGTATGAGCAGCGGGACAATCGTGCCTACGTGATCAGCCCGAATCGTCTCTGGGTCTTGGCTGGACTATTGGCGAACGAGAATATTGTGGGTCTGGATTATCTGGGAGGTGTTGTTGATTCCTTTGAATCAGCCGTTATCCCGGGTTTGATGCTGGGAAAATATGCTCTGCGTTCAGAGGATGTTGAAGGACAGTTCTGGCGTGCCATTCGGGAAAAACTGGGTGTGGACGAAAATACCTATGTTGATGTGGATGAGCTCAATCCGGATGATATGTCGCTATCTCTTTTCTCTGCACGAGAATTGAATGACCAGGGACTGTTGAATTATTACGGATACAACTACCGTGGCGATCGCCTGAGCGGCGATGTGACGTTCAACAGTTTTTGGGATAAGGACCCCGTCACGGGCGAGCGAGCATACAATGTAGGAGCCTGGCGCCCTACCTATCTGGGCATGTGGGTTCAGGACAAGTTCCAATTCAAGGATATCATCTTCCGTTTGGGTTTGCGTGCTGATCGATACGATGCCAACACATCCGTATTGAAAGATCAATATGCGCTGTATGACATCATGACTGCAGACAGTTACTACAGTTCTGTTCTACAGACGTCCAAGCCAGCAAATATTGGTGACGACTATAAAGTATATGTTGAACAAGAGGGATCAACAGATATCAAATCCTTCCGTGTAGGAGACCAGTGGTACTATCCAAATGGAGCGCCCGCTCCGGATGGAACAGCCATTTATGGTACATCTACTTCAACGCCTTACTACAAGGAGCAGGATGCAAATATTCGGGACATCCGTTCTCCGGATTACAAGCCGGAAACATCCTTCGAAGACTACAAGTCTAAGTTGTTCTGGGTACCGCGTTTGGCATTCTCATTTCCGATCTCGGATGAGTCGAATTTCTTTGCCAACTACGATGTGCTGGTCAGTCGGCCAACCTCCAACACCATCGTCACGCCGCTCGACTATTTCTACTTTGAAGATCAGGGTCGGACACCTGCCAACAACCCGAACCTGCAGCCTGAACGTACGATCGTGTATGAAGTGGGCTTCCAGCAAAAACTGACCAATTCTTCCGCACTGCGTCTGTCTGCATACTATCGCGAATTGCGAGACCTGATCCAGCGTCGGACCGTCTTGTATGTACCGGCTCCTGTCAGTAACTACGACACCTATGGAAACATTGACTTTGGTACAGTAAAGGCCTTTACCATCGAATATGATCTGCGCCGGACGAACAACGTACAGATCAATGCCAACTATACATTGCAGTTTGCAGATGGTACAGGATCAGATGCGAATTCACAAAATGGTTTGACCAACAGAGGTTTGAACATTCGGACCCTCTTCCCCTTCAGCTACGATGAACGCCACACCTTTAACATGGTTATGGATTATCGATATGGAAGAGGGAAGAAGTACAACGGACCTCGCGTGATGGGTGCTGACATCTTCCAGGATGCTGGTATCAACCTGCAGGCAAGTGCCGTATCTGGACGTCCTTATACCAAAAACCTGGTGCCGACGACCTTTGGTGGATCCGGAAACTCCGGAACGATCAATGGCAACCGTTTGCCTTGGCGTTTTAACCTGGATATGCGGATCGACAAACGTTTCGATCTGACAAATAAAAATATTGAGAACGCACACCCACTTTGGCTGAATGCCTATCTGCGGGTACAAAACGTGTTTGATATTCAGAACGTACTCGGTGTGTACAGTGCCTCTGGCTCTGCTGATGATGATGGATTCCTGACATCCACCTTTGGTGAAGGTGCCGTGAATACCTTGTCTGATTCAGGACGAGATCCGAGCTATTATCTGGATGTATACAGTTGGGCTGTACTCAATCCAGGGTTCTTTAACCTTCCCCGTCGAATTTTCCTCGGTGCCATATTTGAATTTTAATGGTTGAATGCTTTAAAAAACCGCGTAGAATGAAAAATCTGAAACGCTGTGTCTTGGGATTTGTGCTGGCGACATTCTTGGTGCCGGGATTTGCCAACATCAATCCCAACCAAGGTAAAATTGGAGTCAAAACATACAAAGCCACTCTCCGTGCAGACTGTGCACAATCCCGGTCCTCTACGGATATGGATATCAACAACGTCCGTGCTCGACTTTTGGGCGGAGGAGATATGTGGTGGGACTTGTCTTCAGGTCGATATATCGTCCCGAAAGTGGATCCGGCTTCTGGAGAAACGGAAGTGAGTGCCATTTTTGCTGGATCTATCTGGCTGGGAGGTTTTGCACCAGGTGGCAACTTGAAAGTTGCTGCGCAAACGTATCGTCAAAGTGGTAACGATTATTTTCCTGGTCCACTGGATGAATCAAAAGGTGGTATCACCAATGATTCTGTCTGTTTGAATTGGGATCGTCATTTTGAAGTGACAGGAGGTGAAATTGATGATGCACGTAGATTTTATCTACTCAACCGCGATCCGGTGACCGGACGTGTGGATCCATCTGAAAGAGACAACTTCCCGGATAATGTCCTCTATTGGCCAGCTCTGGGAAACCCCTGGTTTGAGGAGGGTTTCCCCTTCTCCCTGCCAAACAATCAATTTGGTGCATTAGCCGATTTTTGGGATCAGGACAAGGATGGTATTTATGATCCTCTGGCGGGTGACTACCCACGGATCGGTATTCGGAAGTGCGAGGATGATCCCCGCTATCCGGATCAGATGATCTTCTGGATATTCAATGATGCAGGTGGCCCACACGGTCAGACCAGTAGTCCCGAACAACTGCGGATGGAGGTTCAGGTACAAGCGTTCGCTTATGCCACGAATGACGAGGTCAATGACATGACTTTTTACAGGTATCGCTTGATCAACCGGGGTACCCAACCGTTGGACAGTACTTTCTTTGCTCAATGGACGGACCCGGATTTGGGTTGTTCTACGGATGACTATATCGGTTGTGATACGACGGAGAGCTTGATGTACGTATACAACGAAGACAGTCAGGACGGATTTCCAAACTGTAACTGCGAACAGGGAACACCTACCTATTGTGATAAAGTGCCCATCCTGGGTATTGACTATTTCCGTGGTCCTCTTGACCTGAATGTCATTATAGGTTATGACACGATATATTTTGAAGGGGAGCCTATTGCTCAGGAGATCTATAAGGAGTTGGGCATGTCTTCTTTTACCTACTACAACCGTGGTGGTGGAGGAAGTGCGGGCACCTGGCCCGATGCCATGACCGATCCGGATAATTTCCGGGAATACTATCGCTTTATGTCGGGTTCCTGGAAGGATGGCACACGGTTCACCAAAGGTGGCTCTGGCTATAATGTCCTGAGTCAGGAAATTACCAACTATGCATTTCCAGAAGCTCCTAATGATGTAGACGGTTGGAGCATGTGTACAGCCGATCTCGATTTTGGAGATCGCCGGACACTGCAAGCTTCAGGTCCCTTCGAATTGAAGCCGGGTGCGATCAACGAATTGATCATCGGAGTCGTCTTCGTTCCTGATGAAGATTATCCATGTCCCAGCCTGGACCGTCTGTTATTTGCTGATGGTATCGCTCAGGCTCTGTTCGACAACTGCTTCGCGATCACCGATGGTCCGGATGCACCGAACATGGATTGGATTGAACTGGATGAACAGATCATCGCCGTATTGAGCAATGAGCCGGATACGCTGATCACCAATAACGCATTTGAAGCTTATCAGGATCTGGATCTTCGTGCACCGACAAACCTGCCAGAGTCCGAGCGTCTCTACAAGTTTGAAGGATACAAGATTTACCAATTGGCCAATGCCAACGTCTCTCTTTCAGAGCTGGGCAATCCATTGAAGGCTCAACTGGCCTACCAGGTGGATATTCAGAATGGTATAGGAAAGATCTATAACTGGGCATCCACCAAGTTTGCCGGAATTGATAACCCTGTTTGGCTGCCGACACTTGAGGTCAATGGCTCTGACAAAGGGGTCCAGCATACTTTCCGTCTGACGGAGGATCTGTTTGCCAAATCCGATAGAACTTTGATCAACCATCGGGATTATTACTATACAGTGGTGGCCTATGCCCACAATAATTTCGGTGATTTCGACTTCTCTGTCGAACCGCCTGTTGGACAGCGGACTTCCTATCTCGAAGGACGAAATAATGTCCGAGTATACAAGGTGACCCCTCGACCCATTACAGATGTCAACTTCAACAGTGCCTATGGAGACGGCTTCCAGGTGACTCGTCTGGATGGCGAGGGTGCCGGAGGAAATTTCCTGGATCTGGAAGATGATATGTATGAGCTCTTGTTGAGTGGTTCCTTTGATGGCCGTATTCGCTACGAAGGTGGGCATGCTCCTGTCCAGGTGAAAGTGTTCAATCCGTTTGCAGTGCGTGATGGCCGTTATCGTCTACTGATGGAGGATCCTGCAGTCCAATCCAACGGAGTGCTTTCCGATCAGGCCACCTGGATTCTGGAATACATGGATGATGCCGGAAACACGGTGATATCCAAACCCGATATAGGCCTGTCCAAAGTCAATGAACAAGTGTTCAGGGAATACGGAATTTCGATCACACTCGGACAGACACCCTATGCGGGTGCCAAGATCGAGGCTCGGAACGGTCTTATCGGTGGGGAATTGTCTTACGCCTCCTCAACTGGCCAGAAATGGTATGGTGCCTTAATTGACGGTGCATTCGTCAATTTCATCCCAACCGATGATCCAGAGAATGACTTCTTCTTCGATCAGGATCCCGATCAGGCATTCAGCAGCGTAGCCGGGGGTACCTGGTATCCTTATGTGCTTTGCAAGTACCAGCTGGATCCAGATGAAACATTCCCATTGATCACGCCAGCCTGGGTCAGTTCGTCGAACTCACAGGTCACACAGAATAAGAAGAATGCACTGGACTCTCTGAACAATGTTGATATCGTGTTCACATCCGACCGGACCAAGTGGAGTCGTTGCATCGTTGTCGAAACAGCGAGCGATGTATACAAAAACTACTCTGGTCAGGGTATTCCGGATCTGCCGATCGAAGGAAATGCCAGCCATATGAAGCTGCGTGCACATGCCAGCCTGGAATTGATGCCGGATGCCAATGGCGACCCGGTCTATGATGCCAGTACCACTGGTTATGGTTGGTTCCCGGGTTATGCGGTCGATGTGGAAACGGGAGAACGTCTGAACATTTTCTATGGGGAGAATTCTGTGTTCTATCCAGAAGTGATCAACGATCTGTTTCCAGGTGCCATGTATACCCTCGGAGTGAACGGGCGGGATATGATCTGGAATCCATCCAGTGATAATTTCCTGGTGATCAACGGATTTTCTCAAGATCCGACGATCCCGCTGGCGAATATTTTTGGTGGACAACATACGATCTATGTAACCAGAGATAAGTATGATGAGTGCGTGGCATACCACGATAAGTTGGCCAAACCGGGTATCTCCGGATTGCCTATCACGACGCTCCGTCAGGTGACCTGGACCTCCATGCCCATCCTGACTGAGGGAAGCTTCCTGACCTCATGGTCAGCGGGATTGATCCCCAATCAGCTGGTGACCAAACTGCGTGTTGACCGTTCGTATGCGACTGCTCCTGGTACATTTGAAAACCAGAAGTTACCTGCTTATGAGTGGACGATCGAAGGGCGTGAAGCAAATCCTGTCCAGCCCCCGGGATATCCGGAATTGCTGGCTGCGATCGATGTCGTTCCAAACCCGTATTACGGTTTGTCCTACTACGAGAATAATGAATTCGCAACCACAGTGAAGATCACCAATCTTCCCGCTATGGCTACGGTTTCAATATATACATTGGATGGTAAGTTCATCCGCCGGTTCAACCGGGATGAAATGGGTATTTCCCAGTTAGACAGAACGAATGCTGCCGTCGGTACCACGCAAATTATTCCTAATTTGGAGTGGGACCTGAACAACGATAAAGGCATTCCTGTGGCCAGTGGTATTTACCTCATTCATGTGGATGTTCCAGGCGTTGGCGAACGAACATTGAAATGGTTCGGTGTTCAGCGTCAGTTTGATCCATCTAAACTTTAATAGCCGACTGGGAGCATGATGCATTGCCAGAATGCTCCCAGTCCTCTTTATACCCCTCAAAGCAAAACCAGAAAACGGGTTTCTATGAAGAAGTTATACGCTGCCTTGTTTGGGATCTGCCTGACCAGTTTCCTGTTTGCCGGCAACCCTGATCGTCAGGGAGAGGCCGGAGCTGCGCAGTTGTTGATGGTGCCTTGGGCCCGGATGGCCGGAGTTCATGGGCTCAATACCAGTTTCGTTACTGGAGTTGAGGCAATGCGGTTGAATGTAGCCGGATTGTCACGAATCAATCGCACAGAGGTCAATATTGCACATACGCGCTATCTGGAAGGTGCAGACATCAGTTTTAATGCTGTAGGATTGGCTCAAAAGGTTGGTAAGAATGGTGCATTCGGACTGAGTTTGATGAGCATGAGTTTTGGCGATATTAACGTAACCACAGATGCACAACCTGGTGGTACGGGTGCGACCTTCTCGCCTTCCTATTTCAATATCGGAATGGGATACTCCCATATGTTTGCCAATAAAGTATCTGTCGGTATTCTTGGCCGCGGTGTTTCCGAAGGTCTTTCCAACGTGAGTGCCTTTGGATTTGCGCTGGATGCAGGTGTACAGTACGTGACTGGCGAACGTGATAACTTCAAGATGGGAATCTCCCTTCGTAACGTCGGAGGACCACTTCGTTTTAATGGAGAAGGTCTTTCATTGGAAGTACCCAATCCAAATTCGAATGGAACCACCATCCGTATCCTGCAACGGGTTTCTCGGTTTGAATTGCCATCCATGCTGAATATCGGTCTCTCTTATGATTTTTACCTGGGAGAGCGTAACCGACTGACTGCATTGGGTAATTTCACTTCAAATTCCTTCTCCCGGGATAACCTCGGTGGTGGCATTGAACTGGCGATCCGGGAGATGTTCATTGTTCGGGGCGCATACCGTTATGAAATTGGCACTACTTCTACAACAGCTGATAGCAGCCCCCTTTATACCGGTGTTGCTGCAGGAGCCAGTCTTGTGCTACCCATCAACCGGGATAATCCCGAGCATATGTTGGCAATCGACTATGGGTATCGCGTGACCAAGATCTATAAGGGAACGCACAACTTAGGTGTACGGATCAACCTATAAGAACTAAATAAACCCTAATTTTGGGTCGTGAAGAACGTTTCTGTCCAGGCAGAAGCGTTCTTTGTGTTATATGTCTAGCCGACGAATGTGGTCTTTTTGAGCCCCATTTATTCAAGGTTCACAGAAGTTCCGTACATTCTATTCGGTTTTTACCATTTGAACGATTTTGTTATGTCTCAAATTACCTACCTCACACAAGAGGGTTACGATCGCCTCAAAGGCGAGCTTGAAGAGATGAAAACTTCCGGTAGGAAGGAAATTTCGACGGCCATCGCTGAAGCCAGGGAGAAAGGAGATCTTTCAGAGAACGCAGAGTATGATGCGGCCAAGGATGCTCAGGGTATGCTCGAAATGAAGATAAACGAGTTGGAAAAGGTCCTGGCTAACGTCCGCATTCTGGATGAAACCCAGCTGGATACCAGCAAGGTCGTTCTTCTGGCTTATGTGACGATTGCCAATGAAAAAACGGGCAAGGAAATGACCTACCAATTGGTCTCTGAATCGGAAGCTGATCTCAAACTGAAAAAGATTTCCGCCAGCTCACCGATCGGACAAGGCTTGCTTGGTAAAGCCGTCGGCGATACAGCTCTGGTGGAAACGCCGGCAGGTACAGTGTCTTTTTTGATCAAGGACATTTCTGCCAAACCGCAATAAGGTCATGCCTACCCTTTTTACACGAATCATTGAAGGGGAGATTCCCTGTTATCGGGTCGCAGAGAACGATGCTTATCTCGCGTTTCTGGATATTCGTCCCCTGGCCAAAGGTCACACGCTGGTCATTCCTAAAAAGGAGTCTGATTATATCTTCCGTATGGAGGATGGCGAGCTTTCCGGTTTGATGCTCTTTGCCAAGCAGGTGGCTCTGGCCCTGGAGCAGGAGGTGACATGTGCTCGGATCGGTGTGGCTGTGATCGGTTTGGAAGTCCCCCACACCCACATTCATCTTGTTCCTATCAACCAGGTCAGTGACATCAATTTCAAAAACCCTCCCGTCGAAGTGTCGCCGGAAGAGATGCAGGCATTGGCGGAGAAGATACAAGCCCGAATACTTTCCAATTAGGGCAGGAGCCGTTTCGGGTTTTGTTTGATGAAAGAGGACCAGCTGTTGCCTTTTTCAGGGGCTGAAAACTTCCCAGTCAACTGATAGTAGTGACACACAGCAACCCCCAGTGCATCGCTGGCATCTTCACTCAATTCACCACGAACCGGGATCTTCAGGATATGTTCCAGCATGGCAGCCACCTGATCCTTGGTGGCCCCTCCTTTCCCGGTGACCGCTTGTTTGATCCGTCGGGGTGCATATTCCGTGTAGGGAATATTCTGTGAAAGCGCCGCAGCGATGGACACACCCTGGGCTCTTCCAAGTTTGAGCATGGATTGAATATTCTTTCCAAAGAACGGAGCTTCAATTGCCAATTCATGCGGTTCATGCTGCAGGATCAACGTCCGTGTCCGTTCAAAAATACGCTTGAGTTTTTCTGAAGATGAACTCAGATGCGTTAAGGTCAGTACACCCGATTCCAGGACATGCAGGGTTTTCCCTTTTACATCCAGAACGCCATATCCGAGAAAATTGGTACCGGGGTCGATTCCCAGGATTCGAAGGGGTGAGTGACTCATCGCCTAAAATTAGTTATACTTTTAACCTTATGGAGCTTGGCATGCCCTCATCTGCAATGAAGTACATCCGCATCGGGTTATTTCTGGGGTTGACCTTCGGATTTGCGATGGTGATCATTGATCGATTGGAACCTTCAAATTGGCCATTGAATGTGGAGACCTGGCCTCTGTCCTGGCCATCCCTGATATGGGCGATCCTCCTGGTTCCGGTGAATTGGGGCCTGGAGATGAAAAAATTTCATGTGTTATTAGGCAAAACCAGTGCATTTCCCCTATTAAAGACCTGCCAGAGTGTGCTGGCAGGTATTACCGTGTCGATGTTTCTACCCAATCGAATGGGCGAATTTGCAGGAAGAATGTTGTTTTTTCCGGCAGATGAGCGCCCCGCAGTAGTCAGTGCAACGATGACCGGCAGTCTGCTTCAGACCATCTGGATCACTATGATTGGCCTATGTATCGTATTGTTTTCCGGGCAAATGGATATGGTCAGAGGCCTGGTGGAATGGTCCTGGGTGTCTGTCGTTGTCTGTTTGGCAGTCCTGATCATAGGGTTGATCTTTTTGCGTTATAACCAGCATTTGAATCGATTCTTTAAGGAAACCATCGAACATTTTAGGAATATTTTAGGAACTGCAGCTGTAACGAGTGCAGGGGGTTGGGCGTTATTAAGGTATGCTACCTATAGTATCCAGTTTGTGTTGCTTTTGTCTTTTGTCGGTTTGGACCTACCGGTTACACATCTGTTCATTTTTGCCTTCGCCATCTTTTTTTTACAAACCGTCCTACCTCTTCCCCCGGCATTGGGATGGATGGCCCGGATCCAATTTGCTGTCATATTGGGTGGGATCATGGTGATCGAGCCTGTACAGGCAGCGACAGCTTCTCTCCTCTTGTGGCTGATCAACTTGCTGATTCCAGGTTTCATTGGAGGCACTATCCTCTTCAGTAATAACCTTTATAAACAACTACCAGATGTACGTACTACATACCGTCTTCACTAATATCCTGTTACTGGGGTTCTTGTTTTTTCTGCCCATCCAACCAAACGGACAGGTGGATCAACAGGTAGATACCACCGAAGCCAAAGAATTTGATCTGTGTTCGACGGAGAATATTGCCTTTCTGGGTGGAGAGGAGGTCGTTTACAAGATCTACTACAACTGGAATTTTGTCTGGCTGTCCGCAGGAGAAGTAACATTTAAGGTTGAGGATCAAGGAAGCACCTACAAGCTGTCTGCGAAAGGACGTACGTATTCGAGTTACGAGTGGTTTTTTAAGGTTCGTGACTACTACGAGGCCATTGTGGACAAGCAAACACTCCAGCCCATTCATACGATCAGAGATGTCAAAGAGGGAAACTATTCGCTGCATGAAGAAGTGAGTTATTCTCCAACTACCCATGCGGTTACCTCCCGGCGAAAGCGAGGCAAGCATCCACTCGAGGTACGCCAGTTTGATCTGTCCGGATGTGCTCATGACATCCTCTCCTCTATCTATTATACCCGAAATCAGAATTTTAATGATCGCAAGAGTGGATTCATATTCCCTGTCAGAGTCTTTTTGGATCGGGAAGAGTATCCTCTGAAGGTTGCGTTTGACGGGAAAGTGCATCAATTGGATGTGAGAGGACAGGGTCTTTTCAAAGCCCTCAGCTTTACACCCCAAACCATTCCAGGACATGTTTTTGAGGAAGGAAATGAGATGAAAATATATGCATCAGATGATTCGAACCACATCCCTCTCCTGATCGAATCACCTGTATCTGTAGGATCGGTGAAAGCCGTGTTGAAGAGCTACAAAGGGCTGCGTTACCCGGTCACCTCACGCATCAACGAATAAGGACAACATATGCGATCCTTACGGAATCTATTTATCGGCCTGCTGTTGCTAAGCCTCGTTCTCTTACTCGGATGGTGGTATGGACAGCGATCATTGAAAACCAATATCGAAACGGATGCAGATGTTCTGCTGGAGCAATATCGGGATGTGGCCAAGCTCGTGACGAATGAAGGAGATTTTCTGGAGATTTACAAGTATGAAGATTATTGGGGGGTTGATATTTCCCCGTTGAGGAAAAAGGCCTTGATCCGGGCAAAAGCTCGGGCGCTGGTCGGATTTGATCTGGATCAGATCGATGTTGAGATCAGAGAGGCAGACAGGATGTTCATTCTCAGTGCCCTTCCGTCCCCGCAGATCCTGGCTTTAGAGATCAATCTTGATTATTATGATCTGGAATCAGGAACCTTCAATTCCTTTCAGGCCGCTGATATGAATCGAATGGAGTCGGATATACGCCAGGATCTTCGAAAAAAAGTCATGGAAAGTGACCTTCTCCGCAAAGCGGACGAACGCGCTGATCTCTTTTTCAAAACGCTGCGGACTTTGGGTGAGCGTTCCGGTTGGGAAATTCGTTACCGAGATCAGTTGCATCTCAAGGACCTGCCTTGACAGCGATAGGAGAGCTATCTTGCCATATGCCACCAATTGGATCGATCGATCAGCCGACCCTGACTTCATGGACGGAGCAGGCCATTGCCTTTCAACTGGTTGATGTCAGGGAGGAACATGAGCGAAAACGCTTCCATATCGGAGGCATTCATATACCACTGGGAGAAATTCTAAAGCGCGTGGATGAACTTGATCCAGAGCTGCCCATTGTCTTGTATTGCCGTAAAGGTATTCGCAGCCAGATCGCGATTCAGCGACTGCAAAACCAATTTCCAGATCTCAATTTGCTCAATCTCACGGGAGGTATCGGTACCTGAGGGTCGCTATTACGGACCGATCAGGTGGCATCCCGCTGGCCTGTGAACAGAATACGGTGGCCGAACGTAGAAAAGCGATATATTTGGTAGTAATCTATTCACCAAATCATCTAACTATTCTGCACTATGCATCCTGCGTATAAACTCATGTTAATCTCCTGGGTGGCTGTGGCGGCCTGGGTGGCCTTCGTCATATTCTCCAACAGGAAGGTTCATCCCAAGGCTTTGTTTGCCATGTTCATGGTCGAGCTGTGGGAACGCTTCAGTTACTATGGCATGCGTGCCATTCTCGTGTTGTATATGACCTCTACCCTGTTGAATGGCGGGTTTGGTTATGAAGACGAGAAAGCCTTTGGTATATACGCTGCGTATGGTGCATTGGTATACCTGACCCCTATTCTGGGAGGGTATTTCGCCGACAAAATGATGGGTTTCCGAAATGCCATCATCTGGGGTTCCATCCTGATGGCATTGGGGCAATTCACCCTCTTCATGGATGATCAGGTCACCTTCTTTATCGGTCTGGCTCTGCTGGTCGTCGGGAATGGCTTCTTCAAACCGAACATCTCTTCGATGATCGGTAAATTCTATAGAACTGGTGATGGTCGCCGGGATGGTGCGTTTACCATCTTCTATATGGGGATCAACATCGGCGCTTTCCTGACACCGCTGACCTGTGGCGCCATCGGAGAGATCGAAGGTTGGAAATATGGATTCCTGACAGCCGGTATAGGAATGGTCATAGGGCTACTAATCATGCTTTGGGCACAAAAAGCCGGATGGCTGATGACTGATGTCGATGAGGAGGGCAATCAGATGGACACCTATCGACCTATCGGGCTCATCCCGGAAGACAGTCGGGAAGGTGGAGTTGCAGGTATCAATGGCAAGATTATGCCTTATCTGGCTACGATCCTACTGGTTGGTATTTCCTGGTTGCTGATCAAGAACGATGATGTAGTAGATTATGTCCTGGCCATTATCGGCGGTGGAGTAATCATCTATCTGCTCGTCCTGTCCGGAAAGTACTCCCGGGAACAACAGCAAAGGATCTGGGTGATCCTGTTATTACTCCTGTTCACCACGGTGTTCTGGACATTCTTCGAGTTGGCAGGGTCCGCCCTGAACCTGTTCACCGATCGAAATGTGAATAAGAATATCATGGGGGCGGAGTTGACCACGACCTTTTTCCAGGCCGTGAACCCTCTGTTTATCATGATTTTTGCTCCGATCTACTCCTGGATGTGGATCAAACTGGCCAATTCAGGGAAAGAGCCTGCCGCCCCATATAAATTTGGTATTGGTCTACTCCTCCTCGGTCTGGGATTTTTAGTTCTGACCCTTGGTAAAGGGAGTGCTATCGGTGGAATGGTTCCAGCCATCTTCCTCATCACCCTGTACCTCTTGCATACCCTGGGCGAATTGACATTATCTCCTGTCGGGTTGTCACTGGTCACCAAACTGGCGCCTTCACAGATCGTCGGATTTTTGATGGGAATCTGGTTCCTGTCATCATCTATCGCTCACCAGGCAGGTAAGCACATTGCCAACTTTACAGCTGTGGATGAACTGAAGATCGTCCAGAGTGAGAGCTTCCGCGGATGTTTCGCAGACGATGTTCTGGAACGGCAAATGCAAAAGGGAGACTTCCTGGGGGATCATTCCCTGGAAGAGGCATTGATCAGTGACGGGTTTGTAGCTGAATTGAATGCGAATTCTTCTACACCATACTATGTCGCCCACTTGCAAATTCAGGAGATGAAGGAAAAAGCAGATGGCATTGCAAATCAGGCTCTGAAGGATAAGGAACTGAGCAAGTCCCTTGTCACGGTATTGACCAAAGATGCTGCCCTGGCTCAGGGTGTCACTGTGCTGCCAAAAGAAGAGGTGGCGAAGGCTGTTGATAACAGTTCCACTGGCGAAGTGATCTCCTGTCTGAAAGGGGATTCTTTGAGTCTGAGTCTGGGTGTTTTCCGGATGTTGGGCTTCTTTGCCATGGGCTGCGGCCTGTTGTTGTTCATCCTGGGGCCAATGGTTACCCGATGGATGCATGGTCTGAGATAAAGATCTTTTGAAGATAAACAGAGGCCGGGATCCGAATGGGTCCTGGCCTTTGTTATTTTTGCCCTATGCATCCACAGTTCCGAGTCTTACAATTTGTCTGGATGATCCTGGGCATGAGCCAGTTGATCCTGTTGATCCCGGCATTATGGGTTTTCCGTAAGGGATTGCCGGTTCAGGATATTGGCGGTCAGACGCTTTTTGTCACCTGTATCATCTTTTTACTGATCGCTGCAGCAGTACCTTTCATCTGGTACCGCAATCGCCGTACTCAGATCCGGTTGGAATGGGATATAGAGCAAAAAATCACCCACTATCGGGCACCTCTTTTTTTTGGATGGGTCTTGTGTGAAGGGGCGAACATGGTTACCCTGATCGCATTTATGGTGACGCGTAATGTCGACTACCTCTGGATCTTCGCCTTTGGATTTGCTTTGTACTACAGTCAAAAATCCAACTGGGCTCTCTTTCAACGAGATTACAAGATCCAGTCTATTTAGGATGGGCACAGGCACCGGTTACCGCCAAGGCGGTATGGTGAAGCCGCGGGGCTTTATACCAATGGCGGGATCAGGGCTTTGGATCTGATGATGTAATCCACCGGTCCATTGAAGGACAGGTGTGGTAAGTGGGATCAACCTCAATATACGTCCGGGCAATGTGCGATTCGATCCACTTGTCGAGGTGAGCATTCTTTTTTTCTGCCAGAGCGGCTTCTCTGATGCGTGAATAATCCGTTTTCAAGCTTGCCTTGTGCGGGCGTGAACGGGATAATAGTTTGATCATTTGAAAGCTGACCTTTCCGGTGGGGTCTTTGGCGGCGATGGGTGAACTGATCTGGCCGACTTTCAAGGTATCGATCACAAAGAACAGATGATGGTCGAGATCTCCAATCTCGAAGAAGGTATTTCCGGATTTCGGATTGAGCATGCGACCGCCATTGTTAAAACTGGTCGTGTTTTCATCACTGTATGCTTTGACCGCTTCCTCAAAAGTGAGGAGTGAATCTACGGAAATGGCCGTACGCAATGAATCCAGCACATGAATAGCCAGATCCAGATCGACCTGTTCGATCTTTGGAATGATCAGGATATGACGGGTGTGCAGCAGGTTTCCACGACGCTCCAGCAACTGAACGACATGATATCCGAAAGGAGTTTCAAAAATATCGGAGATCTCGCCAGGTTCAAGATTGTAGGCAACAGATTCAAATTCGGGTACAAATGTGCCGCGTTTTTGCCATCCAAGGTCACCTCCCAGTCGTGCAGAGCCCACATCATCTGAATACTCCGAAGCAACCTCTGCAAAATCCTTTTTTTCCTCGGTGATCATCTTTTTCATCCGGGAGATCTGGAGGTAGGCTTTCTGTTTTTGTTCATCGTTGACCTTGGGGTAATAGACGATCTCCGCCATTTCTACCTCGGAGTTGAAATAGGGCAGGCTGTCTGTGGGCACTCGTTCGAAAAAGGAACGGACCTCAGCCGGTGTGATGGTAATAGAGGAAAGCACCTTGTTTTGCATCCTTTCAATCAGGATCTGGTTTTGGATCGGTTCACGAAACTCACCTCGGATCTCGGAAACGGTTTTTCCGTAGTAATCTTCGAACTGCTGGTAGTCATTGTTCATCAATGCCAGAATTCGATCCACTCGGGCCGAGATCTGGGCTTCTACCTCATCATCTGTGATCTGGATCGAATCTACTCGTGCCTGATGAAGCAATAGATTTTGACCGAGCAGGTTCTCGAGGATCATACAACGGGCATTGGGCGGGATGGCCCCGCGCTGAGCCTGCATATACGCTAGTTGTGATTCGATATCGGACAAAAGAATGATCTCCGCGCCCACCGTTCCGGTGACCTTATCGATCAATTTTTTTTCCTGGGCCTGGGCAGTTATACACAAGCAGGTAACCAAAAAAAGAGAAAGGAAAATTCTGCACATATTGGACATAGTCATAAAGAAACGAGTTCCCAATGGGTTCCGGACCTATCGGGTGTATACTTTAACGTTGTTTTTACGAATCTCCAGCTCATAAAGCTGATCTTTTACCCGATTGATCAGGTCAATTTGACGACGATGCAGGATCGCACGCGTCGCTTGATCCCGGATATAAGCTAACGGTGCGATTTCCAGGCTGGAGCGAATGTCCCGGATCTTCAGGAGGTAGTTGACATCCTGGTCCTGAAATCGAATTTCCTTACCTGGTGTCGCACTGTTCTCGCTCATCACACCCGGTGGCAACATATGCACCACATCTTCCAACGGCATCCATGTACTGTCTGCCAGCATGGATTTGTCAGCGTATCGTTTTGCATACCGTTTCAATCTCTTCAAGTTTTCCGGCTTGGGGTCGTTCCACCAACTCAGGGCATGGTCCAGCTTGGGTCGATCATTCTTGATCTGAAGGAAGAAGATGTGGGCGATGGGTTTTTCGAGGTGGTATTGGTCCTTGTTCGCTTCATAGAATTCTATGAGTTGTGCTTCGGACACCGTGGAATCCAATTGTGAATCGATCAATAAGCGTTCATAGTTATTGAGGATCAGGGATTCTCGATAGTCATTCACCAACTTGTTCAGGTTCAGATCTTTGGGAATGTTTTGTTCCGCTTTTTGCATCAGCAGTTGTTCCCTGACCCATCTTTCCACGTAGGCATTGACGATCAGGATGCTATCCTCAGGCGTCACACCATCGTAGATCATACTGGCCATATCGCTGTAATACAGTTGGCGGGAAAACACTTCGGCAAGCAGTTGATCTTCGCTCCGATCAGGTTCTTCTGTGTACTGGCACGCACTGGTGATCATTAACGTACTGGTCAGAAGACCAAACCCGATATGCAACAAGATCCGGGTCACTTGATCAGGGATTCAAAGACCTGCTGATTGACATTCACATTATAACGTGCCTTCAATTCGAGGATCCAGTCCTTCTCCAATTTATCCTGATAATCAGCGATCACATAACCACGTGCTTCGTCCAGTGTTTTCGGGGCAGGCGGAAGGACCTCTTCGATCTTCATGAAGTTCCAACCTTTCGAACGCTTGTCCTCTTCATTATAGGAAAGTGAGCCTGGCTCCCAGACCATTTCATCTACCGCCGGGTTTTTACCGTGCTCATAGATAAGTTCACGAGCACTTACAACTGGCTCATTGCCTTTGTTGAACTTCTTCAAAACCTTCTCGCTGGATTGGCCTTTCGTATACTTGCGGACGTCCTCGAGAAGATTGATATCACTGCTTTTTACTGTATAGTATGTCACCCGGGCTCTTTCTCCCCATTGATATCGGTCCTTAGCCTCATTAGCGAAGTATTTCTCCAGTCCGATTGTATCCTGACCGGCACGATCCCAGACCACCCGCTTGGTGGCTTCAAATAGGAGAATGCCTTCCTCATATTCACGCATCAGCGCTTTGAAATCCGGATACTTGTCTTCCAGCTGAGACTCTTCGTATTTGATACACTCATCCTTGGTGAATTCATCAAACAATACATGGATACCGGATACCAGGTCATTGCTGCGCTTTTGATTGACTCGTTTTCCCGCGTTTTTAAGGAGAAAATCCTCGAATTCTGAGACTGGGATTTCTCTGGATTTGCCCAGTTTCAGAATAGTTTTTGTGCTCAGTCGGCCAGAAGATGGGCGCCACAAAAAAGTATAGAAGGAGTCATTTTGCATTTGGGTATACTTGTTCAGGACATCCAGCTGCACCTGTACCCCGATCTCGGACTTGATCTTTTCGATCATGCTGGTCTTTGCCAACTCAAATCGTTCATCGCGCTTGACCAATGGTTCCAACCGGCGCTTGGCAAGGTCTTCTGCATCGACACCCCGTTTGCTGATACGCTTGACAATATGATAGCCACTGGATGTTTCAAATGGTTTAGTATAGGATCCGTCCTCAAATAGTCCGAAAGCAGCCTCCTCGAAAGCGGACTCGTACCGGTTGATGCCAAAGAAGCCAATATTACCGCCCTTGGATGCGGACAACTTGTCCTCGGAAAATTCCTTGGCCAAATCCTCAAATGAAGCACCGGCCTTCAGGGCATAATAGATACTGTCGATCTTGGTACGGGCATCGGCAGAATGGTCGCCTTTGATCTTGCGGACCAGAATATGGGCCACTTCGATCTCACCGCGTGCAGGTCGGCGTTCTGTGACTCTGATCAGATGGTACCCCAATTTGGTGCGGATCACACCGCTGACCTTCCCAACGGGTGTTTGATAGGCCGCTGTCTCCATGCTGTAAAATCCGGATGGGAACAGGGCCGTCCAGAAGCCGAGATCTCCGCCGTTGCTGGCAGTGGTTTCGTCTTCGCTGAATGTCCGGCAGACTTCCAGGAAGTTCTTGCCTGAAGCCAGCATTTTCTGGGCTTCCATGATCTTCTTTCTGGCGATGATGGTGTCCTCAGGGCTGGCATTTGCATCCAGCTTGACCAGAATGTGGCTAATTCGGACATCTTCTTGAGTCCGCGTGTAGGCTTCCTGGATTAATTGGTTGGTCACCTCCTTATCGATCAGATAGTTGCTGGCCAATTGTTTGCGATATCCTGCCAGTTCATTTTTCAGAGAAGGGATAGTGTCCAACTTCATTTCCCGAGCTCTGCGAACCTTCATTTTAAACTTTTTGTAGAGGTCCAGATACTCCGAAAGTGAGGGTCTGCCGAAATCGGCTTTCTGGCCATTCGTCTTGGTATAGATATACACGAATTCACTGACAGGGACCTGGTCATTGTCAACACTGAAAAGGATGGGATCCGGCTGACTCTGAGCTTGCACGCTGACCATTTGGCCAAGAAAAAGGAGCCCCAAAAGGGCAATCCGAATGTGTTTCATGATAACTACGGTTTTGTTCGAACAGACAAGCGGCAAAAGTACGAAATGTGCCCTGCTGACACGACAATTTTAGCCTCGATAACGTTGTATTTACACTGCTGCGTATGGCGGTCAACTCGCCTTATTGGCCAAATGGCGATTTATAAGCTTTTATCTTCAGGCTGCCAATGCAATATCTCATTGTATATCAGTCATTTACCTGTATATAACCTACATGCGACATCGCTCATACCTGAAGGGTCGCAGGGCTATCGAGTATACCTTTCGCAAGGACATGCAAATATTCTGAGTAGATGAGTCTCATTTGATCACCTTTGAAATTGTCTTGTGCAGAGATGTATTCCAGCGTTATGATTGTTTGGTATCTCACTATTCGTGATAGTAGATACGATTCACACGTGACGAAATGTTGGTCAAAACCTCATATGGGATGGTTTGCAAGCTTTTAGCCAAATGGCTGATAGGGTAGTGTTCATCAAACAGAATGGCTTCATCGCCAGCATATACGTGCGGGATGTGGCTGATATCGACCATGCACATATCCATGCATATGGCCCCGACAGTAGGTGCCAACTGCCCGTGAATCTGTACAGAAAACCGTCCTTCACCAGCCAGACGGAGCAATCCATCTGCATAACCGATACCCAACGTAGCGATGGTTCGTTCAGTCGAGGAACTCCCTTTCCTTCCATAACCTACAGAATCACCTGCAGGGACCTGGTGAATACGGGCGATGTGTGTCTTTAGTGTCAGGGCGGATTGATAGGATCCAGTCGGAGATGGTTCCAGCCCATACAGGCCGATTCCCAGACGGACCATCTCAAATTGATACTCCGGGAAACGGAGGATTCCCGCTGAATTCAGGATATGGCGCATAGGCGAATATCCCAGGACCTTGAACAACTGGTCGGTGAACCGTAAAAAGTGAGCAGTTTGTTGGTGTGTGAATGCGTCGTGCTCTTTGTTTTCACTGGCGGACAAATGGGAAAAGCACGAAGAAACATAGATCTGGTCCAGGCCGGAAAGCAGGTCAATAAGCACTGGGAGATCATATTCTGTGAGGCCGAGTCGATGCATGCCGGTTTCGATCTTGAGATGGATCGGTGTCACCGGATCTGCAGGGCTCAGGAAGTTTATAAACTGTCGGAGCTGATCGATGGAATGGATCTCCGGTTCAAGACGATGCTGCATGATGCTGGCAAAGCTCGATTCATCCGGATTCATGACGATGATGGGCAACTGAAGCCCCGCTTGTCTCAACTCAACGCCTTCATCCGCGTAGGCGACTCCGAGGTAATGCACTTTCTGGAAGTCCAATAACCGGGCAATGTCTGCACTACCACTCCCATAAGCCGAAGCTTTGACCATGACCATGATCTTGGTGGTCGGGCGCAATTGCTCTGCATATGCTTTCAGATTGTTGGACAGAGCGGTCAGATTGACCTCCAGCCTTGTACGGTGGACGAATCGCGTCAGTGTTCGACTGATCTCTTCCAGGGCGAATCGGCGTGCGCCTTTGATCAGAATGGCAGTGTCTCGAACGGATTGGAAATCATTGTTCTCCAGAAATGTTCGCACATCCGGATACCAGGTAGCTTCCAGGGGGTTACCCAATTCACGGATCAACTCTGGCCCCTGACTGCCAATACAGGATAGACGCTGGAACGGTGTATCCTGCAACAGCACGGCAATGCGTTGTACCAGTTCAAATGTCCGCAGCCCGGTATCATCCAGATCGGAAAGAATGATCCACGCAGAACGATTGCCACGCCGTTGATGCAGGAAGGACAAGGCAATGCGAACGCCCTCCAGATCAGCATTGTAGTAGTCATTGATGATCAGATTTCCATTCCATCCCTCTCTCGATTCAAGACGCATGGACAATCCAGACAGGGTTTGGATTCGATCGCAGATCTGTTTCATGTCCCTTCCGCAGGTCAGGGCGGTGAGCAGACAGGTCATCGCATTGGCAAAAGATGCATCGTCACTTTGTGGAATGATGACCTTGTTATCTCGTTCATGATATCGGAACGTGACCTCTTGACGATGTTCCAGATCCCTCCTGCTGAAAATTTGGAGATCAGCTGGTCCGGATGTGGACCAGGTGACCAATCGAGCTGAAAGGGTGGAAAAGGATGCCGGATATTCTTTCAGGATGGCTGCGGGCACGATCAGGGTGGTGCTGTTTTTAAACAGGATCAGTTTCTCCTGCAGCTTGCTTTCCAGATCTGAAAATCCTTCATCATGCGCACTGCCCAGGCTGGTGAGGATACCCATATCCGGTTGGATCAATGCTTCCAGTTTGATCATTTCGCCAGGTCTGGAAATCCCGGCTTCGATCAGGGCGCGTTGATGTTCAGGACCCATCATGGTCAGTGAAAGGGGTACCCCGATCTGACTGTTAAAACTGCGGGGACTGCGAATGATGCCTTCCTCCTCTTTCAGCACATGGTAAAGCCATTCTTTGACCGTGGTTTTGCCGTTGCTTCCTGTGATGCCAATGACGGGGTAATGGAATTGTTCCCGATGGCCCTTCGCCATTTGCTGTAAGGCATGCAGCGTATCCTCAACCAACAAATAGGCCGTATCCGGTTGCGGGTTCTCAGGAATGGTGTCCACAACAAAATGCCGGACCCCTTTTTCCCAGGCTTCCTGTTGGTAGAGATGCCCATCATGTCGAGGTCCTCTCAGGCAAAAGAATAAGGTGGTGGCAGGTTGGAATAAGGTCCTGCTGTCAGTTGACACCCGGCTGAAAACAAGTCGTTCCGGCGCGGCAGGCAACCACTGACCATTGGAAATATGTCCACTGTCCAGTACGCGTTCCATTAGAGGTCCGATCCAATATCGTTGCGATAGTTCATCTGGTCAAAACTGATCTTCTTCACCAGTTCATACGCACTTCTGCGGGCATGCTCCAGATTCTGCCCATATGCAGTGCAGGCCAGGACCCGTCCGCCATTGGTTACCAGTCTTCTCTCATCCATCCGCGTACCTGCGTGAAAGACCATTGTATCCAATGGGGTTTCGATTGTGGATCCCTCAATGGTCATTCCCTTTTTATAGGATCCAGGGTACCCTCCTGAAACAAGCATAACGGTCATGGCTGTACGGGGGTCCATCTCGATCTGCATCTTATCCAATCGCTGTTCATGCATGGCAACCATCAATTCGAGCAAGTCGGTCTTCAGTCGGGGCATGACCACCTCGGTTTCCGGATCACCCATTCGGCAATTGTATTCGATCACATAGGGTTCCCCTTTGACAAGGATAAGACCGATAAACAAAAAGCCCTGGTAGACGATGCCTCTTGCTACCAGTCCCTGGACGGTGGGTGTGACGATTCGTGTACGTACTTTTTCCAACAGGGACTCATCTACGAAAGGAACCGGACTGACAGCGCCCATCCCACCGGTGTTCGGTCCGGTATCACCGTCTCCGATCCGTTTGTAATCCTTGGCGATGGGAAGAAGGCAGGCATGTTTTCCGTCAGTCAGGGCAAAAACGGAAAACTCGATCCCATCCAGGAATTCTTCGAGTACGATGGTATGACCCGCTTCACCGAATTCACCGGCGAACATACCTGAAATGGCAGCCGCCGCTTCTTCTTTTTGGGCACAGATCAGGACACCCTTGCCTGCTGCCAGACCGTCGGCTTTGATAACGTACGGGGGGGTAAATGAGTCCAAAAATTGAATGGCCTCTGTTTCCTGATCCCGGTTGAATTCCCCATACCGGGCAGTGGGAATGTCAAATTCTGACATGAATGCTTTGGCAAATGCCTTGCTTCCTTCCAGGCAAGCGCCTGCGGCATCGGGTCCACAAATGATCAAATTGGCCAGGGCAGGGTCCCATCGCAGAAAGTCAGTGATTCCTTTGACCAAAGGTTCTTCCGGTCCTATCAGGACGAGATCGATTTGTTTGGACACACAAAAGGTAGCTACAGCCTCAAAATCAAGGGGACTGAGGGAGACATTCTGACCGCATTGTGCAGTTCCCGGATTTCCGGGAGCAATGTAGAGTTCTGTACAGGAAGGACTGGCAGAAATCTTCCAGGCGAGGGCATGCTCTCGCCCACCACTACCGAGCAGAAGGACCTTCATAACTTTTTGTCAAAGGTAGGCAATGGGAGTGGATCCGATCCCTAGAGGTTGATCCTTGCGCCGACGGAGATACTTAGGGTATTGATCCTGTCCTTATTGGGTCCCAGTGATTTCTGGAACGGGTTGTGTTGGTAAACAGGTTCTATAAAAAGGTTGGTACGACCTGTCAAGTGTCGTTCCAAACCGACTCCCAGGTCGACGGTCAGATAGGAGTTTTCGGCCAGGCTTCCCCCTTCGAAAAATCCATCTGCATACCGTTTCAGGCTTGTTTTGGATTCTGTAGTGGGTTCAGGTGTTATGCCATTCGGATTCGGGTCCGCTCCAGGGGTATATGATAGCTTTCTGTCGTAGTTGGCCTGAAACGCCAGGTGGGCAGTACCGCCGATCAAGCCATAGGCGTGCCACCGATTGACTCGGACAAAAGTCCGCTGTGCCAAGACAGAAAGGCTCAACAAATTGAGTTCGATATCCCGCAAGGTTTCACTGAAATACCCCCGTTGGATATCTCCGTCAAAAACCTCTGTGTACGGTTTTGGCAAATAGTATTTGCGATGGTAGGTCAATGAAGTCCGGAGACCCCATCGAGGTCCTTCGAGCGAATAGCCCATCGTGGCGCCATAACCGGAGACCAACTGATCATATCCTTTTTTTACCAGTAATTGATCATAAGGCGTCATGACATAGTTGATGTCGCCATTGATACCCATACTCACACAGTGTCGAATATTCGGCTTCGTAGAAACTGGAAGTGTCAATAAATCAACGCTGGGCTCTCGTTCAAGCTGGGGTTGGTTGGCTGCGAGGTGTTCTACCCCGGATTCTATCTGCCGATCAATCCATACCGGATCACCAGCTTTCGTGTTCATTGACTCCAGATCCTGTCTGGAAGTGACCGGAGAACTCTCTATCTCTATTACAGGGTGGAAGGCTTGGATGACTTGTAGCGGAGCGGTCATGCGGACCGGCGCTCGATCAGCCAGGGCAGCAGATGGTTGGGATGGCGATTGCGCTGAAGAACTGTGCAAAGGATCTACAGAAACCATTTCTTGTTGAAGTGCCTGGGTGGTTTCCGGTAGGATCAGATGGGTGTCCGGCAAACTGGCGATGGGGAAATGAGTGGTACCGGGTCGGTATTCCGGGCCGTTCAGATTCCACAGGGTGAGCAGAATGAGCAGAAAGAGGGCTGCTTCAACCACTTTGAGTCGAAGCATATCTGCCCGCTGACGGGCCTGTCTTTCCAACGTCTGGCGGAACAACTGCCAGTGGGATGGTTCGTACTGGGCCTGAAATTGTTCGAGTTTGGTCTTCAGTTCGCGGTCGAATTGAGCATTCTGGGTACTCTGAACTTCGGCATGTTCCAGCTTGGAGGCAAACTGGTCCCAGGCAGCATCCGGGCGGGATGCCTCATGTTGGTCCAATTCACTTTTTATCCAGCGGTCAAAGTTCTTCATCAATGCCATTTCTTTTTAATCGCATCCTGCAATTTCAATCGGGCTTTCACCAGATTGGACCGAGAGGTGCTCTCCGTAATATCCAACATTTCGGCGATCTCCTTATGGGAATATCCTTCGAGGATATACAGGTTGAACACCATCCGATAAGCTGGTGACAATTCCCGTACCAGAGTCAGGATCTCTTCAGCAGAGATCATATCCAGCGCCGAGGTGTCTCCGTTGGACAGGGTCTGGATCTGGTCCAGGTCATCTGTCCGCCGTCGATTGTTCCGACGATAATGATCGATACAGGTGTTGACGACAATGGTCCGGATCCAGGCCTGAAGGGAAGTCCCTGGCTTGTATCTGGAGATATACCGGAAGACTTTGATAAAGCCTTCGTGTAACATATCCAGTGCTTCGTCTTCCAAACTGGCATAACGAAGGCATACGCTCATCATTTTGCCGTAATATTCCTCATACACCCGCTGCTGTGCCCAGCGCTCTTGCCGGACACAAGCGGCGATCAGATCGGGCTCGTCTACAGACAGATGAAGAGAAACATCCATACCATAGACAAGGTACTGCGTTTAACGGAATGAGACTAGCATTCGCTGCCTCATTGCCTCTGTTTTTGGCCATATCCGGTCAATTCAACGGATATCTGTTTCAAAATGAGGATTGGTGATAGAAATACTAGGATCTTGCAAAAGGTCTATTTTTGTAACATATGCGCATCTATCCTGTCTTGCTGGCGATGACCATCCTCATCGCCGGCTGTCAATCCTCTGATTCTACCGATACTACAGTATCGCTGACCGGTTATCCGGATATCGACCAGATCACCATGTCCATTCAGGAGCATCCTGAAGACCATCGCTTGTATCGCCAACGGGCTGTCGCTTATGCCGACCGGGAAGCATATGACCAGGCGATTCTGGATCTCAAGCGGGTGCTGACTCTGGATAGTATGGACATTGAGAGCTATCACTTGCTGGCCGATGTCTATCTGGACTACTATGATTCCCGAATGGCGATCAATACGCTCTATAGTGCGGTTGAGCGCTTTCCAAATCGCATTCCCACGTTGTTGAAGTTGGTCGAATTCCAATTCATTCTGAAATTCTACGACCCCGCAAAAGAAACATTAGCCCGCATTATGACCCTGGATCCGCAGAATGCAGAAGGCCTCTTTTGGGCGGGAATGATCCATCGGGAGGAGGGGAACAATGTGCAAGCGATCAAACGATTTCAGGAGGCGACGGAGCAAGATCCGGATCTCATTGATGCCTGGATCGAATGTGGTAAACTGTTGAGCCAGGAGAAGAAACCACTAGCCTTGCGCTATTTTGAGACGGCCGTTCGTCTGGATTCGACCAGTGATCATGCACGTCATGCACTGGCGGAGTATTTACAGGATCAGGGTCGATATCAGGATGCATTGGATGTTTACCGTGATCTGGTATTGCGCAATCCTCAATATGCGGATGCGATCTATAATTCGGGTTTGATCTATTTGGAAATGGACAGCCTGCAGGATGCCAGAAAGCAATTTGACCTGGCGTTGAAGGTCGATCCCACTCGTTCACTCGCCTATTTTGCCAGAGGAAATGTGTTGGAACAACTGGGCGACTTGAATGGTGCCATATCTGATTACAAACAGGCCTTGGTACTGGATCCCTCTATGGAGAGGGCGAAAAAAGCTCTGGCCCAATTGCAGCAAACCAAATAACCTATGAATAAGCGATGGATCCCCAGTCTCGTGTTTGGCCTGTTGGCCTTGAACCTGTTTGCTCAGGAAGGGGAGGAAACTGCCCTGAATGCGCATACACCGAACTATATCATGGATACCGCCCGGCCGGCTGTGGATATCCTGTCGGTGTATCCGTATGATATTGAATTGAAGCGTGCTGATGGCACGTTGATCACCTCCGATCAGGTGTTTCCAAACAATGGAAAACCGACGGTCCTGCTCTTTTGGTTGACCACCTGTTTTCCCTGTCGCATGGAGCTGGAGGCTTTGAAAAAGGGGGTCCCCGAGTGGTTGAAGGAATCGGATTTTAACATCGTCGCCATATCGACGGATTTTGAAAAGAACTTTGATGCGTTTACCCGAAGAGTGGAGGAGAGTCAATGGCCCTGGATGGCTTATAACGATGTACATCGGGAATTCAGCCGGATCCTGCCCGGAGGATTGAATGGCTTGCCTCAAACGTTCATCCTGGATGGTACGGGAGAGATCGTGTATCACAAACGCAAGTACCGACCCGGTGATGAAGAGGCTCTGCATGCGGCCATTCGGTCCATTGTCCAGAACCAGAAGTAGGTTCTCTATCAGATTTACATGGGTGTATCAGTTGTATGAGGCCCATAAAAAAAGCCGAAACAGGTCTCCTGTTCCGGCTTTTTTTATTCCATTCTGGTTTCTTAGAAGAAGTTGGATCGGTTGTCTTCCATTTTTGCACCCTTTCTCAGGGATTCCACAAATCTGAAGCTCAACGAATTTGATTTCTGCATCTTCATCGATTGCCGGATCAGATCCACATTTGCTGGGGGTACTTCTGACGGACGGCTGATCACCTTGGCCACGTAAACGCCATTGCTGCCGACGATAGGCGCAGAGGTGGCACCCGGGTCCAGCGTCACAACAGTACCGATCAGTTTCGGCTCATTTCCAATTCCAGTGAGGAAGGAACTGGCAAAACTCATAGTCTTGGCGGTATCGATAGAGGTGGAGAAAGTTTGAGCGAGGCTGGTCAGATCTGTATTGGATCCGATCTGTTCTGCGATCTTTTTTCCCTTCAGTTGATTTCGAACCAGCGGTTCGAGATCTGTGCGAGCAGACTCCAATGTTGCATCGCCCTCAGGGCGAATGGAAGCCAAGCCGGCGACCAGGTATTTGTTGGTATAGCCACCCTGTTCATCCTCGAAGGCATACACTTCTGGAGATATGTTGCCAACAGCATTCTGCTTGAATGCCCATCGGATGATATCCCGAATGGAGGATCCCTGTCCAAGAACACCCAGTGCAAAATCATTAGCACGGAAGGCAGCACTGGTCTGCACGACCAGATCACTGTTTTCGGTAGCTGCTTGTTCCAGACTGGCTATATCCCGGTATTTACTGACAGCCTCCAAAGCTTTCTGATAGGCGCGTTTTTGCGTGGTTTCGGAAGGGATGATCGCCTCGTTGAGGATTCCCATGCGCAGTCCGACCTTATTTTTGATGTACTTACGATCTGTTACCTGTACCAGATGGACTCCGAACTGGGTGGTGACCGTATAGTATTTACCCGGGGTGGCTTGGTAGAAGATCAGGTCATTAAATGGCTTGACCATCGCCCCTTGTGCCGAGAAGCCCAGGTCTCCGCCTGATGTCCGACTGGCATCCTGACCATATTGCAAAGCCAGGGTATCAAAAGAAACAGCGCCCGATTCGGCCAGTCCTTTCAAACTGTCAATAGTGATCTGGGCCTGTGCAATAGCATCCGGATCTTTCGCCTGGATTAGAATATGACGGGCCCGTACTGAATCGGGAACGATCATTCTGTCCAGGATTTTCACCACCAGATATTGTCCGTTTTCGACAAAAGGACCGTATACAGATCCTTTGGACATGCTAAACAGCGTGTCCGCTTCTGGTGAGGTAAAGAAATCATCCTGATAGTAGGCTCCATCCATGAAGCCGTAGTTGTTTTCAACGAATAGTGTATCGTTGGTTGATTCCTGGAAAGGAACGACCAGATCAGCAAGTCCTTTAAAGATGTCAGCTGAATCTTCACTGGTTGGTTTGACCTCAAAGCTGACAAAGTTGATCGCTCTGGTTTCTTCATCCTGGTGGAACTTTGCCCGATGTTGCTTGAGGTAGGCATTGAGGTCATCGTCTGTCACGTTGACATCCCCGTCACTGACAACATCAAAAGGAATGCGCACATAGGCGACTTCGCTTTGGGTTGCACGGTCCTTATTCATCATTTCTGCCTGCCAGGTAGGGAGGTACATGCCTTTGGACACCATGGCCACGATCTTGGACTGAAGACGATCTTTGACGATCTCCTTTTCTTGTTCGGCCCAGAAGGTGCGCAGGTCTGGAGGTAGCTGGTCAGCATCGATCGCCTGTCGCAGGCTGTTGAGCTGTTGGCGGTCCACCTGACGTGTGTTGGGATCCATGAAGTTTCTCTGGATGATCGGGCTCAGGTTCGTTCCGAATTCGAGATCGACCAGTTCTTCCTTACCGACACCGAGACCGAGGTCTTCGGCAATTTCGTCGATGAGGATCTTTTCGACAAAATAGTTCCAGAGCTGCTGTTTGCGTTGGAATACGTCAGAGCCACTATTGCCAAACAATCGACTTTCAGTATCGCTAAAGATCTGCCAGTCAATTCGTTGGCCGTTCACTTTACCAAGGGTGAATTGGTTGGCAGATGCCGGTCCTCCGGAACTCATCATGTCCATCAAGATGAAACCGGCCATGGCCAGGCCGATTGAGAGGAGAAGAATGATTGGATTCTTCCGGATGGTATTCATCAATCCCATAGATCAACGAGTATTTAAATATTTCAAAAAAATCAATGTATACGCTTTTTTAAAAAGAGTCTTATTGTAAATATTTGAATAACAACCTCTTATAAAGAGAATTATTATTGTATTCAAACTATTTCAATAAATAAGACGCCCTTTTTGGAAAAAGCCATGCAAAGGTAATGGGTTTGGACCATATAATCCAATCCCAAGGTATCCTCCTTTCATACGGAAGGGGGCAAGGGAAGTTGCACAAAAGGTGGCTATTCGGTGGATTCTTCGGTTAAATGCAGAGCGGCAGCCTGGAGGGCATCGTAGAATGATGGTCCGTATTTGCGAATGAGGGCTTCTCGTGCAAAGACATACAGGGGCATACGGGTTTGTTCACCCCGGTGACATGCTGCTGAACAAATCTCCCATCTTTCGTAGTTCAGGGCTTCAAAACCTTCTTCCGGTCGGCCCAGTACCCGGATGGGATACAAATGGCAGGAGATGGGTTTTCGAAACTGGGTCTCACCCGCTTCCCAGGCTTTTTCTATGCCACATTGCGCCACACCCTGGCTGTCAAATCGCATATAGGCACAAGGTCCACCATCTATCAGTGGTGTCCCTTCCTTGTTGAGATCCTGATAGTAAACAGACGTTCCTTTGGACTGAATGACGGCGAGACCTGCCGGGCTGAGAAAGTCCTGGATCTCCGGCAGGATAGCCTTGAGCGTTTCAATCTCTTCAGGATCCAGAGGTGCACCATAATCCCCCTCCCAACAGCAGGCGCCCTTGCAAGCTTCGAGATCACAGGCAAATGCAGCAGTCAGTATATCATCACTGACCAGTATGTTTTCGATCAAATGCACCGGTCCATCCTGTTTTGACAAATGAACGGTCCCACCATGGAAATAATGAGAACCAGTGGCAAAGATGATGGTTAAATTCTATTTTTGCCGACCATCCGTCAACCGAATGAATTTTGACGGGTTTCGATACAAATAGGATAGTCATGGATCAGCTCAAGGAAAAATTTATAGCCAAAGCCACCGCCGCAGGGCAGGAAGTGAAGGAAATGTTGAAGGATCATTCCGAAACACAGATCGGCACGGTTGATATCGGCCAGATCTTCGGAGGGATGCGTGGCATCAAGGCTATGGTCTGGGAACCATCGGCACTGGACCCTCAGGAAGGCATCCGATTCCGGGGGTATTCCATACCGGAATTGAGCAAACTCCTGCCCACTGCAGAAGGCGATGATGAGCCTCTTCCTGAAGGACTATTCTGGCTGATGCTGGTCGGGGAGATCCCTACCTCTGAAGAAGTGCGCTGGCTGACGGACCAATGGACCCGTCGTAGCAATGTTCCTTCTTATGTCTTCAAGACGCTTGATGCCTTACCTCTGGAGGCGCATCCCATGACACAGCTGTCCACAGCTGTAATGGCCATGCAACAAACCAGTGTATTTGCCCGACGATATGCGGAAGGAATGAACCGCAACGAATATTGGGATGCCACTTATGAGGATACGATGAACCTCATTGCACGTCTCCCGCGTGTCGCTGCATATATCTATCGTCGCACCTATTTTGACAGCGATCATATCGCTCCGGATATCTCCCTGGACTGGGCCGGCAATTTTGCCCATATGCTGGGTATCAACAAGCCGGACTTCCGCAGCCTGATGCGATTATATATGACGATCCATGCCGATCATGAAGGTGGAAATGCGTCTGCGCATACCACGCACCTGATCGGATCCACCTTGAGTGATGCCTATCTGTCACTGGCCGGCGGCTTGAACGCTCTTGCAGGGCCTCTGCATGGATTGGCCAACCAGGAGGTGATCAAATGGATCTTCAAGATGAATGACGCTCTGGAGACCAACACCCCGACCGAGAAGCAGATTGAAGACTATGTGAAATCAACACTCTCTGCAGGTAAGGTGATCCCCGGGTATGGACACGCTGTGTTGCGTAAACCGGATCCAAGGTTTATAGCGCAAATGGAGTTTGCCAAAAAGTATACACCCAATTCAGAGATCGTCGAAACGATCTGGAAAGTATTCAAAGTAGTACCCCCGATCCTGGAGTCATTGGGAAAGGTGAAAAACCCATGGCCCAATGTGGACGCTCATTCCGGTGCGCTTTTGGTGCACTACGGAATGGACCAGTACAGCTTCTACACGGTTCTTTTTGGGGTCAGTCGCGCACTGGGAGTCCTTTCAGCACTTTGCTGGAGTCGAGCCCTGAGTCTGCCGCTCGAACGGCCAAAATCTGTGACCATCGAATGGGTCAAGGAATTCCTGGAAAGTGAAAATAGCTGATCAATCGGCGAAAAACATCGAAAACAGCGGTTCAACCACGGTCCTTTCGATTATTTTTGGGCCATTCATCATTCATACGCGAAGAGAATATGCAGTATCCGGATAATCTGAAGTACACCAAGGAACACGAATGGATCCTCGTAGAGGGTAACAAAGCTGTCATTGGTATCACCGAATTTGCTCAATCCGAATTGGGCGAGATCGTCTACGTAGAAGTGGACACCGTCGGCGAGACGATCGGCATCGATGAGGTATTCGGTACCGTAGAAGCCGTAAAGACCACCTCTGATCTGTTCATGCCGGTCAGCGGCAAGATCATTGCCTTTAATGAGGAGATCGATGAGAAGGAAGGGGACAATCCTGCCATCATCAACGAAGACCCTTATGGCAAGGGTTGGGTGATCAAGATCGAGATGACAGACCCATCTGAACTGGATGCGCTGATGGATGCTGCGGCCTATCAGTCACTGGTCGGATAATTTTTTTGAGTCACATCCACCATTTTCTCAATTGATGGCATCTCCTTTACGACAGCCTGGTCTATCCATCTGGCTGTGGGGAGGTTTGATCACAGTGCTTTCACTGCTACCGGGCAAATCGTTGCCGGTGATCGATATCTGGAATTGGATCGGCACTGATAAACTGGCCCACGCGTTCGTTTATGGATGTTGGTCTTTCCTTTGGATCCGATGGGTATCTCAGCGGAGAAAGACCCACCCCGTCAGATGGACGATCCTCGGATTGCTCCTCATGAGTTTGTATGGTGTTGTACTGGAGATCCTCCAGTCGACCATTCATACGGACCGATATTTTGAGGTACCGGATATTGTTGCTAATATTATCGGTGCTTTCGCGAGCTATGGCATTTTTATCTTATTGAATAAAAACTAGTTGACTATGGATCTGGCGTTTTCAGGAACCACCGTCATTATGCTTATGGTCGTATTGCTGGCCATTGTGATCGGACTGATCCTCTTCTTTCGCAGGAAGCTGAATGGTTACGACATTCAGCATTTACGTGATCAACATGCCCAACGTGAGCGGTCTGACCTTTTGGCCACCCGGACGAAATACCCGGAGGTGGATGCCTTCCGTTTGAGTGATACATTCTTAAAATTCAGCCTCCTAACATCCTTGTTAGTCGTTTTGCTGGCATTTAACTGGACGACATTCGAGGAGCAGGTCTTTATTCCTGAAGGGGCTTTAGATATGGCCGAAGATATTGAGATCGAGCCACCCCGAACTGCAGAGCCACCGCCCCCACCGCCGCCGCCACCGCCACCAGTCATTGAGGAGGTGCCCGAGGAGCTGATCGAAGATGAGGACCAACCTGAATTTGTGGATCAGAGTCTGGACAAGGAGGAAGAGGTTGTTGCACCGCCTCCTTCTGCTCCGCCACCACCACCACCGCCTCCACCTCCCCCCAAGGAAGAAGAGATCTTTGTGATCGCGGAGGACATGCCACGCTTCCCTGGTTGTGAGAACGAAAGCAGCAAGAAAGAAAAGGAAGCCTGTGCTCAGAAGAAGATGTTGGAATTCATTTATGCCAATATCAAATATCCTCCCATCGCCCGTGAAAACGGGGTTGAAGGAACAGCCGTAGTCACATTTGTCGTCGAAAAGGATGGCTCCGTCAAATCCGCTAAAGTGGTCCGGGAAATCGGTGCCGGTTGTGGACAGGAAGCCCTTCGTGTCGTTGAACTCATGAACAAAAAGGGTCTCAAATGGATCCCTGGAAAACAACGGGGAAAACCGGTCCGGGTACAGTTTAACCTGCCAGTGAAGTTCAAACTTCAATAAGATAAACCTGCCCAGTTCAAAAGGTGGATCAGAAGCAATTCCGGTCCACCTTTTTTTATTGCCCAATATCAGTTGCCATCGCTGCACCGGGTCGATCGATCCGGCACTCCTTTATAAAACAAAATTGGCAGTCAAAACACCCAGTGCAGACCTGAGCGCATCTATTTGGTATTGAAGTGCTTCTGGCATGGAACATAGATGTCCTCCAGCAAGGAAGCCTTCCTCATCGTCAAAAAAGATACAGCCATGGGGATCACAGGATTGCAAATAGCATGTGTCGTTTTGGGCTTGATTGCCACTGTATTCGGGATCATTCACATCATCAAGTACAGGTTCAAGACTTTCCGGCAAGCACATCTCCAAAAGATAAAAAAGAGAGGTCCAGTGAGGGATACTGACTACTGCCGCCGAACCTATCCACAGGTGGATGTTTTTCGGCATCGTACCCTCTTCTTCCAGGTGGGATTGTTGCTCTCCATCACCCTTGTATACGGATTGTTGCAATGGACCAATGGGGAGCGTCAGCCTGATGCCGGACAAGACCCGGAAGTGCATTTTGAGTTCATTGATCTGGAGGACATTCCAATGACCACCCACCAGCGCCCTCCTCTTCCGGAGGTTCCTGCTGAATGGCGCGAGATCGTCCCAGATCCGGAGTTGAAGGCTGAAGTAGGGGACGAGGAAATACCACCTCTGGAGCATGATGCGAAGACAGAGCCAGGTGACTCAGAAACAGGTGGTGACAATGGTCCATTTATGCCTGTGACGCTCCCCATCATCCCTTTGGAGGAAGAACCTTTGTGGGTAGTGGCAGAGGATATGCCTCGGTTTCCCGGGTGCGAAAACCAGGGCAGTAAGAAAGAAAAGGAGGCCTGCGCGCAGGAAAAACTTCTCTCTTTCATCTATTCGCATATTCAATATCCCGCATTGGCCAGTAAAAATGGAATTGAAGGAACTGCAGTTGTCACGTTTATTATTGAAAAAGATGGTTCTGTCCAGTCAGCAAAAGTGCTCCGCGATATCGGAGGCGGTTGTGGGCAGGAAGCCTTGCGCGTGATCGAGTTGATGGTTGTAAACGAACTTAGATGGACCCCCGGTAAACAACAGGGGAAACCCGTTCGGGTCCAATTCAATCTACCTGTGAAATTCAAGCTGCAATAGGCTGGTCCTGCTTAGGCGCAGGTGAATCGATCATGTTCCAACCAAAATGAAGGAAGGTGCAGACATGCCCGACCTGATCCCGGGAGATATCAGTCTCCAAGAGCATGGATGGAAAGCAGTATCCAGACTGACCGATGTCATCGGAAGTTCATTGGAACCAAGGGTACATTGGAAAACCAAATACACGGGTCATGAACGTTGCCTTCACGAGTAACATGACATTCTTCCTGTTGGGTGGCATCTTTGTGCTGACCATCGGAATCATCTATTTTTTTCGCTATCGGATGAGTCATTTCAACCGTGATGAATTGAAGGCTCGTTTTGGTCATCGACAGGGAAGGAATCTGTTGTCCGGCCGAAACAAATTTCCTGAGGTGGATACCTTTCGGTATAGTCAGACTTTCCTCCAGTATGGCCTGTTGGCTACATTGTTTGTCGTCGTTGCAGCTTTGAACTGGACCACCTTCGAACGGCAGGTGCTGATCCCGGACAATGCCCTGGATCTGACGGAGGATATCACCTTGGAGGTGCCTCGTTCGGCAGAACCTCCTCCGCCGCCACCTCCTCCCCCGCCGCCCATGATACAGGAAGTCCCGGAAGAGTTTATCGAAGATCTGGATCAACCGGAATTTGTTGACCAGAGTATTGAAAGGGAAACGGAGGTTCGTGCACCTGAACCGGTTAAAACAGAAGCACCCCCTCCGCCTCCGCCTCCGCCGCCACCTCCCAAGGAAGAAGAGATTTTTGTGATTGCTGAGGACATGCCCAGATTCCCGGGTTGTGAAAATTTGGGAAGTAAAAAAGAAAAAGAGGAATGTGCCAAGGGGCAGCTCCTGGAATTTATCTACAAGAACATACAATACCCGGCCATTGCGCGTGAAAACGGGGTGGAAGGAACAGTGGTAATTTCCTTCGTGGTCGAAAAAGATGGGCAAGTGAAGGAGACCAGGATTGTTCGGGAGATCGGTGCCGGTTGTGGAGACGAGGCTCTGCGTGTTGTGGAGCTCATGAATACAGAAGGAAAACGATGGACCCCCGGTAAACAGAGAGGAAAGCCTGTGCGGGTAATGTTCAATCTGCCTGTCAAATTCAAGCTGAAGTGAAGAGTAGGAATGTGGGCAAAATAACTTTTGCATGATTGTTGCGTTCTACCTTGTGATTGATCCAGGTCCGCACAATATGTCAAAAGCTATATCCCTCTTTGTCTTGACTTTCTTTCTGCTGGTCCCCCTCCTGGCCCAGGAGTCCAAACTCGCTGAGCAGTATTATCAAAATGGTGAATACGAGAAAGCAGGACAGCTCTTCCAACGCCTGTACGATGCCCAGTCCAGCAGTGAATACTATCTCGATCGCTATGTGGATTGCCTGCTCAAGTTGAAGCAATTTGAGGAAGGGGAGAAGGTGTTAAAGCGTGAGTTGAAAAAAAATTCGCGGGCGGTCAAGTTGTACGTCAGCCTGGGGAAATTGCTGGAGAGTCAGGAACGCTATGACGAGGCAGAAGTTCAATATCAGACAGCCATTCGGGAAATGCCTGCTGACCAATATCAGATCATCCTCCTGGGAAATGCGCTCACCCGAGATCAGAAATACGACCTGGCGATGGAGGTTTATACCAAGGGAGCAAAGCTGCTCAACCAGCCAGCCATTTTTGCAGAATATCAGGGAAATATTCAGTTGCAAACCGGGGATTTCCCCCGTATGATCACCTATTACCTTGATTATCTCAGTGAAAATCCGCGGCAACAGGGCAAGATCCAGATGAATATCCAACGATATCTTCCTGAAGATTTCATGGATGAATTGCAGGCCCAGCTGTACGGCAGGATCAATGAGCAGCCCGAGGATGTAGCCTTGATCGAGTTGCTCACCTGGTCATTTCTTCAGAAGAAGGATTATCGGAATGCCCTGCGTCAGACCAAGGCACTAGACCTGAAGCTGGGTGAAAATGGAAACCGGATCTTTCATTTGGGTCAGATCGCTGCCAATGAACATGATTACGAGCCAGCAATCGAGGCATTCCAATACCTGATCGAACAGAAAGGGCCGGAATCCATCTATTACTACGAGGCCAAAAAGCAGCTGTTAAATGCAAAACGGCAGCGATTGGTACAATCACCGACCTATACCCGTCAGGATCTGCTCGATCTGGAGGCAGAATATGAACAGTTTCTGACCGGTGACAATCGCAACCGGCTGATCGCTCCATTGATCATGGAACAAGCAGAATTGGAAGCCCTGTATCTTCAGGACCTGCCCAAGGCCATTGCACTCCTGCTGGAAGTGGTTTCCCTCCCCGGAATGGAACAGGATCTACAGTCCAGGGCGAAATTGCAATTGGGTGATTATTACCTGATGGAGGGTGAGATCTGGGAGGCGACTCTGCTCTATTCACAGGTCGATAAACTTTACAAGGACGATGCTCTCGGGCATGAGGCCAGATATCGAAATGCCAAATTGTCATACTACAATGGTGATTTTCAATGGGCGCAAGCACAGTTTGATATCCTGAAAGCCTCGACATCCAAACTGATCGCCAACGATGCACTGGACCTGTCGGTCTTCATCATGGACAACCTGGGACTGGATACGTCGACCCTGGCCATGGCCGCTTATGCGGATGCCGAAATGCTGGTCTTTCAAAACAGACATGAGGATGCATTGCGCAAACTGGACAGCCTGGTAGCCGCTTTTCCATTCCATTCACTGGAAGATGATGTCCTCTATCTGAAGAGTACCATTTATATCAAGGACAGGGAGTGGAAACGCGCAGAGACAGTGCTGAAGCGGATCATCACCGAGTTTCCGGATGAGATTCGGGCAGACAATGCCCTCTTTCAATTGGGAAGCCTGTATGAAGGGCCATTGGCGGATCCGCAACAGGCCATGAGTATGTACGAGCGCATCTTTACCGACTATTCGGGAAGCACGTTTGCCATTGATGCTCGAAAGAGATTTCGTGCCCTGAGAGGGGATAAATTGCAGTAGCTATCAACAAGGAGTCTTATGCTCATCTATAATGTGACCATACAGTTGAACCAGGAGATCGTTACAGATTGGCTGGAATGGATGCAACAAACACATATTCCGGAAGTCATGGAGACGGGTCATTTTCAGGAGTATCAATTGCTCCGATTGATGGATGACAAACCGGAAGTGAGCACGTTTGCGGTCCAGTACCTGTGTCAGGGCATGGATCAGCTGGCTCTTTATCAGGCAAATCATGCTCCGGCTCTTCAGGCATCTCATCGCGATCGTTACGACGGCAAATTTGTAGCCTTTCGGACCCTTTTGGAGAGGGTCGGCGGATCGACGAAATAATGGAATGTCCAGTAAGAGGCTTCTCACTCTGAAATGTAAACGGGTTCACTCGGAAGGCCTATCTTTGTCTTCCACTTTTGAAATTGAAGGAACATGGTATTCAACTTGACTGAAGAACAGTTAGCTGTCCAGGAAGCAGCACGAGAATTTGCTCAGAAAGAACTTTTACCCGGGGTGATTGATCGCGATCGCGAGATGCGTTATCCCAGGGAGGAAGTTCGGAAGATGGCGGAGCTTGGATTTCTGGGCATGATGGTGGACCCTGCTTATGGAGGTGGTGGGATGGATGCTATTTCCTATGTGGTTGCGATGGAGGAGATCTCCAAGGTGGATGCTTCCTGTTCGGTGATCATGTCGGTCAACAATTCGCTGGTTTGCTGGGGTTTGGAAACCTTCGGTACAGAAGACCAGAAACAGCATTACCTCACCAAACTGGCAACAGGAGAATGGATCGGCGCATTTTGCCTGTCGGAGCCCGAAGCAGGGAGCGATGCCACCAGTCAGCGGACGACGGCAGTGGATATGGGTGATCACTATCTGGTCAATGGCACCAAAAACTGGATCACCAATGGGGGGACCTCACAGGTCCATCTGGTGATCGCTCAAACCGATCCGGAGAAAGGCCACCGGGGGATCAATGCATTTATTGTAGAGACCAGCTGGGAAGGTGTAACGATCGGTGCCAAAGAAGACAAGCTGGGCATCCGGGCATCGGATACCCATACCATTATGTATACGGATGTCAAAGTTCCGAAGGCCAATCGTATTGGTGAGGACGGGTTTGGATTCAAATTCGCCATGAAGGTGCTTTCCGGAGGCCGTATCGGTATTGCAGCGCAAGCGCTGGGCATCGGAGCGGGAGCCTACGAACTGGCTCTGGCGTATGCGCAGGAGCGTGAAGCGTTTGGCAAACCCATCAGTCAGCATCAAGCCATTGCGTTCAAATTGGCGGATATGGCGACGGAGGTAGAAGCCGCTCGATTGCTGGTCTACCGTTCTGCCTGGTTGAAAGATCAGGGGAAGGATTATGATACCGCCAGCTCCATGGCTAAGGTGTTTGCCTCTGAAATGGCGATGCGTACAGCTACTGAAGCTGTGCAGGTGCACGGAGGGTATGGCTACGTCAAGGAATATCATGTGGAACGAATGATGCGGGATGCCAAGATCACCCAGATCTACGAGGGTACCTCTGAGATCCAGCGATTGGTCATTTCCAGAAGTATCTTGTCGGGCAACCCCTATGTGGGTGTCCTCTAGCCGGTGAGTTCCGGTTTTACCCAGCTCTATGGCTGAACGAGGCTCCATATTGATCTTTACTTTTCGGGGTATTCCTGTGCGTATTCATTGGAGTTTTGGACTACTCCTATTGTGGGTCTGGTATACAGGTATGCGATACGGTATGGATTGGCCTGCCATTGGTGTTTTGGGGTTACTTATTCTCAGTCTGTTTGCCTGTGTGGTACTGCATGAATTTGGTCATGCATTGACTGCCAAGCGGTATGGTATTGCCACTCGGGACATTATCCTGTCACCGATTGGTGGAGTAGCCCGGTTGAACAAGATCCCTGAAAAGCCCACTCAGGAGTTATGGGTCGCGCTGGCTGGTCCGGCTGTCAATGTGGTCATCGCCACTTTATTGGGTATCATCGCCTGGCTTTTCCTTCCGCGAGGGCTCGACATCCAGGGAGAATCCGAGACGGCTGTCTTCAGGATTGGGAATTTTATACCGCTTTTATTCTGGATGAACCTATATCTGGTCCTGTTCAATATGATCCCGGCCTTCCCGATGGATGGCGGACGTGTATTGCGGTCCTTGCTGGCATTGCGGATGGGCCGATTGAAGGCAACCACCTTTGCAGCCGGGATCGGTCGTGGAATAGCCATTCTGTTTATGATCATTGCCATATGGCAAGAAGAACTCTTTCTGGGGCTTATCGGCTTGTTTGTCTACTTCATGGCCACCCAGGAGCTGAAAATGGTCAAAAGTGAACACCTCTATCGTCAGTTTACAGCTGGTCAAGTGACACGTCGACAGATGATCCGCCTCACAAGTGACACGTTGATCTCGGATGCAATCCTTCTGCTGCAACACAGCCTGGAAACACATTTTCCCCTGGATGAGGGGAAAGGACAGATCACCCAGTATGTCCGGGCCCATGACCTGCTCAAAGCAAACGCCAGCGGGCATAGTGGCCTTTCCGTGACGTATGTTGCCAAGCCAATCAGTGGGGTGGTTCGATGGGATGTGGCGTTGCCTGATCTCTTCGCATTCTTTCAACGTGATCCGCATGCCCTGTTGCTCGTTCTGGAGGAAGATGGTTCGGTATACGGGGTGCTGGATAGGGATCAGATCGACCACGTGCTCTATTGGTCCCAGCGACACGGCGGTTTCCAAACGGTGTAAGGCGCAGAACATCCTCCAGAGCTATGCGAAGGAGCTCCCTTTTCATTGATTAAGGATGTTTACAGAATTCTGATACATCCGACCGCCCGATGGATTGAAGGGTGTGGACTTCCAGAAAACAGGATAGTAAAAACAAAAAAAAAGAGGCTGACCAAATGGTCAGCCTCTTATTAGACGTGTTCTGCGAACCGAAGGTCTATCGGTTGATCTGTACGGTTTGAATACTCAAACCGGCAGCTGAACGCAGGTGCAAGAAATACGTACCGGCAGCGAGGTCGCCAACGGCAGCACCGATCTTGTGTGATCCCTGGGTCAATGTACCATTGAACACAGGCAAAGCTGCTTTTCCATCACTGCTGTACAGCATCAGACTGCAATCCAGGTTTTCTGACAATTCGAGGTTAACCTGCAATTGATCGGATACTGGATTCGGGAAGATCTGGAAGCTGGACAATGCAACAGGAGCATCCGTACTTACGGTTTCTAACTCTGCATCAGCCGCATTCAGGACATACTCGTCGCGTGGATATTCCAACCAGAGAGAAACAGAAAGATCATTGAAATCTTCAACTGAATGTTCAACGTCGTGCTTGATCCGGTTTACAGCCTGTCCATCCACTGGAAGACGGTAGTCGCCCATGAACTCATATGTGACGTCAAATGGAAATTCTTCGTCAATAGCCAATCCACCGACATCAACACCATCCAGACCATTGATCACCTTTTTCACAACATCGAGGAATTCAGTTTCACCGTTGTCCTTCTTGTTCTTGGTGGTCTTCTTCTCTTTGATCACCATCATCAGGCGTGTGCCATAAAGTGTAGGCGTTTTTGGCGTCAATTTGCCTTGGATGTGGACCGTCTGAGTGGCTTCATCTACGCTATATGTAGCATCGAATTCGACCAGGCCAGCTCTGCTGGAGCCACCGACGATATTGTTCTTGGTAATATTGTTGGTGTT
Source organism: Saprospiraceae bacterium (assembly GCA_021738725.1). Lineage (GTDB taxonomy): Bacteria > Bacteroidota > Bacteroidia > Chitinophagales > Saprospiraceae > JAGNXB01. Next base: position 29,603 of record JAIPBE010000003.1, on the reverse strand, counting down.
CCCAAACCAATAGTTACCATCCACACGAGTGTCCGGGATTGAATTGATACCATAGACATCACGGCGTGTCACCGTCTCGTCTGTGCAATATGGATCGCCTACACCTGGGAAGTTCTGTTGCCACTTCAAAACAACAGGATATTCTGCTGGTGTCAGGCCATTGAGGATATTATGCAGATTTGCATTACCAGGCTGGCATGGAGGGCAAGTCGAACTGGTATAAGTTTCTGTCATTACTTTTCTACTCACTGTATTAGCAGATTCGTAAATCGAGGTTTCCAGATTGAAATCGTTGTTTGCCGGATTGGCATCATCGCCAGCATTGATCATACTGACTGACATACCGACCTCGTGAAGACCACCATCAGCAGTCCAGGGGGTTGGATGCGTCACGATTCCTGTGGTGAATGGCTTGATATTCAAACCAGATACTGTAGCCGTTACCACCGTACCATTATCAATGGTATAGTTCAACTCCAGAGAAGCGATGGTTTCATGTCCTGCATTATACACCTCCGTTTTCAGGCTGACATTCCCGACAGGATTATATCCGCGGTTGGTAATATCCACGACGGCTACATCGCGTGGAGCGAATTCACCAACGAGGATGTCATCGATCAACAGGATGTCTCCGTCATAGGAGTTGTTCCGGAAGGCTAACCAGATGGTTTCACCGGCATAGGTCGATAGATCATAACTCTGAGTGCTACCGGCTACGGTTGCATTTGCAGTCGTAAAGATCTTGGTTGTAAAGTCTGCTACGGTATTTCCCGTTGTAGAGATATACACTTCATAGCCATCAGGGTAAGTGGAGTTTGTACACGCACCATACCAGGAAGCCAAAACCTTGTTCTCAGGAACAGAGGCAGATGGTATATCAATGCCACCTGTCACCATCCAGTCATCCGAAGAGGCGGCGGGTGAATAGTAGGATGTGCTGATCGCAGCATCCGCAAATGATGGCAGTACGATCCAGGAATCTGCACCTTGAAAAACTGTGTAATATGGCGATTTGCCATCCACATCATAGAGTGAATAATCGGCAGGCATACCATTTGAAAAATCCTCGTAGTAGAAGATATCCACTTGAGCATTTGCTATTGTGAACGTCGAAGCGAGGAATAAGAGGAGTAATAGTTTCTTCATAATTAAAAAGGGCTTTGATGGAAGGATATCTAACAAAAATAGGTATTGCAGGTCATCTGGCTGTACTTTTTAGATGAATTCAGAAATTAAAACCGGAATTGTCGGCTTCCAGTCATCATTCCAGGCCTCAGGTTTGATAGAAAACGACGTTTGCTCGCTGTTTTTGAAAGAGTTCGGTTGCTGTATCTCTGACATGTTGGACACTCACGGCGCGATAATGATCGATCTCCTGATTGATCAGATCAGGTTCCCCCAGCCATTCACAATGAGCGAGATTCATGGCCTTGTGGACGATCGCGACCTCTGAGAAAGCGATCGCGGCTTCATTTTTATTTTTGATCTTCTCCAGTTCCCTGTCCGGGATGGTACTGGAGGCGAGGTCTTCCAATTCCTTCCAGATGATCCCTTCGGCTTCTTCCAATCCCAGGCCAGGAGCAGGTTTGGCTTCGATCATAATGACACCGGGATCAAGGGTTCCCGTTTGGTAGCAGTCGATATGACTGAACAGCTCCTGATCCATGACCAGCCGCCGGTACAACCTGGAGGATGGGCCATTGGCCAGGATATCGGTGATCAGGTCAGCGGCATAGTACCCTGGTTCCAGTCGGCCAGGACAGCGAAAGCCCATATACAGTGCGGGTAATGGCACTGTATCCTTGCGAATGATCTCTCTTCTGTGTGTTTGGAGAGGTTCCTGAAAGGGGGGCAGTTCGATCCGGGGCCCTGCGGGTATCTGCCCGAACCAGGCCTCTATCCTGGCCAGAACCTTTTGAGGATCCACATCACCGGCGACACAAATAATAGCGTTATTGGGCCTGTACCAGCGATGAAAAAAGTCTTTGACCTCCGGGAGGGAGACCTGGGCGATATGATCGGGGATCAACCCGATGGTAGGCCATCGGTAAGGATGTTCTTTATAGACCAGATCGGCCATCAGATGCCATAGATTACTGTATGGCTGATCCAGGGAGGTTTCCTTGAATTCCTCGATCACCACCTTTTTCTGAATATCCAGTTCCTCCTGCGAGAACTTCAACCCCATCATCCGGTCGGATTCCAACCAGAATGCTGTCTCCAGGTTTTCTACCGGGACCATGTCGTAAAAGTTCGTGATATCGGTGTTGGTGAATGCATTGCAATCTCCACCCGCATGCTGGATGGCTTCATCAAAATCATCGACATGCAGGGACTGACTAAACATGAGATGTTCAAACAAATGGGCAAGTCCCGTCTGGTGAGGTGATTCTACCCGGGAGCCGGCATTGTACAGGACATTCAGCACAGCGATCGGTGTACTGGGATCCCGATGGATGATCACGCGCAGACCGTTGGAAAGAGTGTGGCGTTCAAAGTGAACCATAGGTTAAAGGTAGGTGGAATGCCGTAGTGAAGAATCGGATAGAAGCCTTGAAGATGCAAAGATCTGCGTACAGCAGGTATTTAATGCACAGGATTGGGAAATCTCCTCCCAAGGCTCGTAATTTGGGGCATCACCCAAGCGCACCACGTGGCATTCAAGAAGATCCCTTTTCAACCACAACTGATCCGTAAACCCTCGACTTTACCCGGGGAACAGCAATGGCCGACTGCGGAGGGGATCCAGGTGCATTCCGCCTACACACATGCCGATCTTACCCATCCGGAGATGACAGCTTTTGGTGCCGGCAAGGCACCCTATCTCCGAGGACCCTATGCCTCCATGTATGCCGTCCGTCCCTGGACCATCCGGCAGTATGCCGGTTTTTCCACAGCGGAAGAGAGCAATGCCTTTTATCGTCGGAACCTGGAAGCTGGACAAAAGGGTTTGTCCGTGGCCTTTGATCTGGCGACCCATCGGGGGTATGATTCGGATCATCCACGGGTGGTCGGAGATGTCGGCAAAGCCGGCGTAGCCATCGATTCAGTGGAGGATATGATCATCCTCTTCGATGAGATCCCTCTGGGTGAGATGTCTGTTTCCATGACCATGAATGGAGCAGTCATCCCCATTCTCGCCTTTTATATTGTGGCTGCTGAAGAGCAGGGAGTCACGCCTGAAGAACTCAGTGGCACCATCCAAAACGATATTCTCAAGGAGTTCATGGTGCGCAACACCTATATCTATCCGCCGGCTCCCAGTATGCGGATCATCGGGGATATTTTCGGTTATACCAGTCGGCGGATGCCCAAATTCAATTCCATCAGTATCTCTGGTTATCATATGCACGAAGCGGGTGCTCCTGCCGATCTAGAACTGGCGTATACCCTGGCTGATGGGATCGAATACCTCCGCACGGGTATTGCATCCGGATTGGCATTGGATGATTTCGCTCCCCGAATTTCCTTTTTCTGGGGGATCGGCATGCACCACCTGATGGAAGTCGCCAAAATGCGGGCCGGCCGATTGCTGTGGTCCAGTATCATCCAACAATTCGGATCGACCTCTCAAAAATCGATGGCATTGCGGACGCACTGTCAGACCTCTGGTTGGAGTCTGACAGAGCAGGATCCTTACAACAATATCGCCCGGACCTGTCTGGAGGCGATGGCCGCAGTCCAGGGAGGGACCCAGTCACTGCATACCAACTCTCTGGATGAAGCCATTGCTCTACCTACAGATTACTCGGCACGGATTGCCCGGGATACCCAATTGTTCATGCAACGATCGATCGGAATCAACAAGGTGGTCGACCCTATGGGCGGATCCTATTACGTTGAATCGCTGACCCAGCAATTGGTGGATCGTGCGTTGGAACACATTCGCGAAGTGGAAGAGCTGGGTGGCATGACCAAGGCGATTGAACGTGGCATCCCCAAGATGCGTATCGAACAGGCAGCGGCAAGAAAGCAGGCGAAAATTGATAGCAACCAGGACCATATTGTGGGTGTTAATCAATTCCAGACCGACGAAAAGCCGAATTTCAATATTCTGGAAGTGGATAATTCCGCCGTCCGCGAATCGCAGATAGAACGGTTGGACAGAGTCCGAAAACAACGGGACCCGGACAAGGTAAAGGAGGCTCTGGAGAAGATCACGGTATGTGCAGCAAGTGGTGAAGGAAACCTGCTGGAGGCTGCGATTGCCGCCGCCCGGCACAGGGCGACGCTGGGGGAGATCTCGGATGCTATGGAAAAATCCTTTGGACGTTATACGGCCAGTTCCCTGGCCATTAGTGGTGTATTTGCACGAGAAATGAGTGAGAACAAAGATTATCAGGAAGCCCTCCGTTTGTCGGATGCCTTTGCAGAAATGGAAGGCCGCCGACCCCGTATCCTGGTGGCCAAACTGGGCCAGGATGGGCATGATCGGGGTGCAAAAGTGATCGCGACCAGTTTTGCCGACCTCGGTTTTGATGTAGACATCGGCCCCCTCTTTCAAACCCCGGAAGAGGCCGCCCGACAGGCCGCGGAAAATGATGTCCACATTCTGGGTATTTCCTCCCTGGCAGCGGGGCACAAAACCCTGGTTCCTCAGGCGATCAAAGCGCTTCGCGACCTCGGCCGGGAAGATATTCTGGTGGTCGCCGGTGGGGTGATCCCGGCACAGGACTATGATGAACTGTATGCAGCAGGGGTGGATGCCATCTTCGGTCCGGGTACGGTCATTGCCAAAGCTGCTCAGGAAATCCTTTGGAAATTGATGAAATAATCGCCCTTCTTCTTCTCTGATCCTTGCCGTCCGGATAGTTCATGTTGGTCAGTAGCCCCACATTCCTTCCCCGGGATTCGTTTGCATGTTCATGTGTGGAATTTGATGATCCTGTAAAGCGATTGGAGACAGGCTTTTAGGTGCGTCATCACGGTGAGGCAATCCCTTGGTTTTCCTACCTTCGCAGCATGATTGCATCATTACGTGGAAAGGTGATCCGGCGAAGTCCGACGTCGGTGATTGTGGAGTGTTCTGGAGTGGGATATGAAGTCCGTATCAGTCTCTACACGGCTTCGGCAATCGAGGGCAAAGAAGAGGTTGGGCTAACAGTGTACCACCACTTCTCACAGGATCATCAGGCATTGTTCGGATTTACGGAGGAGGCAGAAAAGCAATTGTTCATTCATCTGATCTCTGTTTCGGGGGTGGGGCCGAATACTGCTCAGCTGATCCTGTCGTATATGAGTCCGCAGGAAACAGAGATCGCGATCATGAGTGAAGACCTGAGCGCCTTCAAGAAGGTAAAAGGAGTGGGTGATAAAACCGCCCGTCGCATATTGATCGACTTGAAGGATAAGGTTCGCAAAGGGATGGGCGAAAGCCATTTAATCCCGACGCAGACAAACAATACAATGGAAGAGGAGGCGTTATCTGCTCTGTTGGCCCTGGGATTCCCCCGCGCCCAGGCTCAGAAGGCCCTTTCCAGGATCAGTGGTTCTGCAGATGGGCCATCCAGTGTGGAAGCACTTATCCGGCAGGCTCTCCGTGCTTTGTCTCAGGGTTAATGGATCCGGGAACAGGCAACTCAGCGGGGTTTTTCCCGTATAACGAGGGATGTCGTTAGACTGGTCACGTAGAAATTCTTCGTACCGGGTTGGAATAGATAGATAAAAACATCATCGAACGGTTCGGTTGTTTTCGAGCTCTTCGATTAGAGACAGGCTATTGGCTATGAGGTATTTGTTTGTATGGATATTCTGGGTATTCCTGGGGATGACCGCTGTTTCGGCGACGAACATTTCCGGTTGGCCTATGCAAAAAGACACGCTTCCGGACTATGGCTTCTGGAAGAATGGTGAGGGTAAAGACCCCATCCAATTGAGCGATCCCGGATTTGTGGAGAAGAATATCGAATATGATCCTGCCAGTGGGAACTACCTGATCTCCGAAAAAATGGGGAGCGAATACTACCACGCTCCCAGTCAAATGGGTTTCCAGGAATATATGGATTACCGCAGTAAAGAACTGGAACAAGAATATTTCAACAAACTCAGTGGCCTCAGCTCGGCCAAAAACAGCCTTTCTGATCGGCTGGATCCCATTGCACGCTTCGACTTGAAAAGCAGTTTGCTGGATCGCCTCTTTGGTGGAAACAAGATCGAAATCACGCCAAAAGGGCAGGTCGACCTCTTCTTTGGTGTCAATTACAACAAGACCGATAACCCTGTTTTACCCATCCGGCAGCGCCTCCAGGGTGGCTTTGATTTTCGCATGGGTATCCAGGTAGATGTCACGGGTAAGATCGGCGAAAAACTCAATCTCTCAACGAGCTTTAACAACCAGGCCACCTTCAGTTTTGACAACAAGGTCAAACTGGATTACAGTGGTCAGGAATTCAGTGAGGATGATATCATTCAAAAGATCGAAGCGGGTAACGTCAGTTTGCCACTGCGGAGCAATCTGATCCAGGGAAGCCAGGCGTTGTTCGGGATCAAGACGGAACTGAAATTCGGTTATCTCCGTTTGACGGCGCTGGCATCTCAGCAACAATCCAACCGGAAGGAGCTGACCATCCAGGGAGGCGCCCAGGTCCAGGACTTTGAAGTGAAGGCCGATCAATATGATGAGAACAGGAACTTCCTGTTGTCGCAGTATAACCGGGATGCCTTCGAACAGGTCTTGCGGAACCTGCCCCAGGTCAACAGCCTCTTTCAGGTGACCCGTGTCCAGGTGTGGGTGACCAATGACCGAAACGAAACGGAAAACATCCGCGATATCGTGGCGGTTGCAGATATCGGCGAATTTGATCGCTTCACTAACCCCAATGGTAAGTCAGCCTACGGAAAGTCCGGACCTGTTCAACTGGATCTTCTGGGCAAGGAATTGCCCACCAATGAATCGAACCGGTTCTTTGAATTGATCCAGGCCAACAAGGAATCGCGAACCCTGGAGGGATCTGTGTCGACCTTGACCTCCGGTCTATTTCAGATGGAGCAAACACGTGATTTTGAAAAGATTACAGCACGGTTACTCTCTGCCACAGAATATACCCTGGATGCCAACATGGCGAAACTGGGATTCATCTCGATCACCACCAACCTGAAGCCACAGGATGTCCTGGGTATCAGTTATGAATACACCTACAACGGTCGGCATTATCAGGTCGGAGAATTTGCGGATGATATACCATATAACCAGCAGCAACCCAACGTTCTCTTTGTTAAAATGCTGAAGAGCATCACTCAGCGAGTGGATATCCCACTGTGGGACCTGATGATGAAGAACGTCTACAATATTGGCGCCTATAATGTCAGTAAGGAGGATTTCAAACTGGACATCTACTATGAAGATCCAGGAGAGGGATTGAAGCGATTCCTGCCTTCCTCCAATCTGGCGGCTATTCCATTGATCCGGGTATTCAATATGGATAACCTGAATGTGCAGGGTGATCCACAGCCGGATGGTATCTTCGATTACGTCCCCGGCTTGACCATTTTCCCCCAAAATGGACGGATCATGTTCCCGGTCCTCGAGCCATTTGGCAGTTCATTGACCGATCGGATCGACGATCCTGAACTTCAGGAATTCTACAGCTATCAGGATCTGTACGATACAACCCTGGTTCGCGCCCGGGAGGTGCTCGACAAGAACCGTTTTGTCATCAAGGGAACCTACAAGACCAATGTCACCAGCCGAATATCATTAGGGGCCTTCAACCTGCCCAGAAACTCGCTGAAGGTGACGGCGGGTGGTACTCCACTGAGAGAGAATGAAGACTATATCGTCGATTACAACGTGGGCCAGATCACCATCCTCAACGAGGCATACCTGAAAGCGGCGACCCCGATCCGGGTCTCTTTTGAAGATAATACACTCTTCGGGTTTCAAACCCGGACCATGCTCGGCCTTCGAGCGGACTACGAACGCAGTAAAGACTTCACCGTCGGAGCGACCTACCTCCAGCTTTTTGAACGACCCCAGACCTTCAAGGTGAACATTGGGGACGACCCCATCAACAACCGCGTCTATGGATTGGACTTTACCTTCAATAAAGATGCTCCCTGGTTGACCCGGGCCGTAGATAAGATCCCATTCATCGATACCAAGGCCAAGTCCTCCATTCAGGTGGCAGCGGAAGGAGCCTATCTCCAACCCGGTCATGCAAGGGCTATCAATGAAGGGAGTGAAAAAGAGGGAATCGTCTATCTGGATGACTTTGAAGGCAGTACGGCCAATTTGCCGATCCATATTCCCAGCACCCAGTGGGTGATCGCCAGTGTACCTCAGGATGCGGGAAACAAATCCGTAGAGCGGTTTCCAGAATCCAAAAAGATCAACAGCACCCTTGGTGGTGTCAATCGGGCAATGCTCAACTGGTATCAGATCGACCCAAGTGTACGGAATGACGATGCGCGGAAGGACCCCTATCAGTCCTATGTTGATCGGACCGAGGTGTTCCCCAATCAGCAATTACCCTTAGGGACCAATACGGAAATTCGGACCCTGGACCTTCGATACTACCCGGAAGCCAAAGGGCCCTACAATTTTGACGAGATCGGAGGCACCCCTTATTCTGCAGGTGTTCTCCCCAACGGTAGCCTGGCTGACCCGGAATCCCGATGGGGTGGGATCATGCGAGATCTGACCACGACGGACTGGGAGCAGGCGAATATCGGGTATATCGAAATGTGGATGTTGACCCCTTATCTGGATAACGGGGGAAGCCCGGGCAATCCGGGAAAGCTGGTCATCAATATTGGTAATATCTCGGAGGATATTCTTCGGGACAGCCGGAAATCCTTCGAGCAGGGATTACCTACCAGTGACAACCCGGCCACCGTCGATACAACGGAATGGGGACGAATCCCGGCCAACCGTCAGATCAATACCTCACTGGATCCGGATCAGGGTGATCAGATACTACAGGATGTTGGTCTGGACGGCCTGGACAATGCTGGTGAAACAGACATATTCAAGGAATATTTGGCCAATCTTGTATCTGGTGGGGCGCAACCGGATTTCCTTGCCTACGTCCAGAATGACCCTTCGAATGACGACTATGTCGCCTATCGGGACAGTCGGTATGGTTCGCAGGATAATATTTACAGCCGATATTCCGGTTTTAACGGGGTGCAGGGCAACTCCGCTCAGCCTCCTAGCAATGACGGATTTACCACAGCCAGCCGATTCCTTCCAGATATGGAGGATATCAACCGGGATGGCACCATGAATGAAGCGGAATCCTATTTTGAATATGAGATCCCGCTAGATGAAGGTCCGAATGGCGAACTACAATTCAACCAGTATATTATTGATGCCGTTCCAGGTGAACAAGGACGGATGTGGTATCGGGTGAAAATTCCGATCGACCAATTCACTAAACGGGTGGGTAGTATTTCCGATTATCGCGCTATGCGTTTTATCCGGATGTATCTCACCGAATTCCGTCAGCCGGTGACATTGCGTTTTGCCGAGATCAGCATGGTCCGCAACCAGTGGCGTGAATATGAGCGGATCCAGCCTTCCGTGGGTGAGCCGAATTTTACGACCACTTTATTTGATATCAATGCGATCAATGTCGAACGGAACTCCAATGACAATCCATTTGGATACGATCTGCCTCCGGGGATCGAACGGGAAAACAATGCCGGTCTCTATCCCAATCTATTGCAGAACGAGCAATCCCTGAGTCTGGACTTTTGTGGACTCAAGCAGAATATTGGCGATTTCATCGGTATTTACAAGCTCTTCCAATTGGACATGCGAGTCTATAAGAAGATGAAAATGTTCGTGCACGTCGAAGAGGGCAAACTGCCAGGACTGGGTGAACTAACCGATCAGATCGAAGATGGGGATCTGAGTATGTTCATTCGATTTGGTAGCGACTTCGAGAACAACTATTACGAATACGAAATACCGTTGAAAGTTTCTGATCCGCAAGGCGCGCCCATGCTTGGGGACAACACCTACAGGCGATACATCTGGCCCCTGGAGAATGAATTTGATTTTGATCTGTCCATATTCAAAGATCTCAAGATCGATCGGAATGGAGACTCCAGCGCGGATCTGCAGACGGAATATGAACAGGCGATCATCAAGGAGATCAATGGGGTGAACTATACCCAATATGCCCGTGTCAAGGGCAATCCGAATATTGGTCTGGTCCGTGGTGTCCTGATCGGCGTGCGAAACAAAGATTCAAAGGAGCACTGTGCCTCCGTATGGGTGAATGAGTTGCGTTTGTCCGGACTGGATGACCGGGCCGGATATGCCGCCACTGCGCGCATGCAAATGCAGTTGGCCGATTTTGGACGAATTGATGTCTCGACCAATTATAGTAGTATCGGGTATGGTGCATTGGATCAGCGCGTCCAGGCCCGATCGAGACAGGAAGATCTGAATTATGATATTGCAGGTTCTTTCGAATTGGGCAAATTCCTGCCCGAAAAGACAGGTATTAAAATCCCGTTCTACGCGCAGTACAGCAATACCACCAGTACACCGCAATTCGATCCGTATGATCTGGATGTACCTTTAAAAGAAAAGCTGGCAGCTATTCAGGAAACCGCAGTTCGTGATTCTGTCAAAGAGGCGGCACTGACTCTGACTACCATCCGGAGTTATAATTTTACCAATGTGCGAAAGGATCGGACCAATACCGATCGCAAGCCCATGCCCTGGGACATTGAGAATTTCAGTTTCAACTATGCCTGGTCTGAAACGGCTAAACGAGATCCGATTATCGCCAGCGATGTGTTGAAAAACCAGAATGGTGGCTTTAATTATAATTACGGGATCAAGGTAAAATATATTGAACCGTTCAAGAATTTGATCGAGAATAAAGAGTATTTCAATCTGATCAAGAATTTTAATTTCAATCCGGTTCCGAACAACTTTACGTTTAATACGATCATGGATCGGCGATTTGGTGTGACGACTTATCGATTTGCGGGACCGGACCCCAAGCTGAACACGTTCTATAACAAGCAATGGTGGTGGGACAGGAATTATAATTTACAGTGGGACTTGACCAAGGCTTTGAAATTCACCTTCAGTGCCTTGAATCGCGCGGTGATCGATGAACTTCCCGAATTCGATGATGGCGGTCAGCCTACTCCTTCTCAGACCAAGAAGGACTACGTGTGGGAGAATATTAAAAATCTGGGCCGGACAAAAGATTACAACCATAACCTGAGTGCCAACTATACTGTACCCACCAAGAATATTCCGTTCATGGATTGGGTCAATTTACGTGCACAGTATGATGGTCTGTACAGTTATAATACGGCATCATTGAATGTGGACACCCTGGGTAATACGATCCGGAACGGTCAAACCAGGAGGTTGAATGCCGACTTGAATTTTGAAAGTCTGTATGGACAGTGGTCCTATTTAAATCAGATCCAGGGGAATAAAGGAAATAATCGGGTCAAGCGAGAGCCGGCGAATGTCCGGGGAAGCAAGCCAGGAGTCCCACAAGATCCGGATGATCCAAAAAATCAGACTGACCCTGCCGATCCAAATGATCCGAAGAGCCAGGATGACAAAAAGAAGGAAAAGAAAAAGCGGACCGGGCCCTCCCTGGCGGAAAAGATTATCATACGCCCCTTGTTGAGTTTGCGCCGGGCCCGAATCGATTATCAGGAGCAATTTACAAACACGGTTCCCGGATTCACACCGGAGTCTCAGCTGCTGGGGATGCAAGATTTTACAGCTCCCGGGTGGGGATTCATCTCCGGTCTGGACGCGCCTAATACAAAGTGGCTGGACAATGCGGCTTCGAATGACTGGATCACCCGGAATGTCTGGCTCAACCAGAATGTGGAACGCACCTATCAACAATCTCTTCGGGGAACACTGACCCTGGAACCTGTCAATAATTTGCGGGTTGATGTGGACCTGAACAGGAATTATTCGGAGAGCTCCTTCGAGTTGTTCAAGGTGCGGACAGCGGGTGATGATTTCAGTCACAACCCCATCCAGAATATTGGCTCCTATTCCATCTCATTTATGTCTCTGAATACCATTTTCAGGAATGATGATGGGGTTAAAAAACTATTCGAGTCCTTCCAAACCAATCGGGAAATCATATCCAAGCGATTGGGAATGGGCACACATGCTTTGGAACCTGGCTATACCGAAGGGTATGGTAAGCGGCAGTTGGAGGTATTGGTACCATCCTTTATCGCCACCTATACCGGTAAGGATCCAAACACTACACCTTTATTGAATGGATTGTTCAACTATATTCCACGTCCCAACTGGAAGATGACCTATGACGGTTTGGCCAAACTGCCAGGCATGAAAGAGGTCTTCAGCAGTTTCAGACTGACACATGGGTATCGTTCCACGTTGACGGTGAACAGTTTTCAAACAGATTACACGGATTATGATCCCAACAATCCAACCAAGCTGAATCAGGAGAGTCTGAATTTCTATTCCGAATTCATCATTCCGGATGTGGTCATCGATGAGCAGTTTGCACCCTTGATCGGTGTGGATCTTCGAACCAAGAACAACATTAATCTGGCCTTCACCTGGAACAAGAGCAGGAAACTGCAATTGTTGCTGAATGATCCCCAGTTGCCCGAAACCAAAGCCAGTGAGTTGACCTTTAATCTGGGATATGTGATCCCGAAGGTGAAAATTCCGTTCTTGCTATTTGGTGTGAATAAGAAGGATAAGAAGAACATGCCAGGTCAGGATCTGACCCTGAATCTGAGTTTCAGTTTCCGGGATGATATTCAGATCAACCACCAGTTGGATGCGGTCGATGATCCAGCTGACGGTAGTATCTCCATTCCAGCTCGAGGGAATCGCGCCATCCGGATCAATCCGACGATCGATTATCCGATCAATTCTCGATTGCGTCTGCAATTGCGGTACGAGTACACACAGAACAAACCGAAGACGTTTAACGGATTCAAGACCACCACAAATGTGGGTGGTATCAATGTGATCTTCACCTTGAATTGATCATGTCTCCATCCTGACAGCCGGGATCAAGCCCTGCCCGAAAAGACCATCCTCTTTTCAGGCAGGGCTTTTCATCTCTTCCAGAATGATCCTGGATTCTGGGACCGTTCCGTTTTCCATTTGTATCGTGATTAGATGTGACTCTATCCATTTAACTATGGATGAACCCGGACAAGCGGGAGATAGCGTATTCAGGCTATTCATGAGATCGATCTGAATCGCTGTATATTGGGGACGTCTGTCCTTTGGCACCTTTCAACACCATACGGGTCGCGTGCTCTTTCAGAATGGAAGGCAATCAGATGATCCAGCGAAGCCAATCCGTTGACGGCACTGGTTATGGCCCTGATCTGGCTGGTTCTTCAAGCAGGATCGGAATGGAACAGGAATGATGTCGTGTGGTGAACTGCTGGCTTTGCTATGAACAGGTAAGAGATCCTTATGTCCAATCAGAAAAAATTTGGTGCGTTTGCAGGTGTCTTCACACCTTCGTTGCTGACTATCCTGGGGGTGATCATGTATATGCGACTCGGGTGGGTCGTGGGGAACGCCGGATTGGTGGGAACCATCATGATCATTCTGATCGCCCATGTGATCTCTATTACGACGGGACTGAGCATCTCGTCTATCGCAACAGATAAGAAGGTCGGTGCAGGGGGTGTCTATTACGTCCTTTCCCGGAGCCTGGGATTGCCCATTGGAGGGGCGATCGGCATGACGCTGTTCACTGGTACTGCGTTGAGTATAGCTCTATATCTGATCGGTTTTGCCGAGAGTTTCAATCCCTATTTAGGGCTGGATGCCGGGATCAACGGCTTGCGACTGGGTGGTTCTCTGGCCTTGTTGGTCATGACCATCATTGCACTGATCAGTACTTCGTTTGCCCTGAAGACGCAGTTTTTCATCATGGCAGCGATCGCTCTGTCCCTGATTTCTATCTTTTTTGGTGTATCGCCCGGTGTTCCGGAGACGTTATCTTTTGTCCCCGGAGAGGGGAGTGTCTCCATGGAGACCGTCTTTGCCGTCTTTTTCCCGGCCGTGACCGGATTCACTGCGGGGATCGCCATGTCGGGGGATCTGAAGGACCCCAAGAAGGCCATACCCATGGGCACTTTATGGGCCATCGCCGTCGGCTTTGCCGTGTATTTGGGTCTGGCGGTCTTTATTTTTTATTCGGTCGACCAGGAGTTATTACGGACGGATAATAATATCCTGCTCAAATTGGCTCTGTTCGCACCGGCTGTGGTAGCCGGTATTTGGGGCGCGACGCTGTCTTCGGCGCTGGGCGGTATTTTGGGAGGCCCTCGCATTCTGCAGGCGATGTCTGTGGATAAGATCACCCCTAAATTTTTCGCGAAAGGAGTCGGCAAAGGGAACGACCCCCGCAACGCGCTGATCTTCACCGTTCTGATCGCAGAGGCGGGTATTCTGATCGGCGAACTGGATACGATCGCCAGGATCTGTTCTATGTTTTATCTGACTGCCTACGGCTTTATCAACCTGTCCTTCTTTCTGGAGAGCTGGGCGAGTTCGGATTTCAATCCTTCCTTCAAGGCCAAGAAATGGGTAGGGCTGGCTGGATTTATTGCGACGTTCGTCGTAATGTTCCGGCTGGATATGCTGGCCATGGTTGCGGCATTTGTGGTGATCGGTGGGATCTATTTCTGGTTGGCGAAAAAACAACTGGCGCTGGGCTCCGGAGATGTGTGGGGGAGTGTCTGGTCATCTGTAGTGAAGACCGGATTACGGCGAATGGATGACAAGCAGGATTCTCAACGCAACTGGAAGCCGAATGTGCTCTTATTCAGTGGAGGGACAACCCACCGTCCTCATCTGTTGGAATTCAGCAAAGAACTGGTGGGACATCGGGGTATCGTGACCAATTTTGACCTTTATGAAAACCAGGAGGCCACGCTATTATTCCCCAAGAATCAACAGAGTGTCAATGATGAGGTGCTGAAGAAATATGGCGTTTTTGGCCGTCGGTTGGAGGTCAAGAATATTTTCAAGGGGATCGAATCAATTGCCTCCACCTTTGGGTTTTCGGGGATCGAGCCAAACACCATTTTGATGGGTTGGGCGAAAAATACTGCAGATCCGGTCTGGTTTGCGCAGATGACGCAGAAATTGATGGATCTGGATTACAATGTGCTCTATCTGGACTATGATGACCGTTTCGGATTCCGCGAATATGCCCAGATCGACCTCTGGTGGAGGGGGGTAGACAGCAATGCCGAATTGATGTTGAATATCTCCAAGTTTCTGGTAGCTTCAGAGTTGTGGAGGAGTGCACAGATTCGCATTTTACTCGTCGATGATACTAATAGCAATATTAAAATAATAGGGAAAAAGATCAGGCACATCCTCGAGGAACAGCGGGTGAGCGCATCGATCAAAGTGATCGGAAATGCGACCGACAATCGGGCGTTGTATGAACTGATGAAGATCTATTCTTCTGATACCGACCTGGTATTGGTCGGTATTCCGGAAGTGCAACTGGAGGAAGCAGGAACGTTTGTCAGTCATACGAACGATCTGGTTCGGACGATCGGTACAACATTGCTGGTGAAGGCTTCTTCCCAATTCAAAGAAATCGCTTTTTTGTCTCCCCAGTCTAAGCAGGTAGAGGTCCAGGATGAGGGGCAAACGTCCGTTCCTGAAATGGTCGAATTTGACGACCAGCACTTGCGCGAACGCTTGGTCCAGCTGGATACGGACTTGAGTGTTATCAGCGATCGTTTTACGGAGGAGGCGTTTGGTCCGATCCAGGATAAATATCTGGGATTGTTTCAAGTTGTTCTTCAGGAGTGGGAAGAGAAGGCTTCCACTGGATCCGATGTTCAGGAGGTCATGGCCTCTTATGAAGAATTACTGCAAAAGCTGGAGCAACATTTGGAGAAATTCCGAATGGGCGATCTACATATACTGGTAGAATTGTTAACGGAGCACAACCAGTTGTGCATGGAGGAAATGAATACAGTGTTGAGTGCGCTTCCTAAACGTGTTCGCTATTCGGTGGAGGGCGTACAGGTGCGAATACCATTTCGATTATTAGGGGATGTGCAAATGCAGCGCACGCTTGTGCCCATGATCTTGAAAGCATATCGCGATTTTGGAAATGGCTGTTATGTCCACATATCTAAAAGTACCAGTGATACCATATCGAAGATCTATCATTTGTTTCAGTGTGAAAGCTTTTCAGCAGAGGAGCGATATTCAGCTGAAATTGCTGAGCAGACAAGAACCGAGATCGTTCAATTATGGCGGGATCATACGGCTTATTTCGAGGGATTGAAAAGTCATCTTCGCGATGAATGTCAACGGGCAATACGTCAATTGACCAATGATATACTTCTGAATTGTCAATCGTCTGATCCGGTTGCAGAGCTGCGTCAGATCCGATCCAATCTGGATACTCGAAGAGTCCGGGCCGAAGGCCAGTACCTGGCGCAATTTCCTCAACTGTGGGGTGAGAACCAACACGTCTTACATTCCACGTGTGAATTGAATCTGACCCTCGCCCGTACGAATCTGAAGATCGGTCAGCAACTGGAATTGATGTTGGCGCGGCTGCAAGCAGAAGTGAATGCAAGGGTTTCAGAGCAATTGCATCAGCATCATCGTGACTTATCCCAATTGTCTGAGGCGGGCGCAGAGACGATGGACCTCAGTGGCTTTGAGACAGGTCTATCTTCTGAGGGGCCCCTGTGGGATGTCAATGTGTTCATGTCAGAATTGAATGGCGTCACCAGTGCTATTCAACCTTTATTACATGGGGATACTTCGGTATTGAATCCTATACTTTTTGAGGATTTCCAAGGGAATCAATTGGAGGGTGCATCACCGATCACTTTGGATATGCCTCGGATCCTGGATTTTATTCTGGAGACGAAGTTATATGAACCTGTAAGACGACTGGTCGAACGCTATTTGCAAGAAGTGTCCTCCCTCCAGGATCTGCAATCGAATCGGGTCATTTTGTTGAGATCGACTCTGGCGGAGGAAAAAGCTTCCAAAATTACGAGGAAGGAGATCCGGAAGCTGTTTCAGACAATGAAGGAGCGGAACCAGATCGAGTTGGAAGAATTCCAATTAAAAGTAGCCCGACTGGAGGAGGGCATTCGGAGCATCCTTTATGAACTCCATTTGGAGATGGATAGTCGATATCTGGTGGAACATGCCGAAAATTGGGATCGTTTTATCACGATATCCAAGCGAAAAGCCGGACTTCAGATCCTGGTAAATCGTGTGCGCGCCTCCCTTCGGAAGGGGATGAAAGACCTGACCCGGGTCTTTCATGCAAAGCGACATGAATCTGATGTTTCCGAATTTCTCACCGTGTATGAGCACAAGACCGATCTGGAAAAGGGCTTTTTATATGTCCAGGATCTATTGCCACAAAAGAAGATCCTCAACAAGCTGCCTTTCTATTATAAACAACTTTTTCTTGGTAAACATTTGCCCGTACAGAATGAATACACAGGACGAGATCGGGAACTCCGTGAGTTCGAGCTATGGAAAAATGAAAAGAGCCGTGGGGCCCTGTTGATCGCAGGAAAAAGTGGTTCTGGAAAAACGCATTTCAGCAAGTACGTAGCACAACAACTCATCTCCAAGAACAATGAACTGCTGGAATTGTCGGGCAGACAGGGCCGTCTTCCGGAATTGAAGCGATTGATCAGCGGCTCACAAAACCTGAAGGGGAGTCCGGAAGAGTGTCTAGATCAACTGCCCGCCCATTCTGTTATACTGGTCCATGATCTGGAGATCTGGTGGAGTCGAACTTCTTCGGAGGATGCGCTCGGTCAATTGATGGATCTGATTGAGAAGTATCAAAAGAAACACTTCTTTATTCTGAATGTAAACCTCTTTGCCCTGGCTGCCTTGCGGGAGCACCGCCAGATAGGAAGGGTGATCACCTCTACGATCCTTCTGACACCCATGGCTGATGAATCCTTGATCGTATTCTGATGGAACGGCATCAGATCGGTGGAATGGACCTTGTGTTCAAAGGTGAATCCAATCCGTATCATACCCTGGCATTCCGTCGGCACCTCCGACAATCTGTCGAAGAGAGTCATGGAAATATTGGACGTGCACTACAGCTGTGGTTGCGGTCCATAACGGCCTGTACAGATCATGAGATCACCGTCGATCGGCGGATTGCTCCAATCGACCTGCAAAATATTCGTTCAGGTTGGAAATGGATGATCTATCAATTGGTTTTGAGTCGATATCTGAGCAAGGAGGATATCGCGCATTTATTCGAAGGTGATCTGGATAAGATCAACGGTATTCTTTATGAACTGGAGCGTTGCCAAATCATTCAAAAAGAGGGGAGTCAGGGATTTGTACTCAATCCGATTGTGAGACCTGGAATTGAATTCTGGCTCGAACAGCAAAGCTTTTTCCACTAATCTAGAATCATGAGTGTATCATTTGGATTGCCATTTCGAGTGATGTTCACCAGTCTGCTGTGTGCATTGGTTATTTATATTGTTTTTCGGGGATACAGACGATTTATTCTTCCTGGAAAGTTGCAACGGCCACAGGGAGTGCGGACCCAACATTTGTTTCGTCAGGTGGAGATCTCTACCTGGTCCGTTTTTGCCATTATTGTATTATACATTTTGCTGAGTCACAACATCCTGGTAGCGACCATCCTTGTAGCGATCGTTTTTGTCGCATTCCGAGATTTTTGGAGCAACTTTTTTCTGGGTATCACCTATGCCTTCAGTGGCGACATCCGAGTGGGGGATCATATTGTCGTCGGTGAAACCAAGGGCCGGGTGGCACAATTTGGTTACCAGGCGGTCCACCTGGTGACCGCAAAAGGTGAAAAGGTGCTATTGCCCTATCGGCTGATGAATGTTGCAGTGCGAATAGAGCAACAGGGTACGCTGGATGTCAAGTTTATGTCCTTGACTGTTGAGGTGGACGTTCAGGAATTGGATTCGGTCTATCAACGGATCAAAGATGCGATGTACGCAAATCCCTGGGTCATTGTGACCCGACCCATCGATATCGTCATGGACAAGAATCGGGTAGAATTGCGATTTTATGTGCTGGACCAGAATATGTACGAGCGCGCAAAACGTCGATTATTCAAAGAATTGCCATTGAAGGAGATCGACCCAGAAGAGGAGTGAACATTGAAAAAATGAGGCATTTATTCTTCCTCAGCCACCTCTCCGTTGATATAGATTTCAATGCTTTTGGCAACAGATGGACCGGCGATCTCTGCCCGTTGTTCGGGCGATGCCGCCAGGATTTTTTTTACCGATCCAAAATGCTTCAATAATTTTTGTGCTGTTTTTTCGCCCACCCCCGGGATCTCTGTGAGCTCCGATCGGAGAAATGATTTTGAGCGTAAATTCCGATGAAACGTGATGGCAAATCGATGGGCTTCATTTCGCGCCTGCTGGATGAGTTTCAATCCCTCTGATTTCTTATTGATATAGAGTGGCAGGGGATCTTCTGGAAAATAGATCTCCTCCAGGCGTTTGGCGATTCCCACGATGGTGATCTTCCCGTACAACTCCAGTTTTTTCAAACTTTCCACAGCTGCGCTCAACTGCCCCTTGCCACCATCGATGATGATGAGTTGGGGGAGTGGGGATTCTTCGTTCAATAAACGTTTGTATCGTCGATAGACGACTTCTTCCATGCTGGCAAAATCGTTGGGACCCACCACAGATTTGACATGATAGTGCCGGTAATCCCCTTTGGCAGGTTTTGCATTCCTGAATACAACACAGGAAGAAACGGGGTGAGCACCCTGTATGTTGGAATTATCAAAACACTCGATATGCAGTGGCATTTCCTGCATATGAAGCGCATCACGTAAGGCGGTGAGGATGCGTTCGGCAGATGTTTTTTTATTTGTTTTGGTAAGGGCCTGTTGTTTTTTCTGGAGCAGGAAATAGTCCACGTTTTTCAGGGACATATCCAGGAGCTTTTTTTTATCTCCTCTTTTAGGGACAATCAGACTTACCTCTTCTTCAAGGTAGGTGATCGGAAAGGGTACGATGACTTCAGATGTGATACTGTTAAATTTATCACGCAGATGTTGGATGGCGTAAACCAGGAGGTCTTCCGGTTCTTCATCCAGATTCTTGATCATTTCCTGGGTGTAGGTATTGATAATGGCCCCGTTAATGACTTTGAGATAATTGACATACGCGTGTTTGTCGTCTGAAGCGATGGAGAATACATCCACATCCCGGATGGAAGGATTGACGACAACAGATTTGCTCTGATAGTCTTCAAATGCTTCAAGTTTGATCTTAACCTGGTGGGCGAGTTCGAATTCGAGTCGTTCGACATGCTGGTTCAGCTCCTGTTGCAGATGTCGTTTGACTTCCGAAAAATTTCCGGACAGCATGTTTTTGATCTGGGCGACTTTGTCCATGTAGTCCTCTTCTTTTTCAAGTCCTTCGCAGGGCCCCAGACAGTTTTTAATATGGTATTCCAGGCAGACCTTGAATTTGCCGGCTTCAATATTCTCTTGTGAAAGGTTGAATGTACACGTCCGAAGTGTAAACAGTTTTTTGATCAGATCCAGGACGATGGCTGTCCGGTGTTTGGAGGTGTAAGGGCCAAAATAGGTAGACCCGTCGCGGACCACTCGGCGGGTAAAAAAGACGCGTGGAAACCGTTCCTTTTTGATGCAGATATAGGTATAGCTCTTGTCGTCTTTCAGATTGACATTATATCGGGGTTGGTGTTTTTTGATGAGGGAGTTCTCCAACAGGAGGGCGTCGTGTTCGGACTCGGTGATGGTATACTCCAGCCGGTTTGCTGCACGGATCATGACCCTGGTCTTATAATACTGTTGCTTCTTCTCACCGAAGTAGGAAGCGATGCGTTTCTTCAGGTTCTTCGCCTTGCCAACATACAGGATGATCCCGTCCTCACTGAGGTACTTGTAGATCCCCGGTTCGTCCGGGAGGGTGGGAAGCATGGCCTGGTAGTCGGCGTTGGTCATGAAGTTGAGGTAGTAGCCAAAAGTACGGGATGCTGCGGGGATTAGAAGAGGGGGGCCAGCATAAATAAGGGTGCTAAAGATTCTATCACCATACAGATCTGATGTTCCCAGGTTTATTCGGTTATGAGTTTATTCGTTTGGGAAGTAAAGGAATGGAATCAAGTTGAGCTGATTATTGTATCACTCTGCCAAAGGTTTAGCTCCAGTTTTTCGTTTCGAATCAGCGAATTGATATTCGTAATATATTCAGGAAATGTACAGGTAAGGGATCACGGAAGGGCCATGGAAGTCGATGGATGTAAGCCAGGTTATTCCTGATCCAAACGTTGCCAGATGGCGTCCTTGAGTTGGGTCAGATTGAATCCGGATACGGCGGAGATGAAGATGTGATCCACACCTTCGGGTAACTCCGGGCGGAGCATGGTCATCAGTTCATCATCTGCAAGATCAGATTTGGTAATGGCCAACAGACGCGGTTTGTCCAGCAGTTCCGGATTATACATCTGGAGTTCGTTCTCCAGAATGCGATATTGTTCGCGAATATTGTCGGCATCGCAGGGGATCATAAAGAGCAGGAGAGCGTTCCGTTCGATGTGTCGAAGGAATCGATGTCCCAGTCCCTTGCCTTCGTGTGCCCGTTCGATGATCCCGGGGATATCGGCCATAATGAATGACCGGTGATCCCGATAGGGGACCATGCCGAGGTTGGGCACCAGGGTGGTAAACGGGTAATCGGCGATCTCGGGTTTGGCGGCCGAAATGGCGGCCAGCAAGGTAGATTTGCCTGCATTGGGGAAACCGACCAGTCCGACATCTGCCAGGACTTTCAGTTCGAGAATCTTCCATTCTTCGACACCAGGTTCACCGGGTTGTGAAAACCGTGGGGACTGATTCGTCGGCGTGGCGAAGTGAGCATTGCCCAAACCACCTCTTCCGCCAGGCGCCAAAACCTGGGTTTCGCCTTCTTCTGTGATCTCAAAATGGACCTTTCCGGTTTCCACATCGCGGGCTACGGTGCCCAGAGGGACTTCCAGGATGACGTCCTTGCCCATGGCTCCGGATTTGCGAGCGCTTCCTCCATTCTGGCCATCTTCGGCGATCACGTGTTTGCGATACTTCAGATGGAGGAGGGTCCAGAGTTGTTTATTTCCTTTGAGAATGATGGCGCCACCATGTCCGCCATCGCCGCCATCAGGGCCTCCCATCGATGTGAGCTTGTCCCGATGGAAATGCGCAGCTCCTGCTCCGCCCTTTCCAGACCGGCAGCAGATTTTGACATAATCGACGAAGTTTTGTTCCATATGCTGGGGGATCAGTCTATCAGACTGTCGATCACCCCTGTCAGGCGTTGAAAGATCTCATCTACAGATCCGATTCCTTGTACTTTATGCGATTTGCCGATCCGATGGTAGTGATCGGAAACCGGGGTTGTTTCTGATTTGTAGACCTCGATGCGATTGCGGATGATGGATTCGTCATTGTCATCCGGCCGATCGGAAGTTTTGCCGCGCAAGAGGATACGTTTGACAATTTCTTCTTCATGAACATCCAGAGCCACCAAACCGGTGATCTCCTCACCCCGTTCTTCCAGGAGATGGTCCAGCGCTTCTGCTTGTGCGACAGTTCGAGGAAATCCATCGAAGATAAAGCCGCGAGTTTTTTCGACGCTGTCGACTTTGTTGCGCAACATTCCGATAGTGATCTCGTCTGGGACGAGCTGTCCTTCTGCCATAAATGCTTTTGCCTTGAGGCCTAAAGGGGTATTATGCTCCATCTCGAACCGGAACAGATCTCCTGTAGAAATATGGGTCAATCCGTAATGCTCGACGAGTTTAGCCGCTTGGGTGCCTTTGCCTGAACCGGGGGGACCAAATAGGATTAAATGGATCATAGGTGATCTTTAATGAAGCTGCAAAAGTAGCGAAAATCGTTGAGGGAAAAAGCAGCTAGCGAGACGCGGTGACATTCGACCGTACGACATCGCGAGCTCCTGCAATTTTATCCTTCCAATAGGTCGATTGGCTGATATTTTCACGAATCACGCCTCTGCTGGAGGTGCTGTGGATCACCGTGATCCCGTATGCATCGGATTCTTCCACCAGTGCGACGTGGAAAATTTTTCCCTTGCGTGAAAAATAGACCAGATCGCCGGGTTGCAGTCTGGACAGTTGCACGGCATTGCCTTCATTGGCCTGCGCCCCCGATTGATGCGGAAGCTGAATTTTGTACTGGGCCAGAATGTAGCTTGTAAACCCGGAACAGTCAAACCCTGAACCGGGGGAAGTACCCGCGTATTTGTATCGAGTGCCTATGTATTGTGCTGCTTCTTTGCGGATATCCTCCCGCATCGTCCATTCGGCATCATATACTTTCCAGGATGAAGAAGCTTGTGCAGAACGAGACACCTGGCATCCTGTGCCGACCAACAGGGACAGGGGCAATATCAGACGGAGAGTAAATCGAAAGAGAGGGGTCAAATGAATCTTTGCTATCATCAGGGGTTGCGTTTGTCACCATGTATACGCAAGACCCGTGATTCGGTTTCCTGAGAAAGGAATAGAACGGTGTTGATATGTATAAATTGCTTGAAATCAGAGATTCAGAGTGAAAGCATCCCGATCTTCGAGGAAGGGGAACCGGCTTCGCCAAATGTGCAGGTCTTCCAATTGGAGGGTGATCTGAAGCGTTGTTTCGCCATGCGAGGAGGCGGCCAGGGTCTCTCCCCGATAATCGATGATGGCCGAATCGCCACTGTATTCCAATCCGTTTTCGTCTTTGCCCAGTCGATTGACACCGGCCACGTAGGCCAGATTCTCGATTGCTCTTGAACGCAGCAACTGTTGCCAATGCAGACGGCGTGGTTCGGGCCAGTTCGCAACAAACAGGAGCAAGTCATACGCATCGTCATTGCGACACCAGACCGGGAAGCGGAGATCATAGCAGATCAGGGGGCAGATCCGCCATTCCTTCCATTCGACGATCAGGCGTTCTGTGCCCGCTTGATAGACCTTGTCTTCGCCGGCCATACCGAAGAGGTGCCGTTTGTCATACTGCAGGATGCGTCCATGGGGTTCTACCCACAACAGGCGGTTATAGTAATGACCATTTTCCCTGATGACCAGGCTTCCGGTGATAGCGGCACCGGTTTCATGTGCCAGCTCCTTCATCCATTCGGAGGTTGGACCATCTGGATCTTCTGCCACATGCTCTGGTTGCATGGTGAATCCGGTGGTATACATTTCTGGTAAAACGATAAGATCCGCCTCTCCCCCCAGATCCCGGATCTTCCAGGAAAACATCTGGCGGTTCATTTTGGCGTCTTCCCAGTAGAGAGCAGACTGGAGGAGGGCAATGCGCATTGGGTTCATGCCTGTAAATTACACAAATCGCCATGGCTTCCTTCAGGACCAGGCAGGCAATTTCTACCACGGGCAAAAAAAAGACCCTTCCGGTGAAGGAAGGGTCCTGATTATGATTTGAAACCCGAGGTTTATTCTTCGGTAGCTTCGACTTCTGCTGGCGCTTCTCCACCAGCTGCAGCAGCAGCTTCGGCTTCTTCTTCTGCAGCAGTAGCACTCCGCAATGCCCTCGGAATCTCCACCTGGCAGATTGGAATATTCGGAGCAACAAGGATCTCGATACCTTCGGGCACCTGAACCTCCTTTACACGCATAGCCTGCCCGAGTGTCAGGTGAGTGACATCAGCAAACAGCTCATCCACCAATTGCTCTGGGGTGGTCTTCACTTTGATGCGGCGCAACAGATTCAACATCTTCCCTCCATTCTTCACTCCCTTGGCTACGCCGGTCAGACGTACGGGAATCTCCACCTTGATGGGTCGCTTGGGGATCAGTTCCTGAAAATCCACATGGACGATCGCCTCTGATGTGGGGTGGAACTGGATGTCCTTCAAAATGCACTTGTAAGACTTCCCATCAATGGTGATATCCGCCAGTTTGAAATCTGGTGTATAGACCAATGTGCGAAGGTGCTTCTCCGTTGTACTGAAGTTAATATTCTGTTCACCGTAGATGCAACAAGGGATGGCTCCATTGTTCCGAACGGCTTTAGATGCTTTCTTTCCTGTTAAGTCGCGAGACTCACCGGCTATTTGTATGTAATTCATTCCTGTCGCTTTGTAAAATGGCACGCAAAGATAAGGGGTTAGGTGGTAATATGCTTATAATGAGGACCTTTTTTCAAAAAATCTATCCTTCTACAAAGAGGGCTGAGATAGACCGGTGTTCGTGCGTGTTTCGAATCGCCTTGGCAAACAGCTTGGCGGTGGAGAGGACCTTGATCTTCGGGGACTCTACCCGCAGCGGAATCGTATCACAAACGATCAATTCCTTGAGGGATGAATTGGCGATATTCTCAAAAGCCTTGCCGGAGAGCACAGGATGTGAGCAGATAGCCCGGACACTCCTAGCTCCCTTGGCCATCAATGCATCAGCAGCCTTGCACAGGGTGCCAGCGGTATCGATCAGATCATCGACCAGAATCACATCTGCATCATTGACCTCACCGATCACAGTGATACCAGCGACTTCATTGGCCCGTTTTCGCTCCTTGTCGCAGATCACCAGGTCCCGACCGAAATATTTGGCATAAGTCCGCGCCCGTTTGACACCCCCCACATCCGGTGAGGCAAAGATCACCGCATCCATATTCTGGTTTTGCAAATATGGAATGAAGATGGCTTCACTGCGCAGGTGATCGACTGGTATGTCGAAAAACCCCTGTATTTGATCCGCGTGCAGATCCATGGTCATCACCCGATGGGCACCAGCGGCCTGGAGCAGGTTGGCCACCAGCTTGGCACTGATGGGAACACGGGATTTGTCCTTTCGATCCTGGCGGGCGTATCCAAAATAGGGTATGACCGCAGTGATATATCCCGCGGATGCGCGTTTGGCGGCATCGATGGTGAGCAGGAGCTCCATCAAATTATCAGATGGGGCAAACGTGGACTGGATCAGGAAAACATAAGCGCCTCGAACGGATTCATTGATGACCGGTTGCATTTCGCCATCGCTGAATCGTTGGACGGTGATATTACCGAGACTGTATCCATAAAAATCAGCGATTTTCTCTGACAGGTATCGAGATTGCGTACCGGAAAAGAGTTTGACTTCGACCATGAGGCGGGGCTTTGGGCAAAGGTACAAAACCGAACCCAGCCTCTTTTTTCATTTCTATGTGGCTGGGCTTAATGCACGATGCTCCCCTCGGCCTGTCTGAAGAATGAGGCCAATCGACTATTTTGCGGCAGGAACCGGATTACTCACCACTACGACTGACCCTCTATGTCCTTTTCCTTTGAACGCATGAAAATGCCCCATGTATTTGTATTGCTGGCAGGGGTCATCCTGTTCTGCAGTCTCCTCAGTTATATCATCCCATCGGGGTCCTTCGATCGGGAGGAGAAGCAGATCGGCAATCTGACCCGCACCATGGTGGTGCCCGGCACGTTCAAAGAATTACCCAAGGCGTATAGCCTCACAGGGGTGATCCTGCCCCAGGAAGTGGAGGGTAAGGCGGCCCCGGTCAGCCTGGTCCAGTTCATCAGCGCCATCCCCCGTGGCCTGGAGCAGACAGCGGATATCATCTTTTTAATCTTTTTGATCGGTGGCGTCTTTGGTATTCTCCAGCGGACCGGGATGATCACCGCGATCATTCACAGTCTGGTGACGCGATATTCCAGTTCGGGACCACTGTTGACCATTATCCTGATGTTGACCGTTTCGATAGCCGGTTCCACTTTGGGTATGGGCGAGGAATTTATTCCTCTGGTGCCGATCTTCCTGTATGTCGCTAAAGAATTGGGATATGATCGCATTTATGGTCTGGCTCTGGTCATGGTAGCCGCAGATGTAGGGTTTGCTGCGGCAACTACCAATCCGTTTACGGTGCAGATCGCCCAGGGGATCGCGGAGGTACCCCTGGGGAGTGACCTGGGTTTTCGGGTCATATTCTATGTGGTGTGTATGACAGCGACGATCCTCTATATGCTGGCCTATGGCCGCCGGATCAAGGGTCAGCCAGAGCGATCCATCATGGGGGTGGACAATTTTCATATCAAAGGTTTGGACAAGATCACCTACACATTGAAGCGCAGCCATATCTGGATCGCGGCGATGTGTGCGGTGCTGTTTGTGGCTATTATTTATGGCGTTCAGTCTCAGGGGTGGTGGTTGGCTGAAATGAGTGGCGGGTTTTTACTGATGGGTGCGATCGCTGCCTGGATGGCGGGTCTGACAGCAGAACAAACGGTGAGTTCCTTTGTCAAAGGCATGGAAGAGATGGTCGTTGCCGCCCTGGTGGTCGGCTTCGCCAAAGGGATCCAGGTGGTCATGGAAGATGGTCAGATCATGGACACCTTCATCCAGTTTGCGGCGAACATGCTGGATGGATATCCGAAAATCATTGCAGCAGAAGGCATGCTGGTCTTTCAGTCTATGCTCAACTTTTTTATTCCATCGGGTTCCGGACAAGCGGCGACGACCATGCCGTTGATGGCACCTCTGGCTGACCTGTTGGGCATTACGCGTGACACGGCAGTCTTTGCTTTCACCTGTGGTGATGGTTTTTCCAATACCATCATCCCGACATCCGGTGTGTTGATGGCCATGCTGGCCCTGGCGGAGATCCCCTTTGGGAAATGGTTACGGTTTATGTTGCCGTTGTTCGGTATTCTGATCACGCTGGCGGCTATATTTCTAGCAATTGCAGTTTGGATGAATCTGGCGTAATAAAGTTAAGGAGTTATGGAGGGGAGGAGTTGAGGAGAGGATCAATGTGATCAGAAATGGGGGTGTTTTGTCATCATTTTTGCGGTGCCGGCAAAAATGCCGCCAAAACGAATTAACCCCAACAATACAACCTTAATTAAGTCATGGAGTTTCCGCCAGTTGGCAGACAGGAAGGAGGGGAGGAGAAGGTCGTATCGACGAGGTCCTGCCGAGGGTGTTGTCTACCTTATTCACGACGGCTATTCGAGGATCTATACTTCACATTCACTGGATAGCTCCTGGGTAGCACATTGAACATTGAACAAGTGCTCGTCAGAGCGCGACTTGAACGTTGAACAGACCAGTCTGCTATGTATTTCAGATAAGAGGATAAAGATCCTAATTATGATTCGCCTTTTGCACCCAGGTGATCACGTATCCACCGATCATGCCCAGGATGAGGATGGCTACGAAAAATGTGGACGGATGGTCCAGTTCCAGCTTTCCTTTTCGATAGGTTTCTAATGAAAGGGTGAGCAATGCGAGTCCGACGGTAAAGAATATAATATTGCGGTAGAGAGGTTTCATAAATCAGATATCTGTAGGTCAAAGATGGACAACATGCTTCTTTATCTAGTCAAAGGTTAAAGCAGGTACTTCTTGGATCTGACTGAGATAATGATCCAGATTGATCAATACTTCTCTGCGTTGTGGGTCATCCAGGCGAGCGGCACCATAGGCCACAAAGGGTGGCAGGGCCTGCATGTTACAAAAATCGAAGACACCCTGATGTACCGGCCTTAACAGGGTGAGGATCGTCCCTCGTTTGTCGGATTCGAAAGAAGCTGCCGGACCTCCGGTCGTGAGGCAACAGAGGGCTTTCTTTCCAGCCAGACTGGCGCCCTGACCGTAGGCAAATCCGTAAGCAAAGACCCGGTCGACATACCCCTTGAGTATAGCGGGCAGGGACCACCACCACAGCGGAAATTGAAAAATGACCAGTTCGGCAGCATCCAATCGATCGATCTCCATGGCCAGATCGGGTGCGAAAGATCGGGTGCGCCAGGCATGGGCCTGTTCGGTCTGCAAGCGGAGCACCTCCCTGTTGGCTCGGAATGTAAAGTCATCGGGGCCAGTAGCCGCTTGCCAGTTCATCGCGTACAGATCGGATAGGGTGACATCATGCCCTTCCCGGGTCATTGTTTCGATGATCTGGTCCTTCATGGCTCCATTGAAGGAGGCTGGTTCGGGATGGGCATAAACGATGAGGACCTTCATAGATGGCAATCTGCTCTTTTTGTGAATGGGGTTTCAGGGTAGTGGGGCAAGATATGTGATTCTGATAGGTCACAACTTCTTTGATGAATAACATATGACGGTAAAGGTCAGATTTTTTCTTGAACACCTTGTCCTGAAATTCCAGGGGCATGGTTTTTTATGCTTTGTCCAGCCTTCTGTAATCTCAAGGCCATATGAATATGGCCTTTCAAGAATTTCATTGATTAGTTAATTTCTCGCAAAGGCGCCAGGTGCGCGAAGAAGAAAGGCGCAAAGGGATCTTGGATTTTTTCTAAATCCTGGAAGAGTTCGAATTAACTCACAAACAAATAATCCCATAAACCTCTCCTCGACTCCTTGACCCCTCCACTTTTTCCCTCAGAACAGGCGATATTTAATTGAATTTCCGAAGAAATCAATTCGAAATAACGCAATACCGAAATAACGCAATATTCCGAACTGACTCTGGTTTGACAATGGGATTTATTTTCCTCATAACCTCATAACCTCATAACCCAATGTCGTTTAGTTAAGCGAATTGTCTTATCTTGATAGGGATATAAGGGGTTATCCCAAAGTAGAATCAAACTACGAGATTATCGGTACAAATTATCAAAAAACATAAGCAATGAGATTG
>JAIPBE010000025.1 GCA_021738725.1 Saprospiraceae bacterium | reverse complement strand
GAATTAGAAGTAGCTCCGATGTGATATCGGAGCTACACGGGATAGATGGCTCAAAAGAGCACCTTCCTTGTAAGTGTTAAAGTTATGAGATAACCCTGAATATGCTAGGTTTTAAACACAGTACCTCAACTCCTCAACTTTGAATTACTGGCTGATCAAATCCGAACCTTTCGTCTACAGTTTTGCCGATCTTGAAAAAGAGGGGAAGTCGATGTGGGAAGGTGTACGGAACTATCAGGCGCGGAATAACCTGCGCGCCATGAAAAAGGGAGATCTCACCCTGTTCTACCATAGTCGAGAGGGACTGGAGGTCGTCGGTATTGCCAAAGTGGTCAAAGAAAATTATCCGGATCCAACGGCAGAGAAAGGCGATTGGTCTGTAGTCGAATTCGCTCCGGTGCGCCGATTGGCCCATCCGGTGACACTCAAAAGGATCAAGGCAGATCCAACACTTCAGGACATTCTCCTGGTCCGGAATGGTCGCATCTCGGTGATGCCACTCGAGCCGGAAGCTTATCAACGGATATTGACCTTAAGTGAAAACCCTTCCTGATATGTTGGATCAACGGATCATCGAATTTCTGTCCAAGCTACCTGCCCCCAAGGGAATCCCTTCCGGTGTGGAGGTCATGCATCCCTATACGGATGCTGGCGTTATGCGACTGGTCCGGGATTTTTATACGGCCTTCTTTCATGACAATGAAAAGAGGACAGGACTATTCGGAATCAATCCGGGCCGACACGGTGCCGGCCTGACCGGTATTCCGTTTACGGATCCGAAACGCCTGCGCGATGATTGCGGGATCGACAACATCCTGAACTCCCATGAGCCCTCGTCCGAATTTGTCTACATGGTGATCGAACGTATGGGAGGCCCCAGTTCGTTCTACAAGCGGTTTTTTATCAGCTCCCTCTGCCCACTCGGGTTTACCGAAGAAGGAAAAAATCTGAATTACTACGATCGTGCAGATCTGCAAAAAGCGATCGAACCTTATATAGCCAAAACCCTGCAACAGCAGATCGACCTGGGACTTCATCAGCAGACAGCTGTCATCCTGGGTGCCGGGAAAAATCAGAAGTTTGTTGAACGACTGAATGAGCAGAAGTCCTACTTCGGTCGCATTGTTGGCCTTCCTCATCCCCGATTCATTATCCAATACAAACGACGATTCCTGGATGATTATCTGGATATATGGGAGCGGACCTTAACGGAAGTGGACAACGCCCATTCAGGGTTACTTGGATAGATTGGCGTGGAAGGCTACATCAGTCAAACATCAGGGTTGGATCTGGAAGGTCCGAGTGACTACGCCTGTTTTGCTTTGAACAGTGACGATATACGTGCCCCCCGAAAGTCCGGAAGTATCCAGGATGATTTCTTTTTCTGAAAATAACATCTGGGTCACGGGCATCTGTCGGCCGAGCATATCCCGAACGGAAACATGGGTGGGGTTGTCAGGTTCACCAGTCCAATGGAGATGTATTCTGTCTGTTGCCGGATTGGGCCATATCCGAAGCGTTGCTTGCTCCTTCGTCATAGGTTCAAGGCCGGATGTCATTTTCGGTTCATTAAAAACGGCGATCACGACACCATCAGACTTGCTCCGCCAGTTGCGAACAGGCATGCTGGACCCATTGAACGTTATGGTCCAGGTTTGGTCCGGCTGTGGACTGATGGGTATGTCGGCACCTTGCAGGAATGGCACAATCGCAAAGGTGCTGATAGACTCGGCATTCCCTTGCCCGTCTCCTCCGTTATCATAACAAAACACAGCGATCATGGAAGCGGATGCCTGGGCTAGTTCGGGAGAGGAAAGGTTAAATCCCTCCAGGTTGAGTTGATCGCGCCCGTGGATGACGGCCTGGGTGGCCGTAAAGACGCTGATCACACTTTGATCGTCGGCATTGGGAATAGCGGAAAGGAGTAATCCGGCCAGGGAAAAGGGAGATGGGAAGGTGCGCAGATAAACGGTCGGATTAGCCCGTACAAAGGGTTCGTAATAGTAGATGACCTTTCGGAAGCTCGGATTGGAGGATGAAATCTTAAACAGGTAGGAGGTGTTTGGTACAACGTCGAGAGGCCCCCAAAAACCGTCTTTGGTGATGGTGAACGTGGCCAACGGATCACCATCAGGGTCCCCCTGGCTATCGGAGGCAAAGACCTCAATGGTGGCGCCGGTAGTGGGAACGTTTTCACCCAGCGTTATACATCGGCCGCCAATAGTGATCATTGTTTCCGGCTCGATCTCCGTGGTGGTCGGCTGCTTTCCATAGGAGAAGTTGTAAAGGGCGGCGAAGGTTGCAGCTGAAGTAGCTACCTGATAGTGGTCGAAGTCAGTAAACTGGATATTCTCAGCACCTGGAATAGCTGCACCATTGACTACAAGGTCAGCGGTGGACCAGATATTCAAGGTTGGGACAGATCCTGCCGGCCCCGCTGGCCCGGATTCTACATTGCTGGCGAGATGGGCATAGGAGATCACTTTGGCGGCACGAGTGGGATTTGACAAGTAAGTATATCCGCGGCCACCTCCAGCTGAATGCCCAACCAGATGAACCTGGTCTGATCCGGTGACTAGACGCACGGAATCGATAAACAGGTCCAACAGTTCATCCGCTCCTGCGGCCGACAGGGAGTTCCAATCAAACGCAAAATAACGTTCCAGACAATGTCCGTTACTGGCGAACCGCTGGATCTGCGTGGTCCAGGTGTCTCCGCTGGCCAGAAATCCATGGACAAAAACAACCGGTGCTTCCGTGTCATCGCAATTTCCCTGTGCGCTCAACACACTGGGAAGGACTGAAATGTGCAGGAATGTCAGTACCGGAATCAGCAGAGAAAAGTATACTGGAGCGAAGCGATGAGTAATCATAGAAAAGGATTATCCAGAATGAAGGAGGATCTGACAGGCCGGAAGAATCTCGACGGATGATTTCACCGAAAACCTCTGGTAACGAATATAAAACGAAATCATGTGGATGCAGGAATCAGACACGGGCATGAAGAAAGGATCTTACACACGGATCGATCCGGGGGGCATACATAGAGGAAGAGATGCCTGTGGCTTATTCTTCCTCCCCTGCTTCATGCGCATGTTCTGCATGTGGCAGTTCTGACACTTCACCTTCCGGATCCGGAGCGACCAGCCAGAAATTGTTCATACCGTTCCCTTGTAGAATGTCGACCTGCTGTTGGTTGAGCAATTCCAGAAGCGCCAGGAAGGTCACGATGGCGTGTACACGATTTTCACATTGGGAAAAAACCAGTTCGAATGGAACT
Source organism: Saprospiraceae bacterium (assembly GCA_021738725.1). GTDB lineage: Bacteria > Bacteroidota > Bacteroidia > Chitinophagales > Saprospiraceae > JAGNXB01. The sequence continues at coordinate 46,338 of JAIPBE010000025.1, read as the reverse complement.
TTGATGCCTGAGCGTAGACGATGAAAGATCATCTGTTGCTGATCGCGAATCGTGTATGGCCAACGGACTACCTCATGCACCGTGACCCTTCTCTGATTGTCTTCATACCGAAGCATGACCCGTTCGAAAGCCCGAAGCATCTTGTAGAGGTCCAGCGATTCCAACTCCACGTCGACAAGGGCCTTGGTGGCCATCTTGCGCAATTGTTCCGAGGCAAATCCCCGAGGATTGCGATACTGGCGATTTTCCTCCAGCACACGCATGTCATCAAGGACACTTTTGTACCGTTTGTATTCCAGGAGTCGTTCTACCAGTTCGAGGCGCGGATCGATCTCCTGACCCTGTTCATCTACCTGCTTGCGGGGTAGTAACATGCGGGCTTTGATGCTCATCAATTGGGCTGCCACCAGGATGAATTCACTCGCCATATCCACATCCATCACATCCATACTATGGATGTAATCCAGAAACTCATCCGCGATCTGGGCGATCGGGATATTGTAAATATCCAGTTCGTCCCGTTCGATAAAGAAGAGGAGAAGATCAAACGGCCCTTCGAATTGGGGCAGTTTGATGGTAAATGTGTCCTGTTGTCCGGTGGTTTGCATGGAAGGACGAAGATACACACGTCGATGGGAGCCTGTGGAGATATTTGCAGGAATTCAACATTTGCCCGATGAATTTGATGGCCGACTTCGGAATTCGAGGGCTGCAGACATACAAATCTGACCTGAACGACCTGGCCAGGTCGGACAATCCTGAAATTCTCCCGATGTTTGAGGTATGACCAAACCAATCGGCACCTTGTATCTCATCCCCGTGCCTCTGACCGAAGAGGGCACTGGAGCCGGCACCATTCCTGCGGATACCAGAGCCGTTCTCTCCGGATTGAAAGTGATCATTGCCGAGCGAGCCCGCACAGCAAGGCGATGGATTCGTACCATCTGTCCGGATGTGGACCTGGATACCGTTACGGTATTCGAGCTCGACAAGCACCACCGACATCGGATCGAGAATGAGTGGTTTGATACCGCTCTGGCTGGAGAAGATATCGGCATGATGTCGGAAGCGGGTAGCCCGGGGGTGGCTGATCCGGGGGCACGTGTGGTGTGCCGGGCTCGCGATCTGGGATTGAAGGTACAAGCTATGGTGGGGCCTAATTCCCTGTTGCTGGCACTGATGGCATCCGGATTGAATGGACAATCATTTGCCTTCAACGGGTATCTCGCACCTCGCCGACCGGCAGTGATCGACGACCTGAAGCGGCTTGAGAAGATGGCCAAGACCACCAAGCAAACCCAGTTGTTCATGGAGACACCCTACAGAAATGATGCGCTGTTCGCCGCCGCCCTGGAAGTCCTCGAACCGGATACCTGGCTTGGACTGGCCGTGAACCTGACCAGTCCGGATGGATGGCAGGACACACGAACGGTCAAAGGATGGTCGAAGGGCCAGCGAATCGTTCTGGGCAAGGTGCCTGTGGTCTACATTATTGGTGTGCGAATCGGGTAAATCTTGAACGATAGCTCCCCATTTGCCGTTATAGAAAGGTTAAACCAATCAACCATTCGATCGTACACTGGATATTCCTCAAAGAGCCTGTTAACTTTATAAATGACTTCGAAAGCTGCACTATTTTCAGCTTTTTGAGTTCAAAGATTGCTTGCAGATGGCTCTCATTTTCAATTTTACCCGGATATTGGCAGTGAATGAAGATCTTCCCTGTATAACGTCAGGCAATATGCAATCCTGTACCAACGTCTTTCATTCGTGTTCACACACTAATTCTGAAATTCCGGGTTGATCGCACAATTGTAAATTATTCTATGAGATATCCAACCAGTTCACACACCATGAAAGCCGGAAAGCCTTTTTTCTTTTCACTCATTGTGCTTGTTGCCGCCATTGCCGCTTTTTATCCACCGGAACGTCCGGGTACTAAGGAGCAGATCCAACTGGCCACGATGATGGAAGGCCTCCGTCAGTATCACTTCATGCCGAAAGAAGTCAATGATGCCTTTTCCGGCGCAGTGTACAAGGAATACCTGAATCGGCTGGATGGTGGAAAGCGCTTTTTTACCCAATCGGATATTGAGACCTTGAACGCTTTCAAACTTGATATCGACGATGAGATCAACCGAAGGAGCTTTGAATTCTTCAATGCCGTTATGGATCGGTACGCCACATCCATTGACCGGACAGAAGGATGGTTCAAAGAAATGCTGCAAACACCCTTCAATTTTGAGATCGACGAGCATATTGAAACAGATGGGGAAAAATTGACCTGGGCGACGAATGAAGAGGAAATGAAGGAGCGCTGGCGTCAGCAATTGAAATATGAGGTGCTCTCCCGATTGGCAGATAAAATTGACGATCGGCAGAATGGGGTGGAGGAACTCCAGGAGAAAAGCATGGAAGAGATGGAAGCAGATTCTAGAGCTGCTGTTTTGGAACGTTACAATGATTGGTACGAAAGACTTCAGAAAACCAAGAGTTCGGAATATTTCAGCGAATATCTTTCCACCATTGCGAATCTGTATGATCCTCATTCAGAGTATTTCGAACCTGTGGAGAAACAGAATTTCGATATCACCATGGCCGGGAAGTTGGAAGGGATCGGTGCCCGGTTGCAGACTGAAAAAGAGAATACCAAGGTGGTCAGTATCATCCCTGGCGGTCCTGCCTGGAAACAGAAGGAACTGGAAGTCAATGATGTGATTCTCAAAGTAGCTCAAGGCAATGCAGAATCGGAAGTGGTTACTGGTATGGATATCAATGATGTAGTCTCCAAGATTCGCGGTGACAAGGGCACGATCGTTAAGTTGACGGTGCGCAAAGCTGATGGATCGATGAAGGTGATCGCTATTACTCGTGATGAGGTGGTCCTGGATGAAGGATTTGCGAAATCCGTCATCCTGAGTGATGCCGGTTCCAGCAATCGGGTTGGATATATTCGGCTGCCTCGTTTTTATGCAGATTTCGAATCCGCAGCAGGTCGTTCCTGTGCTGTTGACATGGCCAAAGAGATCGACAAATTGAAAAATGAATCAGTGGACGGACTGATCATTGACCTGCGGAATAATGGAGGAGGGTCCCTCCGGGACGTCGTGACTATGACGGGTTATTTCATTGAAAAAGGACCCATCGTCCAGGTCAAGAGCAAATCAGGCAGAGCCAGTGTCCATGAAGATCGTGACCCGACCGTTCAGTGGGATGGCCCTGTGATCATCATGGTGAATGAGTTCAGTGCTTCTGCATCAGAGATCATGGCTGCCGCGCTGCAGGATTATGAGCGTGCTGTGATCGTCGGCAGTCCTTCTACCTTCGGCAAGGGAACTGTTCAGCGGTTTTTTGATATGGACAATGCCGTCAGTGGGAACGATGATATCAAACCGCTGGGCCAGGTCAAACTGACCATCCAAAAATTCTATCGTATAGACGGTGGATCCACCCAGCTCAAGGGCGTCATTCCGGATATTATCCTGCCTGACAACTATTCCAAGCTCGACCTCGGAGAAAAGGAAAATCCTTTCTCCATGCCCTGGACGGAGATCGAACCGGTCGAACATGATCAACGTGTGTATCGGGTGGACGGATACCTCAATAAATTGCGTTCGCTGAGCAAGCAGCGGGTCAGCGAGTCCCAATCCTTTCAACTGACAGAAGAGAATGCGATGCGTTTCAAGACCCAAAAAGATCAGTCAACCTACCCGCTTAAGCTGGATTACTTCCAGGCATTGGTCAAAGAGAAAAAGGCAGAGGCGGATCGATATAAGGATATTTTCACAGCTCATGAATCTCTGGCAGTGAACAATCCAGCTGTTGACTTACCTCACATTCAGCAGGATTCTGCCAAGATTGCTTCAAACGAAGATTTTCTGGGTCAGATCAAGAAGGACTCGTATATCGATGAATCCCTCAATATCATGTCTGATATGCTTCGTTTGGAAGGGGAATATGCCCGCAACTCCAGAAAACTGACCAAATAGGATCCTTTCCGATCCAGTCATACAAAGCCCCGGTGAAATGATTCACCGGGGCTTTAACATTTGAGGTGAACTCTGGAACTAGTGTTGTGCTTCCAGAATTTCCTGCATACGCTGCTGGAGGTCGTCCAGGCCGGCATAGCCGCGTGTGAGGATGTATCGTTGGTCTTCGATCTCCAGGATGAGCGTGGGGAAACCCCGAACGCCCATGCCTTCACTTTTGGAAAAGGCGTTTATCATTTTCTGATACAGCTGGGGGTCTGAAAAGGCACCGCGAGCAATCTCCTCGTTCAATCCATGGGCGACCATGATCTTAATGATGCCATCCCGGTCATCTGGAGGTAGACCCAGGCCATAAATCGCTTTCTGTATGGCTGAAGCAAAAGCCACGGAGTGCTCTGGCCGGAGTTGGTTGATGGCCGTCTGCGCCAGGCACCCCGGTTCAGAATCCATGATCATATCGGCATCCCCGAAGAGTTCGTCGAGATAGGGCTGGCCAAACTGAACGCCTGTTCTTTCTTCGACAGTCTTGTATGCTTCTTGCAAATAGTCGGCAATATCGGATAGCGGTCCAACCCGATCACCGCGAACCATGCCGCCAGCAATCACTTCAAAAGTTGCTTTACTAGAATAGTCTTCGTGGAGTTTGGTGATCACAGGGCTAAAACCATAACACCAGCCGCAGAGGGGGTCGTAGATGTAGATGAAATGAGGTTGTGGCACGGGAACAGAGGTTTGGGCCAGGCTTTTGAACGGAAGCCAGGCGGTGATCAGAAAGATGAACTGTTGTTTCATAGATCATGAGTGGTTGGAAGGACATCATTCCCAATCATCGGGTTTTGGTGTATTGGTACCCGTGTCCAGCACGTACTTCCATGATCCATCGGTCTGGCGTTTCCAGATACTGACATAGTTGCCGTAGTAGAGTGTGTCTGTTCCGGCATCAGTACGGCCAGGGAAGCGCCAGTAACCAAAGGTATATCCCAGATCACCTGAAGCGGCGACCTCGGCATGTTGCGGTGCCCATACCAAAGGCGAGGGTCCGTCCGGTCGGGGGTCGGCCCACAGTGTCTGGAGGTGCTGGATGCCCCGGATCACGGGCTGCCCATCATCCATTTTGATGACAGCACTGTCGGCATATTCGACGAAAGCCACTTTCATGCCAGCTTCCAGACTTCGCTGGCAAAAGGCACTGTCTGCCGCGACCAGCTCCGCAGGGTCTGCAGCGGGTCTGGAGGCGGGATCTGAGGCGCAGCCTGCGTGAATAATCAAAAAAACTAAAAGAAAATATCCATTGATAATTCTGTCATTCATGACTTTGTAAAAATTAACATTAAAAAATGTTCTATTTGGAACTTTGATACCAAACATTATTCTTTTTAGATCGTTATGGATGTGCGTGATCCCGAAATCGGTTTCGGGATGAAGATAAAGGCCTTATGGAATTATTTGTCGCAGTACTCGGATCGCTGTTCTCCATTGTGGACCCACTGGGTGTGGTTCCGGTATATCTGGCGTTGACGCATGATCAGACCAAGATTCAGCGCAACAGGATCGCCCTGGTCACGGTATTCTATTTTGCGATCATCCTGCTGGGATTTTTCTGGGCAGGTACCTACATCCTGCATTTCTTCGGCATCAGTCTGGATGCCATGCGGATCGCTGGTGGCGTGATCATCCTCGGATCTGGTCTGACCTTGCTCCGAGGGGGAGGTGCTCCTCGCCGGAAGACGGAAAACAGTCCGCTGGTGGATGAGGCGGACCAGGGCCATGATGTGACATTTTCTCCTTTGGCCATGCCCTTGCTGGCTGGCCCGGGAGCCATTTCCCTGTTGATTGGCATGTCTACCACCCAATCCGGTTGGGAAAATCATTTCATCATCTCCGGGGTCATTCTAGTGTTGGGACTAATGACTTATGGCACGCTGCGTATGGCACCATTGCTGTTCAAGGCGCTGGGTCGGTCTGGTATTACGGCGATCACCAAGATCATGGGCTTTATCACCATGGCCGTAGGTATCCAGTTTATGATTACTGCGCTGACGAATGTCCTGGCGACCATGATCAAATAGATTTTTATGCCCCCAGGGCTTGCCGTACTTTCACGGCTGATGTCTAAACCGACCCTTGGCGTATTTACCCATCAGGCTGAACTGAACCTTTTGGTTGAGCCGGTTACACTATTGGCCGATCGTGCCATGTGGTTGCCAAAGCAACGGACATTGCTCCTGGCAGACCTTCATATCGGCAAGGCCATGCATTTTCGCAAATCGGGAATTGCTATTCCGGAGCAGTTGGCACAAGTCGATCTGCAGCGCCTGGACCGTTTGATCCTGCAGTGGCGACCGAAAAAGGTGATCTTTCTGGGAGACCTTTTTCACAGCCAGCACAATGGGGAATGGGATGCCTTTGGCATGTTGATCACCCGCTACCGCAAGATGAAGTTCATCCTGGTTAGAGGGAACCATGATATTCTGGAGCAAGCCCATTACGACCAGTTTGGTATTGAGGTTGTCCCGGATCAACTGTTCTGCGGCTCCTTGTTGTTGACCCACGATCGGCTCGATACCGTTCCTCCGGGAATGTACAACCTGTCCGGACATGTCCACCCCGGTTTCCGATTGCGCGGTAAAGGTCGACAGGCAATGACCATGCCCTGCTTCCATTTCGGTGCTCATCATGGCCTCCTACCGGCATATGGAGCATTTACGGGAGTGATGGCCGTGAAGACCATGCCAACTGATCGGGTTTGGGTCATTTTCAAGGACCAATTGATGGAAGTGCCGGTGCCCACCCAATAAGCAAATTCTTTCATGTTGAAAATTGACAGGGATCATCCGTAAGCGTGACCGATGTCAGTACGTCCTTGGAGTCCTTCTCCTCAATTTTAAGCCACACAAAATCCATGATTCGCTATGAAAAGGTTCCTGTATGTAATTAGTGGAGTATTAGGTCTTTTAATCCTTAACTCCTGTGCGCAAGGTGGAGATGTTCAGACGGATGCAGCTGGCATGACTGGTGCGGTCACCATGAAAGGTCAATCAGCAGTAGCAGAAGATCCCAATGCCCCGAAGAATATTTTGGGAGTAGCCATGAGTTCACCTGACCATACGACTCTGGTAGCCGGTGTACAAGCTGCCAGTCTGGAGGACGTTTTGGTCAATGCCGGTCCACTGACGGTATTTGCCCCGACGAACGAAGCATTCGACAAATTGCCAGCAGGCACCTTGGGCGAATTGTTGAAGCCGGAAAACAAAGCCACCCTGGCTCGCATTATCAAGTTTCATGCTTCACCGGGATCCTACCGGATCAAAGATCTTCGGGATGGCATGCAGTTGTATCAGGCGACCGGTCACTACATCAAAGTGGAGAACAAGGACGGCCATGTCAAGATCAACGGCGCCAATATCTTGGGCACCGTAGAAGCATCCAACGGAGTTGTGCACATCATCGATGCGGTGATGCTCCCTCCTGACCCTGAATAGACAGCATCCGGGTGGTGAGTGGCAGCACCAGATCTGATGGTTCGGAAGGGCCTTATTTGCCTTTCAGAATTTTCCGGTACCGCTCCGGATCCTTTAACAATTGGTTCGCTGCAACGATCTCCGGATCGTTGCGCAAGCCAAGTTGCTTTCGGCCGCGGTTGAAATAATACCTTCCAATGATCTCCTGTTCGATCAGGCTGAGAATGGCCTCTTTGTGCTGGCCCAGACTCTGATCGCGATACTGACCAAGGTTATTTTCAATAGCTGTGATCTGTGCTTTGAGGGAGGCATCCAAACCTTCTTCTTTTGCCTTTTCCTTCAGGGCGCCAATTGCCTTGTCGGAAGCCGTCTCATAGGTGAATTTGCGATCCTGTAAAAAGGCGGTAAATCCGGCCCAATCATCGAATCGAAACGTTTCAGGTCCGGCGATCGAGTCGTGTTTGAGGCAGAACTCGGTCGTGTAATCAAAGATCATATCCTGTTCTAGCAGAGCATGGATCAAAGCGGGGTCCTTTGGTTTCTCAAGCACTACATCCGGCTTGACACCGCCACCATCCAGCACAGGCCGACCACTTCTGGTCTTGAATTTTGCCCGCTGATCGTCCGGGATGTGGACTGGTTCCCCATCTTTGTAATTGATAGCTTGAATGCATCTGCCGCTGGGGATGTAGTATTTGGCGGTGGTCAGTTTCAGTCGGGCATTATATCCGATCTCTTTAGTGTTCTGGACGAGGCCCTTTCCATAGGTGAGTTGTCCCATGACCACCCCGCGATCCAGATCCTGAATGGTTCCACAGACGATCTCAGATGCAGATGCCGAGTGGTTATTCACCAGGATGACCAGGGGAATCTCCGTATTCAGCGGATGCTGTGTTGTTTTGTAGCTCCGATCCCATTCAGGGATCTTGCCTTTGGTACTGACCACCAATTCACCGCGATCCACGAAGATGTTGCAAATATTGACCGCCTCGTTCAAGAGTCCACCACCATTGTCTCGCAGGTCCAGGATCAATCCCTGGATCAGTGGATCCTGGACGCGCAGATCCTTATAGGCTTTGGCGATGTTGTTTCCTGCCTGCTGAGTAAAAGTGGTCAGGACAATGTATCCAATATGATCATCGACCATGCCGAAGTAAGGCACATTGGGAAGATCCACTTCTTCGCGGGTCAATGTCAGGGTAAAGGGTTTGTTCTCGCCGGGTCGATTGATACGCATCTTCACCTGCGTGCCGGGGAATCCCTGCATAATGTTATTCAGGTCTTCAGTACTTCGATTGCGTGCATCCTGTCCATCTACTTCCAGGATCCGGTCTCCAGTCTTCAATCCCGCCTTGAGCGCTGGACTGTTCTCATAGATCTGGGTGATCGTGACCAGATCACCGATTTTTTTCACTTGGGCTCCGATTCCGTTATACCGACCCTCGGTCAAGGTGCGGTAGCCTTCAATATCACTTTCAGAGATGTAATTGGTATAGGGATCCAGGGCCTGCAACATGGCATCGATCCCGGTTCGCATGGTTCGGGCGGGATCCAGTTCATCGACATAACCGGCATTCAACTCCTTGTAAAGGTTGGTGAAGATCTCCAGGTTTTTAATGATCTCGAAATACTTGTCCGAATCAGGACGGATAAAGGCATATGAGCTGGCGATGCCAGCGAGAATGAGAAAGGCGAATAACCAACGTTTCATCTTCAGGAGCTTTGACGTGCAAAGGTAACGGCAAATCCCATTCCGGGATTATCCAGGGAAGGCGTTCAAGTGGCGAGTGCCACGATTTTCCGGGTCAATCCCGTACATTGAGCAGCTTTTCCCAATCACTGCATTTTTGAACATCCAGACCTTCCCCGAGGTTTACCCATCAATATTCGACGATTATGACCCGTATTTTCATTGTGATCCTGTTTTTCATAGCACCAGGTCTCCAAGCGCAAAACCCGCAGTCTTCCCATTGGTGTGGGACTCAGGATGGGAAAGTCGCCTGGCTGCAGGAGTATCAGGCAAACCCGAAAGCCTTTTCTCGTTCAGCAGATACCTTGTATCTGCCCGTGACCATCCATTTGGTGGGTACAGCCAGCGGTGCCGGGTATTTTGGATTGCCTGATCTGTTGGATGCTTTTTGTACGCTCAACCGCGATTTCGAGACGGTAAACATCCAATTCTACCTGGAAGGGGGCATCAGCTATATTCCAAATAACACCTATTACAATCACAATTTCGATACGGGGTCCGAGATGATGACGGCCTACAATGTGCCCAATACCATCAACTGCTATATTTCCAATTCACCAGGAGAAAACCTCTGTGGATACAGCGCTTACAATCTGGGGGTTGCACTGGCCAAATCCTGTATTCAGCCAGATGACCATACCTGGTCGCATGAGTTGGGTCACTTTCTGTCTTTGCCCCATCCGTTCTATGGCTGGGAGGGCTATGATCACGATTATGGCAAACCGGCCCCGGAACAGATCAATGGCAATCTGGTGGAACGGGTAGATGGGGTGAATTGTGACATCGCCGGCGACGGCTTTTGCGATACACCACCGGACTATCTGAACTATCGCTGGAACTGCAACACCCTGGGGGAAAGTATCGTCTTACAGACAGATCCACTCGGGGTGAAACTCAAATCGGATGGCAGTTTGATCATGTCATACTCTTCGGATGTGTGCTCCTATCGGTTCTCGGATGAGCAGATTGCCGCCATGCAGGCCAATGCATTGACCGACAAAGCCGAATTCCTCTACGATCAAACTGTTCGGTATCCAGTCTATTCGGGACCTGTCGTTCCTGTCTTTCCAGGTGAGGGTGATACGATTACAACCTTCAATGAGATTCCGTTTGTCTGGGAGCCCATGCCGGAAGCCACACATTACATCGTGGAGTATTCCATCAATCCCGGTTTTAATTCGGCAGTTTTCCAGTTCTCGACGGTGGGGAATTCCTGGGTCAGCAGCAAGCTGGTCAAAAACAAGACGTATTACTGGCGCCTGCGCCCCTACAATGCGCAACATACCTGTGAGGCCAGTTCAGACATCCACAGCTTCACCACGGGAGACCAATTATCTACTGGCGTGGAGGATCTGATCGACGGCCTTTCTGCTGTTCATATTTTACCCAATCCGGTACATTCAGGAGCGCCCTTATCTATACGAATCTCCAGTGAGCGAAGCCTGGAACTGAATGCAATCTTGATGACCTCCGGGGGCAATGAAGTCGCCCTGCAACAGTGGCAACTGAATACCGGCCTGTCGAATCTACAGATCGATGTACCTGCACTGCCTTCCGGATTGTATGTGCTGAAGTTGAGGACAGCACAAGGCCAGATGGTCCGCAAAGTATTGATCACTCAATAGGCTGAATTGCTCCTGATCTAACATAACCACTATGCCCCCTCGCTACCCTCTGACCACCCGGATCATAATCTGCTGCCTGATCATATCCAGTCTTGGATGGACGCCATCGAGCTTTGCCCAGACGGTGATTTATGTTGATCAATCCGCTACGGGCGTATATGACGGAACCTCCTGGGGTGATGCATTTTCCGGTTTGCAGGAGGCTATAGCAGCGGCTGTTTCGGGTGATGAGATCTGGGTGGCGCAAGGCCAATATGTACCAGGAGATACCTTGGAAGCCAGATATTTCCTGGACAAGGATATTCACTTATATGGCGGTTTTGCGGGCAATGAAACGACATTGGATCAGCGCGATCCGGATGCGTATTTGACCATACTGTCGGGAGATGTTCAAGGTGACGATATTCCTGGTGATCTGTTCAATTTTCGTTGGGATAACCTGTACACCATTTTAGAGATTACTTCGGAGGTAACGCAAGCAGCTACCCTGGACGGGTTTATTTTTCGGGGAGGACAAGCGGTAGGCGATAATACCTTACTTCCCAATCAATGGGGAGGGTCGATCTTCTGTCAGGGATCGCCACTGATTTATTCCTGCCGTTTTGTGGATAATTACGCCGACAAACGCGGTGGTGCGATCTATGTGCAATCCGATCATGCCAATGGCATGTTGATCCGGGAATGCCAGTTTACCAACAACAGTTCAAATGAGGATGGTGGCGCGATCTTTATCACCCTGGCGGATGGAAGCGGTGTATTTGTTGAGAATAGCCTGTTTCAGGACAACCGATCCGATCGCAGAGGGGGAGCCATAGCGGTGTACAATGCCAATTCCCACCTGAAGGGGAATGAGTTTGTCAGTAACCAGTCCCGCCGAACTGGAGGGGCAGTTCATGTCCAGGCGTCTTTCAACTTCCTGGAAAACACGATGGATAGTTGTTCTTTTAAAGAAAATATCGCTACCCGAGGTGGTGCGTTGTATTTGGTTTCGTCCAGTGTATTCGGGTCTGTGAAAAATCATTTTTCGGTGACGAGGTCTGATTTTGAGTTGAATGCAGCTATAGATATGACCAACAATCCGGACGATGCGGTTCGCGGAGGTGCAATCGTTCTGGAATCGAATGTCAACGCTAGTGAGACCTCGGCTATCATTGAGAATTGTACCTTTTCAGAGAATGTCTCTGAAGTAGATGGAGCTGTCCTTCATGTTCAATTTGATGGACAGGAGTCTAGCTTGACATACCTAAATAATGTTGCAGGTTTTAACCAGTCTGGTGGAAATGGCCCAATGACCATTTCTGTTAATAAATTAGGGGAAGCGGATATCCGAATAGACAGTTGTGGTTTTAATTCGAATAACTCCATCAATATGGGATCGGCAGGCATTGTCGTGGAGGCCGGGGATAATGCCATCACAGACTTGCGTGTACACCATTGTAGCATTAAAGGAGGGGAATCCCTCCAGAATAGCGGATTATCGATTAGGGCTTCTGGACAGGCAAGAGTGAAAGGGATCATTCAAGATTGTAGCTGGATCGATAATGTGGGCGATGGATGCATTTCCATTAGGGATGGTAATGATAGGATGGATCTGCTCTTTCGAAATGTTCTATTGGAAAGTAACGGTAGCTGGGGAAAATCTATCGTCTTTCTGTCTGGAACAGGAGTGGATACCTCGAGCATTCCTCGTTTTCGGTTTGAGAACATGGTGATCCACCACCAAGCTGGCGGGAATGGCCTTTGGGAAATGGAGGGAATCCGAGCAATGATCCTGAATATGACCTGTGCTGAAAATGAATTGCCAGGATTTCAGATTGGTCAAAATGCCGTACTGGTCTTGCAAAATACTATACTAGCGAACTTGGGTGAGAATGAACTTGAATACATCGATAAGAGCGGAGCTATTCTGACGAATGGCGGCAATATTATCGGTGACAATTCCTTTACTGGATGGATGGGTTCTTCCGATCTGGAAAACACCGATCCATTTTTCCTCGGAAGTAGTGACTTTGCACTTACTTCGGCTAGTCCGGCGGTAGACTTTGGCGTGCAGCCGGATTCTATCTATCCTTATGACCTGGCTGGCAATGCCCGAATCCAGGGGAAGGGGATCGATGCCGGGGCGTACGAAAGTCCATATACCAGTAGCCTGGATCCGTTGGAACCGACCCACCTGGACCTCTGGCCCAATCCGGCATCTGGATGGGTGCAGATCTCACTGCCAAATGGTTGGTCCAGCGTAGATGAAATACGGATCATAGATGCGAAAGGGGCCCTTTTCCGGACCTATTCGACCGGATCATCTGTGGGACCAGTACCAATACCGCTTGCCCTGGATGACCTTCCAACAGGTACGTTCCATATTGAAATGATCAATACCAGCGGGGATCGTGCAACAGGCACCCTGATACACCAGTCCGGTCATTGATCTTCAACAAACCCATTCTTCGGGCTAAATCTTTCCCCTTCAGTACTTTGGAGTGGTTTTTGCTGCATGTCAGACATGCGTCAAATCCCCTTTCTTCGGAGAGCGATCCCGGCTATACTGATCCTGTGTGGGATGGCCGGTTTGATCCATGCTCAATCCATTGATCAACAGGTCCTGGCCAGCAGTGGCCGTGAGGTCAAACAAGGGTCTGTCCAGTTGTCCTTTACTGTAGGAGAACTGGGGATCTCATCCTTCAAGGCAGATACCCTCTATCTCACTCAGGGGTACCAGCAATCATTTCTGGAAGGCTCAAGTCCTATCCATTCGCATGACCTGACGTTTGACCTCATGGTCTTTCCAAATCCATTTTCAGACGTCGTCACGCTCCGGTGTACTGGTCAACCACCTCTTGAACCCGTCCGGTTGACGTGGACGGATGTGGCCGGTCATCTCGCAGGAGAGCAATCCCTCCAGCTGATCGCTGGTACGGATCATGCCCTGGATCTGCACACATTGCCTGCAGGCACCTATCATGTTCAACTCTTCAGTGGTCGGGAATCAATCCTGGCATCTTTTCAGTTGATCCATGTTATTCGATAAACCAATGATTCCCCATCACCAAATTATAGGTCTGATGAACACCAAGCACCTCATCCTACTCATGTCAGTCATCCTGTTGCCACTCACCATTATGGCACAGGCTCCACAGCTCTTGAATTTTCAAGCTGTAGCTCGCAATGCCGCTGGAGAAGTACTGAATGATAAATCCATTTCTGTCCGACTCAGTATCTCTGATAGTACACCGAACGGGCAAGTGGTGTATCAAGAGACCCACACTGTTTTGACCAATAAACTGGGTATGTTCAGTCTCCGCATCGGAGGAGGAACCGTCCAGTCTGGCAGTATGAACAGTATCGATTGGGGAGGAGGAACCAAATACCTCCGGACGGAGATCGACCCGAATGCGGGATCTGCCTACGTGGATCTGGGTGCAACGCCTCTGGTCAGTGTGCCTTATGCCCTCTATGCGGCTCAAGGGGGAACTCCCTATACCGGTGGGAATGGTATCCAGATCAGCGGCACAACCATCACGAATACCGGTGACCTTAACGGTGCGGATGATGTGACTCAATCCACGCTTTTTGGCGGTGATGTCACAGGTACCTACAACAACCTGCAGTTGAAGCAGAGTAGTGTCGGCATCCTCGAAATCGCCGATCAGAGCATATCGGGGATCAAGATCCTTCAAATGGGAGCCAACCCGGGAGAAGTGCTCAAATGGAATGGATCAACCTGGGCCCCCGGCACCGATCTGATGGGCAATGGAGGTAGCAATTACACAGCTGGCACTGGGCTCGCTATCAATGGTACTGTGATCAGTGCCTTGAATGACAATGTCCTCTGGAATGCCCTGAAGCTGTACGGTCGGGATATTTCTTCCGCGACTCCGAACGCTGGTCAGGTATTGAAATGGACAGGTACCACCTGGGCACCTCTGGATGACGAAACCGGCAATGGGGGAAACAACTACTCTGCTGGACTCGGGATCAACATCACGGGGAATGTGATCGCTGCTCAGGCCAATGATGCAATCTGGAATGCCAACCGACTCCAGGGATTCAATATAGCTGCTGCCTCACCGTCTAACGGACAGGCACTGGTGTACAATCAAGCGGCCAGTCGCTGGGAAGCACAAACCTTGACAGGCGGAGGTGGTGTTGGTGGATCGGGTACGCCCGGCTATTTACCAAAATGGGATGGAACCAATACATTGACAAATTCACCCATCTATGAGACATCGGGGAATGTCGGCATCGGGATCACGTCTCCTCTTGCCCGATTGCATATCGGTGGAGGACAGATCGATCAGCCCCAGTTGATGGTTCAGGCAGCCAATAATCAAAGTAATGAGCAGCCCCTGATTCTGGCGCGCAAAGCGGATGGAGCTGTCCTGTTTGGTATCCATTCGGATGATGCCAAGAATTTGTTCATCGGCCTGGAAGCAGGCAAAAGCAATCAGTTTATCAACACCTTATCCGGGGAACAAAACATTTTCATCGGCCGATCCTCCGGGAAGTCAAATACGTCCGGTTTGGATAATACGGCAGTGGGGTATGAGAGTCTTCTTGCCAATATCAGTGGGGCAAGTAACACGGTTGTCGGAACATTTGGTCTGACCAATAATACCACGGGTGACCACAACACGGCCATCGGTCCATATTCGCTGCAATTCAATACGACGGGACGATTTAATACAGCTTTGGGTTCGGGGACGTTGTCGCTGAACACGGAAGGAAACTACAACACCGCGGTCGGTGGACTTTCACTGAATGCCTGTAGTCTGGGTGAAGACAACATTGCAGTTGGGCATCGTTCGATGTTCAACAGCTACAATGGATTCCGAAATATTGCCATTGGAAAGGACGCCATGTATAATTCGAATACGGGTGACCATAATATTGCGATTGGTACGGGTTCACTGAGTAAAAATAATGGCAGGAGCTATCAGATTGCCATTGGTGATTCATCACTGTATCACAACAGTCAGGGATTTGGAGATCCTTCTCAATCTCAGGCCAACACCGCGATTGGGTCCAAGTCCATGTATGAGAATACCTTGGGTTCACACAATACTGCTATGGGCTTCAAGTCGCTGTATGGGAATGTAGAAGGTGATCATAATGTCAGCATTGGTGCGTTTACGTTGTATTCCAATGGAATTGGTAATGAGAATACTGCAGTGGGCTACCAGGCGATGTACCACAACTACTCGGGTGTCCAGAATACAGGGATCGGAAAAGAAGCCTTGATCAACAATACGTTGGGCAACCGGAACAGTGGAGTGGGCTATCGGGCGCTGTCGGATAATAATGAGGGTATGGATAATGCCGCTATGGGTTATCAGTCGCTGGATTCCAATCAGGATGGAGACGGAAATTCTGCCTTTGGTGCTTCTGCTTTGGGTAGTGTTGTTTCGGGAAGTTATAACACGGGAATCGGTTCCAATGCACTCCTGTTTGGTACTGTCTTTTCTGGCAATACAGCTGTGGGATATAATGCAGGTGGGGACTATGTAAATGGAAATAATAACACCTACATCGGTTACGAAGCGAAATCCAATCTGTCGAATTATTCGAATTCATCGGCCTTGGGTTCTGGTGTGGTTATTACGGGTTCAAACCAGGTGCGTATTGGAAATGGACAAGTGACCTCCATTGGCGGATTTGCCAACTGGACGAATATTTCGGATCGCCGCGTCAAGAAGGATATTGAAGAAAACGTTCAGGGTTTGGATTTTATCCTGAAGCTCCGGCCGGTGACCTATCATCTGGATCTGGATGCAGCGGCCCGAATCCAGGGAGTGTCCGAATCAGAACCGTCAGATCACTCAGGCAAAGAAGATATTCGCTATACCGGGTTCATTGCCCAGGAAGTGGAACTCGCTGCTCAGCAGAGTCAGTATGACTTCAGTGGCGTGGACAAGCCACAGCATGCGCAGGACCTTTACGGTATCCGCTATGCAGAGTTTGTCGCCCCACTGGTGAAAGCCGTTCAGGAGCAACAGAAATTGATCGAAACCCAGGGAGAGATGATCCGTCTGTTGCAGGCAGAGGTTGAAGCGCTGAAGGAGAAATAAACGGGGCGACCTGGAGATGAATGTTCAAGCCTTGATCGAGATGAATGTCCAGGACGGCATTCGTTGTCACTATTCGTTGATACACCGGTAGATCAGGAGGTACTCGTGAGCCATCAGTACACGGTACCAATCATGTTCCATTCACGGGTTGAGTTATGCTGTAAGCATATGCATGAATCCAACTTACAGAAAGTCCAGCCAGTGGACACCTGAGAATCGTTCTGTATCTTGGATAAAAATCAATATGCGTTTAATTCTCCAGATGATTATCTGTGTGTTTGCCCTGTCATGGTCTCAACTGTATGCCACCAACTGGCCGGTGGGACCAGGACAACTCTATACCAAGCCTTCTCAGGTGGCCAATCTGGTAGCATCAGGAGACACCGTGACCATCGCTTCGGGTGAATATCTGGGTGATGTGGCCATTTGGAAGATGGATGGCCTGCTTTTGCGCGGGGAGGGCGGCTTTGCTCACCTCAATGCAGATGGAAAAGCAGCCGGGCAAAAGGCGATCTGGGTGATCCAGGGCGATGATATCACGGTAGAGCAGATCGAGTTTTCGCATTGTACTGTACCGGATAAAAACGGGGCAGGTATCCGGCAGGAAGGCACCAACCTGACCGTTCGGCAGTGCTGGTTTCACGACAATGAAAATGGGATTCTGGCCGGGGATAACACGACGAGCACCATCCTTGTGGAGCAGACGGAATTCGGATTCAACGGCTATGGAGACGGCTTCAGTCACAACATCTATGTCAACCATGTGGCAAAACTGATCTTCCGTTATAATTATTCCCACGACAGTAAGGTTGGTCATCTGGTGAAGAGCCGTGCTCATGAAAATCATATCCTCTATAATCGTCTGGATAGCCAGCAGGGAAGCGGGGTGAGCTATGAGATAGACCTGCCGAATGGTGGGCTTTCTTTTGTGATCGGGAATCAGATCATGCAGCCAGCTGACGGTCAGAATTCAGCTATCATGTCCTATGGCTTGGAAGGTCTGTCTAACCCGGGGCCTCACGAATGTTATGCCATCAACAATACCATGGTCAATGCCAAGACAGTTGGCCGGTTTTTTAACCTCAGTGCTTCTACTGCGCTATTCAAGGGTTGGAATAACCTGCTCGTTGGCGGGGGTAGTTTTTCAAATGGTCCGGTTCAGGTGATGGACACCATTCGCAACCTCCTCATTCCCGATCCCGTCGATGCCGGATTCGAGGACCTGGCCGGAATGGATCTACATATCACTGCGGCTTCACCAGCTGTGGATCAGGGTCTGGATCCCGAATATGCCGGTGCTGTCAAACTGTGGCCGGTTCTGGAGTACGACCATCCATCCGGATATACAAATCGTCCCGAGCATGGCCTACTGGATGTAGGGGCATATGAAGGGCCGCTGATCAATGCGCTTATTCCGTGTAGTGATCAATTGGATATTCAATTGTGGCGAGCAGGTAATATCCTCGGTTCAGCTGGTTTATGTGACGGGGATGAATTGATGATATGGTCATTGAATGGCACTTTGATCCGTACGTCCAAAACGACAGATATTTCGCTTCCAGCCATTCCTGTGATCATAGCTGTCTATCGCAATGGGCAGCGATTGGTGGCGAGAGTGATCCTTTAAGGGGCTAGTGAGAAACCTCTTCGTCTGCGATGGGGGAGATGTACAGACCAGGCCAGAAGGTGAGTTGTCACCATTTTACGGTTCCGGCAAAAATGCCGCCAACTCAGATTCTCCACTATACATAAACCCAGGATTAAAACCCTGGGCTATTCTTCGCAAGCATGCGTTTGATAAATGCCTTTGTGCTTTCATGGCTACCAAAGCATGACCTCTGATCAATGAAGAGATTCAACTCTGGTACTATCCCCTAAACGAATAAACGCATAACCGAATAAACGTCCAGGCATGCTGATCAAGGGTGACAACTCAGATGCCAATGAACGCCCCTGAAGCGGTACGCCCTCTCCTCTCCCGATTTGGCGCATTTGGTGGATCGCCTCAGGCGTTAAATTCCGTCGCCAAACAACCCCCTCCAAACAATACTATTCTCCGGTTCAGGATGCCACCAGAAGGGGGGCAGATAGCCGTTGTATTCCCCTTTCCTACGTGTTCATATGGACACTTAAATACCCAATACCGAATACCGAAAATGTGCCTTCTCTCATGTACAGGGCTTACCCGTTCTATATCCAGGCAGAGATCAAACCACACATCAGGATCAAAGTAATCATCCAATAACCGAGGTGCACAAGGATATATTTCCAGCTCCTGCGTTCAAACTGCGCGTTGATGGCAAGAAGGGGAAAGGCAAACATCAGAGCAGCAAGAAAGCCGTGCGCTGCTCCATGTTGGAATGTTCGAAAATTGGTGCCGTATTGGTACATGAAATCACTGATGAACATTCCGATCTCAGAATTGGGGTCTCCAAAGCCTGGTTCATTCATCAGGATGGAATTGATATGGATCTGATGCACGACCCAGACGTTGAGAAATCCGGCCAGAAGAATACTGAACATCAGTGTCAGAATGAAAATTCGCACCATGTTGCCAGTTTTGACCATTTCTTCGGTCATGCCTGATGAGTCCATCCAAGCCTTGCCCATCACCCTGGGATTGTACCAGACGGCCCCGACCAATAGAGGAATGAGAGCCGAAACCAGAATGGCGATCCAATTCGTTTCCATATTCGCTTGTATAATTTGAAATGCAAAAGATTACCAAAAGGTAAGGCGAATTCAGGACTCTTCACGGTCCTGGACGACCGGATGAACAGGGTAGATCCATCTGGTGGATCCAAAAGCGGCCCTGTTCTATGGGCCATCCATGCCTGCTGTGAGGGATCATGCGATCCAGTAGTGGACTAATACGTCGGCGTCATATCCTCATCTACAACCAGGATGAAATCAGCCCGATTGAGATTTTCTTTTCCCAGATGGGACAGGTCGGACTGGGTGACCGTGGTGATCGTTGCATAGGCCAGATCTGGCCGCTCACGTTGCAGATACCAGAGGATGCCTTCAAAGTTGTCGGAGTGATAGGCTCCATTATAGTGGATAAATCGTCTGCCGGCCTGGAATCCGCGCAGGATAAAGTGCGCCATAGTTGCGTCTTTGGATGCTTGCGCCATGGGAAATGTTTCCCCACCGTGGCCGCCCATCATTTCGATCATGCCCTTGTATCCAGGTAGTTCCGGATCATATGCAATGGGTAGTGGGGCGATCCAGCTTTTTTCCAGAGTGGTCAACGAGTCTAGAACAGAGAATCCTTCTTGTGAGACCATGGATGCATAACGCCGCGGAATATTGGTGGCGATGAAAGGCCACTTCCTGTCCTTTGCCAGATTGACCAGGGGTGCGTAATCTGTTTTATAATTCGACCACAACCGTGCCAGAGTATCCAGTCCTTTAGCATCGATCTCCCCGGTAAGATATTGATCCAATGGTTCCTGATTGTCTGCTTCGAACATCTCAGCGCCCAGGACCAGAGGCCCGACCTGCCCCAGATCACGGGTCAACTCTAGTTGCAGCCAATGGGTGATGGCATTGTTGTGATATTCGCCAAACAGTATGATGTCCTGCTTGGTCATTTTCTTCAGCATCTTGCCATACTTCACCTTTTTCCCTTTTGCATTGAACAGTTGATAGGCAGGTTTATTCTGTCCATGAACAGAGAGGGGTAGAAGGCTACAGCATAGAAGTAAGAGGAGATATCGCATATGGAAGGGGATTAACAGGCTCCAAGATAGTCTGAATACCCGTATTTGATTGGTTCAGCTGTGTGAATCACTTACCTTGGACCGAACCTGCTTCCACCAGGTCAGGACATCATCGCCTGCCAGTGCCCGACTCATCAGTTCCGGAAATTGATCCATCCCGCAGGCAAAAGCGGGAATACCCATTTGCAGGAGTCTGTTGGCGGCTGTCTGGTCATATTCCACGGCACCCTCCTGACCCAATGCCAGGAGAGCAACGACATTCGTACCACTATCGAGCATGGCCTGTATATGCCCGAACATCACACCTGACAAGCCACCATCAAAGAGATCACTGATCAATACGACGGTCGCATCCCGAGGTGATTGGATCTCCTTGCGGGCAGCAGCGAGTGCATTGCCGATATCGGTGCCCCCACCCAATTGGAAGCCAAGCAGGAGGTCAACAGGGTCGTGGAGCAGGTTGGTCAGATCCAATACCCGCGTGTCGAAGGCGAAAATCGAGAGGCGGATGGTAGGAATCTGTCCGAGCACGGCAGCATACAGTCCGGCATAGATCAATGAATCGTGCATGGACCCACTCTGGTCGACCAGGATGATCAGCTCCTTATGACGGCGATGCTTTCGATGAAACCCGATCCTTGTTTCCGGGATAAGGGTGCGAAGATCGGGTTGATAATGCTTGAGGTTTCGTCGGATAGTGCGGTGCCAGTCGATCTGACTCCAGGGGGGATTGATCAGGCGTTGATCCCGTTGTAGTCGTCCACGAATGGCCTGATGCAGGGGGAGTTTGATCCGGGCTATGAGCCGGTCGGCCACCTGTTGAATGACCTGGCGTGCGGCCTCTCGACGTGCCTCATCCAGAGACTCATAGGCTTCCAGAAGGACGCCGGCCAGGTGAATATCCGGTTCGAGCGCTGCGAGGAGTTCGGGCTCGAGAAGCAGATCGGTCAACCCCAGATGGGTCAAGGCATCCCGTTGCACCAACTGGATGACGGACGAGGGAAAATATTGCCGCAGATCGCCCAGCCAGCGATGCATGCGGGGCATAGAGCCACCCAGCTCCCCTCGCCTGTTCTCATTGTACAGGAGATCCAGGGTTTCATCCATACCGGAGAGCGCTGTCTCAGAAAGGGCGGTGGTCTCTTCCTCAGCATCTGGTCCGAGGATCAACCGCCAACGGGTGAGGGTGTCCAATTGTGCTGGATTCAGCGTCTGTTCCGAATAAAAGTGATCAACCACAGAAGGATGACTGCACCGGCTACACCTGTGATGATCTCACCGATGAAATTGGAAGGGCCCAAACCCAATAAACCGAAGACCACCTTGCCCACGAATGCCCCGGCGATACCGACCAGGATATTTCCAAGGAGTCCAAAACCACTGCCTTTGATGAGTTTGCCGGCGATCCAGCCAACCACTGCACCGATGAGAATGAACCAGAGAAAATGTGTCATAGCTGATTGTCTTTGTCTCAAAATACAAAAAGCTTTCTGATCAGTGCGGGTTGAAGCCCACGAGAAATGTAGTGCTCTTTTTTCCTGGAATCTCGATGTGGAGCTAGTTATCTCCATAACTCCTCAACCCCAGAAAACCCGGAGACAACTCTGTCTGCAAAAGATTCTTCCCAGGACTGATGGGGAATCGGAGCAATTTGCTTTGCTTTGCTGAAGATGTCGTCCCCACAACAGATCGATGATGCCGGGCATGAAGTCATGCATTCCTTGCGGTTCACCCGGTTGCTGATCCCTGTTTTGATCGGCATAGTCGTGGTGGCATACCTGTTGTGGGATCAGTTCGATCCGGTTGAGTTTGCCAAGATCCAATGGAGACTCCATACCCTGGTCTGGATCCTGATCGCCTTCCTGTTCGTGGTCGTACGTCATATCGTCTATGCGCTTCGATTGTATATTCTCTCAGACAAATTCTTTTCATTCCGCAAGTGTGTCGAGCTGATCTTCATCTGGGAGTTCAGCAGTGCGATCACGCCCACCAGTTTTGGGGGTACGGCGGTGGCATTGTTTCTTTTTTCCAAGGAGAAGCTGTCTCTTGCTCGGACGACCTCCATCATTATCTATACGGTGGTCCTGGATACGGCCGTATTTTTGTTGTTTCTACCCCTCCTGTTTCTTTTTTTTGGTACGTCCATCATTCGTCCGAACATGGGATACTTCTTTGATCTGGATGGGTGGGGGGTGACCTTTCTGGTGTCCCTACTGGTAATGTTCAGCTACGCTGCCTTTTTCTACTATGGTCTGTTTCGCAATCCGGGGCAGTTTCGCCGGATCCTGGTCATGCTGACGTATAACCGTTTCCTCCGCAGGTTCAGGGCTCAGGCGGTCCAGTTGGGTAATGATATCGTACTGGCATCCCGCGATCTGACCCGTCATACCAACCGGTTTCATTTTCTGGCCTTCACCTATACGGCGATGGCCTGGATCTGTCGATTTCTGGTGGTGAATGCGTTGATCATCGCTATTGTCCCCGGCACACATGGGGGGCTGGGCGACCAACTGGAGATCTTCGGCAGGCTGATGTCCATGTATGTGATCATGGCGTTCAGTCCAACCCCCGGTGGAGCTGGCCTGGCGGAGATCGTCTTTAATGGGTTCCTGCACGATTTTGTGCCGACAGGGATCTCGCTGATCATCGCTTTTATCTGGCGATTACTCACCTATTATTCCTATTTGTTTGCGGGAGCGATTGTGGTCCCAGCCTGGTTGCAAGGGCATGTGCGGTTGCGGAGGAAAAGGGCTGAGGAAGAGGAGGAGTGAAGGAGGTTTTGCGGATTTTTGACGATTGATGTTTTACGTCTTTCATTTTACAGTGGGGTTGAAATCCACCATCCACTCAATGCCATATTTGTCTCTGAACATGCCAAAATAGGAACCCCATGGACTGTCACCTATAGGTGCTTCTATTTTTCCGCCGGCTGAGAGTCCAGCGTATATCGTATCGGCCTCTTCACGACTGTCTACCTGGATATATATTTTAGACCGGTGTTCATTTTCACTGACCTTCCCCATACTTTCCGGAACGTCATTGCCCATTAATACGTTTTTTCCAATTGGCAACGCAATGTGCATCATCTTATTCGCTTCCTTTTCCGGGATTTGAAAGTCAGGATTAGACATATCTTTAAAGCGAACGGTCTGTGAAAATTCACCTCCAAATACGGATTTGTAAAAGTGGAAGGCTTCTTCGGCGTTCCCATTAAAATTAATGTGTGGATGGATGGATGCCATGATACATGTTTTTAAGTTGAATGGATATTTATGATTCCAAATGTCTGCGATAGATGCTACCATACAACGAAGCCTGACGTTCGGAATCGCCACATCCTGCAGGCAGCATTGTCTTTTCAAACACCGCTCTCTAAAGGTATCTCTTCCATCCGAAAGTGAATAGTCCAGATGGGAGGTAACCGACGAATGTTCTTGAGAATCTCTTGTGCATTCGGATGTTCCTGTTCATCCAGTCAGCCTGACGCTTGTCAGAGTTCCTGTTTCTACTTGAAAGGATGTTCCTGTTCCAGCCAGGACTTCAAACGTTGCAAAACCGATGGCCAGGCTTCCTGTACTGCCTTGTAATACCAGTTCCAGTCGTCCCCCTTCTGATATCCATCCTGGCATAGATGGACGTCGGTCAGACCCTCTCGTTCTCTGGCGTGAATAGATAAACACATTGGGCCAAAGACTGGTTTTGTTGGGTTCAAATAAACGAGATCGCGAATGACCAGTTTCCGGGTCGGTTCGTACCCGCTGATGATCCCGGTGGTTACATAGCCCATTCCCTGTTCTGACAACTGCCATGCCAGGGTATAAATTCCACCGAGCTGCTTTTGAATCAGGCATTTTTCTACGCCCCACCATGCGTTCAACATCTCGGGTTCTGTAAATGCATTGATCACCTGTTCGGGTGGCGTATGTATCTGGATATGGACTTTTACTTTATTCATGTCCAAATTTCATTTATCGGCATTGCGGTTTTTTCCTGGCGAAATTAACATTTAATTATTGTTGTGTTTCGATGGAATGATACAACCCTTTATTTCTAGTCCTTAATACGTCCATTTGGAAATAGCAATGAAAAGTTGATACTAATTTGAACAATTTACCCTGTTTATATGTTAAGTTAATAAATATCAAGTAAATTAAGATCATGTTCTCGTCTATTCATTTTGCCTTTCTTTTCTGTTTCGCGTTGTTTATTCCAGTTGTTTCTGGACAAACTACAGTGCTTGTCGGGGATGAGCGAGAGGTCATGATACGAGATGTACTCGCGGTATACCCGGACGAATTTCAATCCATTGAGATCACCACCGTAAAGCGTCTGGATGATCAATTGGTCGAACTGGACTATCTGTCTGAAGGTAGTGAGTGGGAGGTGATCCTCCAAACCAATGACGTGGATCCTGTGCTGGTCGAAACGGCACGTGAAATATCCCCGGACAGATGGCCGGACCTGATTGTCGACGCTTGGAAGAAACAGACGTCCGATACCCGTAAAATAGCTCGGATCATGCATGTATCCACACCGTATGGCAAACAGGGCTACCGCGTAGATTCTTTTCCGGACTCGCTGGAGAAGGGACAGATCAAGAGTCAATATTTTGATCTCTATGGTCAACCGACGAAACCACTATATTAATAACCAATCCGGGTGGCAGTCCACTCTGCCATTTGTCCAACAGGATAGACCTCGGGAAACTCCCGAGACTGAAACTGATTTTCTCACTTTAAAACTAAAATGACTATTATGAATGCTCAAGATGTCAAAGAAAACATCCATACCATCGTCGATCAGGCGTTTGCCGAAATGGATGATTTAAAGAATAAGGTCGCACGTTCCACTTCGGAGTTGCGAAAAAGCATCCAGAGTGATATGCAGTCTCTTGAAGTGAAAAAGCAAGAGCTTGAATCCCGGATGTCCGATTTACGAAGTGCTGCTTCGGATAAGCGCGAAGAACTCTCGGAAGCTGTTGAGAAAAGTGCAGCATCCTTCCGTGAGGGCTTGGAACGAATGGCCTCCGTATTCGGTAAAGAACCGATGGTACGAAAATGACCCGGCCCACTCCCGGCACGCAGATGGCTACCTTGTCGGAAACCATGAATGAACTTCGACGCCAGGGTATACATATCGATCTTCGGATCAATAGTGCCGGTCGCCTGAAGGTCAGTGGACATCAGGATCAATACCAAGCAAAAGATGTCCGCCTCGCCTGGACCCGGCGATTTGAGGGTCAGTCCGATCCCGATGACTTGTCCATCCTGTACGGAATTCAATTGCCGGATGGGCGGACAGGTGTATTAGTCGACGGCTACGGCCCGGCCAGTGACCCGAAAGTAACCACCTTTATCCGAGCTGTGCAGCCGGCCGATCCGGAACCCTAAGTATCTTATCCGGATCCATTACAGCCCCGCTTTCTGAATTGAAGGCGGGGCTGTTTTGTGGGAGGATTTGGTGTTTGGTCTATGGATGCGAAGGAGAGAAGTCCGTACTGCACATTCTGGCGGATCAACGTCGCGAAAGGTGAAGGCAGGACTTTGTTCACTACAGATTGTATAGGGCCAAATCTTGTGCCTCACCAACTGGTGATAGGGAGCTTCTGTAAGAGGGTGTTTAAAACCCGCTGTTTGATTGGTAAATAGGGCTATTACCAGTTCTGTGTACGCCCTTGTTAATATTGAATTTTGGCTTTAATGTCGTTCTTCTTCTTCTTCTTTATTTGTCGAATGGTGTATTGCAGCTTAACTTTTTTTTAAAAGTTGTGTAAATTTGAAAACCAGCTTTTTATTTTGACTAGCCATCTATTGAAAAATTTATTACTACCATCCGTTTCCTGATAATTTTGATTTCCAATGAGGAGAGCAATTGGTTGAAGTTCTTCATATTCTTCACAAACTACCCGTAACATCGCAGCAAACGGCAAGAACAAGATCATGCCTGCGATGCCCCATACAGATGCGCCAACGATCAAACTTAGAATGGCTGTCAAGGCATTAATATTCATACTGCCACCCACAATTTTTGGACTTAGAAAATTATCAGAAACCAGTTGAACGAACCAGAACAAGCCGCCAACGGCTACTGCCATCCAGATGGAGTCGTACGAGAAAAGTGCATACAGTAAAGGTATAATTGCACCTGAAATAGTTCCGACATAGGGTATGATTGCCAGGATAGCACCTAAAAATCCGAAAAGGAAGGGATTGTCGATACCGATGATCAAAAGTCCAATGCTATTGGCTAGTCCGATAACCAGGATAAGAATGATCATGCCGAACAAATATGTTTGTCCGACCTGCTGTATTGATTTATACATTTTCACAACTCGCCCTCTCTTCTCTTCTGAAGTGAACCCACTGAATGCCTTTATTAAGCCTTTTCTGTAGATCAGGATCAGAAATGTAAAGATAATGATCGCCACAAGTCCGGCAAAAAATGCAGCTGTGCTGCTAAAGGTCTGTTTCAACAGTGAACCTCCCGATTCCTGGAGCCAATTCTTAATCCCGTCAAAAAGTTCGTCTTTATCCAAATTGGGTACAAAACTCACATTCTTGTTGATAAATAACGTTACGTCAGTAAAGGCAAGAATGACCTTATTCTGAAAGTGGGGGAATTCTTTTGCGAGATCAAAAATTTGGGTGGAGAAAAGGAGAATAAATCCCCCTATGATTAATAATACAGAAAAAATGGTCAGAAAAGCAGCGAGTATCTTATTCAACCCCCATGACTCGAATTTTTTGACCACCGGATACAGGATAAACGATATCAGCAAAGCAAAGCCTAAGGGGATGAGAATGGATTTGGCTAAGATCAGGATGGCAAAAAGCGCAAACAGGGTGGCTATTACGTAAAAGAGTTTTTGAAATGAGAGATGCATAATTGTTAATCTATTACATGGACAGAATTAAGTCGATCCTCTTTAGTGGTTGATGTTCACTAGTTGATCACGGGATGATTCGTATTCCATTCATCATTGTAGAGATGGCTTTGGTCACATGTCAAAATAGTTTGTTCTGCCAGTTCCAGCACTGCCATAGGTTGGCTACAAGACCGCATGTCTGTCAACGGCGTTGGTCCTTGCAGCTGTTTTGTGCGCCTCGAATGGCAAACACCTCAATATAGCTATTCTTCATCAGGAAGTGACTGATCGATTCCCTCCTAGCACTAAGCAAGAAATGTCTGGAAGACATTCCAGGTGAGGGAATCTATCCTAAAAGTTCCTTAGGTAGACCAAAAGTGGGCTGCTTTGCGACCTATGGATATCATGACTGATCAAACGCGACGTCGGAAAGTTGCAAAGGATGGTCAGGCACTTGCCACTATGAACGGTAATCGGATGGGGCAAGGGTCATTACCTGGGCCTCCAGTGCTATGGCGATACTGTCGTTCTTTGCAACAAAGCCATGAAGGGCACAAAGGATCACGAAGCACTAGTAATACAGTAGGAAGAAGTTTGGCGGTTCAACGTTCAACGGGTCAGCGCCAGCTGACCCTGTTCAAAGATCAAAGTGCTCTTACGTTGAACTTTGAACTGGACGAGCCGGCAGGCTCCGTCCTTGAACCTTGAACAGCCAGACGATGTACCCTGATGCCCATCAGAAAACTAACAAGGAACAAGGAACACAGGAACACAGGAACCAGGAACAGTCTTACCTGCAAGATTTTCGATATAAAATATTTGGTATACGTAAATGAACTTATCAGTGATTTATGTACAGAATAACTGTAAATGTGTAACGTGAAAGATTTAGTTATTGCCAGTTTTGATGTGTCAAATGACATGGAGTACACAAAAATATAAAAACAGAAAATGAATAATTTACCAAAAATTACTTCCGCAATGATCATCGCTTTGTTCATTCTTGCTCAACCCATTCAGGGAATTGCGCAACATGGCGAAGTCGGGTTGCGATTCATGCCTACATTTACTGCTTTCGATGCCAAGACATCGGATGGTGGAACGATACAGGGAGAAGTTACTTTAGGGTATGGCGGCGGTTTGCTACTGGGATACCATTTCTCAGATTACGTCGGTGTGCAAGGAGAGATCATCTACTCGTCCCTCAGTCAGAAATACAAGGAAATGGATATTGAGCACCGTGTGGAATTGAAGTATATCAACATTCCATTGATGCTGTCTTTGAATACTGGCAAAACAAAGCCGGTCAATTTTAATCTGGTAGGCGGACCACAAATAGGTCTGAGTGTAGGTACAAATCTTACAACTACAGGGGATGATGGATCCGGTACATCCAAAGCAGTTCTTTCTGTCAAGAAGGGAGATCTGGGACTTGCCTATGGCGCAGGTGTTGATTTTGGTTTGAATGCAGCTCAAACATTTCGTCTGGGCCTCGGGTTTCGGGGTGTTTACGGGCTTTTTGACATCAGTGATAACAACAATTCAAGCACAACGGATTCTTACTACATCCTTGACAGGACGAAAATTCAAACGTATTCCGGTTATGTCGGTGCTTCTTATCTCTTCTAAGAGATGGGTTGAATAAGACTTCTAGTTTGGTTTGGTGTGGGTGAGCTCATTGAAAATATTTTCAATGGGCTTTCCTTGCTACACTTTGAGGGGTATTTCATTATTTGTAAATATGCGCGTTTTTCTGAAGAGTTAGATATGATCAACATCCGATTCTTGAGGCTCCAATGAATGTATCATTTTGAAATATTATAATCCTCATCTCATGAGAACATATCTACTTTTTACATTGTTCGGAATGGCTTTAATGCTATTGCCCGAACTGAATTATAGTCAAACTCCCAATCTGGGTACGACGGAGAATTTTGCTGTATTCACGGCTGTTGGTGCATTTAATAATGACGGAAGCACGGTTGTTATTGGAGATATTGGCACGGATGTAGGTGCCTTTAACGGCTTCCCACCTGGAATTGTCATAGGGAATATATATGTGGCCGATCCGGCCACTGCCCAAGCTGCAACAGATGTCGATATTCTTTATAGCTATTTGGATAACTTACTCTGTGGTGTGGTTTTGGGTGTTAATCTCGGCAACAATCAAGTACTTGGTCCTAATATCTATTGTATTGGCGCAGCGGCTGTGTTAGATGGGAATCTGACTTTAGATGGTGAAGGTGATCCCAATGCCCGATTTATCTTTCAAATTGACGGTGCGTTATCTACCGCTACACTTGCCAGTATAACGCTGGCCAATGGTGCGTCCATATGTAATGTCTATTGGCAGATAAATGGCGCCTTTGATCTGGGAGAAAGCGCTGCATTCGCAGGCACTTTAGTCGTAAACGGTTCCATCAGTTTGTTGGAAGCTTCTTCTCTAGAAGGACGCGCACTTTCAAGAGGTGGAGCTATCGACTTGCACAATAATAATGTAACCTTGCCCCTGGCTCCCCTTCCGACATTCATCACAGCAGATGGCGATCTGTCATTCTGTGACGGTGGCAGTGTTGTTCTTTCTGGCAATGGTGACGGGATTTGGAATACTGGGGAAATGACGTATAGCATTACCGTCTTTGTCAGCGGAAACTATTTTGTCATCAATACGAACGATTGTGGCATCGCCATTTCAAACAGTATTTCGGTCGTGGTTCTGCAGGATAGCCTGCCACCAGTGATCACTTGCCCCTTTGATATTTCGGTCAATTGCAATGAAAGTGTTTTGCCGACCGATACGGGTTTCGCTACTGCTATTGATGACTGTGATCTAAATCCAGTAATCGCCTATTCCGATCTGACCATTCCTGGAATATGCCTGTTCAATGAAGATATTATCCGAACATGGGTGGTGACTGATATTGCAGGAAATAGTACTTTCTGTATCCAGACGATCAGCATTTCTGACCTTTTTGCGCCCGTGATAACCTGTCCGGGAGATATGACATTGGAATGTACAGATCCGGTTATCCCTGGGACAACCGGGATGGCGACGGCAACCGATAATTGTACGTTGAACCCGGCAGTGAATTATATAGATATCATCTTACCGGGCCAGTGTACTGAAGCCTATGAAATTATTCGAACTTGGACCGCTACAGATGATTGTGACCATACCTCGACATGTGAACAGCATATTGATGTCATGGATAGCACGTTGCCGTCCATCGTATGTCCCCTGCCGGTCACCGTCGATTGTGCTGACAATATTAGCCCTCTCACCGTGGGCACACCCACTGCTACGGATAATTGTGGGGTTGCAGTGGTTTCATTGCAATCTGAATCCATAACGGATCAGACATGTGAGAATCGGTTTATCCTGACAAGAGTCTATTTGGCTACAGACGGATGCAGCAACACCAGTACGTGCATGAAGATCATAACGGTATCTGATGTCGTACCACCTCCGATCACATTTATTGACCCATTGCTTCCTGGTGCAACGGATGGCGATACGGTCGAAATTCAGTGTTATGGTCAGGATCCACAGTGGGATTTACCGACGTTTTCAACAAACAGTGTACAAGCCAATGATGCTTGCAGTGGTGAAGTCAGTATAACCTACACCAAAACTCTGCTGAAAGAAGGGAATTGTACAGAAGACGGTTATATCAATTTATACCGTCTGGACTGGACGGCTACCGATATCTGTGGCAATAGCAGTAGTGTGTATCTGTTCCTCAAACTTGTGGATAATATTCCACCGGTCATGCAGGGTATTCCGGATGATATCACCTTGAATTGCGATGCTTTGATTCAGCTAGAGGTATCTGTGACAACACTGGATGAATGCTTATGTGCATGTGTCGTTGTATCCGATCAATCAGCCCCACAAGCAGGCTGTCAGGACGGCATGGTCATGACAATCACCTGGACGGCCACTGACCAGTGTGGAAATGTGACCACAGAAGAACAGTACGTTACACTAGTGGATACCATTGGGCCTACGATTATGGTGGTTCATCCGGATATTGCGGGCATTCTGAACGGAACCATTCTGGAAGTCCAGTGCAACGAAGATGGTTTTCCCCGGTTCGTACAGGAAATGGATATCAAATCAGTGTCCAGTACAAGCGAGTGTGGTGGTGATTCTCCATTGGTTATTTTGGAAACTGCCATAACGGAGTATGCGGACTGCGCTCAGTCCGGCTTTCTGGAAGAACGGACATTCTTGTGGACAGTGACCGACCTGTGTGGCAACAGTTCAACTTTTTCTTTCAGTGTGCGAATGATCGACACCATTCCGCCAGTGTGGGTTGGTGTTCCAGATACGGTATGTGTCGGTAGCCCTTTATTAGCGGCTATTGAAGCGAAGGATAATTGCGATTACCCTTATACCCAGATTACGGATACGGCCATTTCAAATCCATGTGGTTCAGGAATGGCCATTCGCCGAAAATTTAAGGCAACGGATGAATGTGGGAATCAAGCAGTTGCATCTGTCATCATTATTCCTAGTGATCTAACCGTCCCCATTATTCACTTTACGAACCTGGAGTTGATCGATATGTTGCCGGGAGAGTCGATTCTTGCACAGTGCAATGCCTCCAATGGTCAATATACTTCCTTTGGGGTCGACGATATTGACGTGGAAGGTGTTTGCACGGCTTTGGCCTCTAAAACGTTTTCAGAAAAAGTTATCGAGATCCATGATTGCACTGTAGACGGTATAAAAGCTGTTGTCGCGCTTACTTGGACGGTAACGGATGTTTGCGGAAATAGTGCCTCCCGTTCAATTATTGCCACGATCGTCGACAATCAACCACCCGTCTTTGATCCTTTTATTTCCGAACAAACCATCGGGTGCGCAGATACACTGCCATTGGTCCATGCAACGGATAATTGTGGTAATGTGACGATGACCTATCAGGATACAATTCTTCCGACAGGTTGTGTTTATGAATATACCATCATGCGTCTCGTGACAGCCAGCGATGATTGTGGTAATAGCACATCTCAAGAACAGATCATTCACGTAGGCTCAGGAACTGGTCCTGTCTTCTCCACGATCGAAGATGTCTATTGTGATACAACAGATGTACCTGTCGTCACAGCCTATGATCCATGTGCGGAGTCTTTCATCAATGTGACAATGACAGCGGATACTTTGGATACCCTTTGCAACGAAGGTCTGGTCATTCTCAGAACCTGGACAGCAGTAGACATATGTGGCAATGAGTCGGTACTTACACAGACGATCATTATCCATGATCACACGTCGCCAGTGTTATTGGTGCCTGGACAGTCATTTTTATTTCCATTTTGGAATCATCCGAAAAGCATTGTCTACTTGTGGCAATTTGAGTTGTTGAAAAAGCTGAATGCTTTAGATGAGTTCAGTGTGGTCATCTATGATGATTGTGATCAATATATTAGGAAGGAATTTTCCAAAGAGGTCATTTTATCCGAAAATTGTATCACAGATGGCTATTATGAACGTTGGATATTTACCTGGATAGCAACAGATATCTGCGGCAATGCAGATACCCTTCGAGTGACCATTGATGTTGTGGATGATATTCCACCTGTATTTCTGGACTTCCCTTATGATATCACCATTTATTGTCAACCCCTTCCTGAGGTTCCCGTGTTGACCGTTTTTGATTATGCAGAGTCAGTATCAATTGTTTATTCTGAATCCATAATGCCGGGTTCAGCACAGGGTGTATTCCTGGTGAAGCGGACCTGGATCGCCACTGATATGTGTGGGAATAATACACAGCAGGTACAAACCATTACCTGGGTTCCCGACAATAATCTGGCATGTGAAATTATCCTGCCGGATATTGTCACCTGCAATTCTCATGGTGTGTTGATTCACAGTGTCATAGCCGGTGGTAGTGGCATCCAATCCTACCAGTGGGAAGTAGAGGGTGAAGAGTGCTTTATTCAGAGTGGTCAGGGATCTCCATGGATAAAGATCTATGTGGGTTGGATACCTGTAAAGGTCACACTGACAGTGACTGACTCGACAGGGTGTGTATCCATGTGCATGACAACACTCTATTGTTTCGCAGGCCAGATGAAGTTGGATGGTGAGGAGCACACAGGGGCGGATCATGAAGTGTTTGACCCTAATCAATTGCAAAATTTCCAGCCGACAGGTGAAAGCGTCGATATAACAGATATGCTGGTATGGCCCAATCCAGCAAGTGATGAGGTCAATTTGAGCTTTATGACAAACGGAGAAGTTGAATACCGAGTCAACATTATCAACATGCTCAACCAGACTGTCATTGGGAATAAAATGATTTCCATGACAGGATTGAACACCAGGCGAATCGATTTCATGCAACTTATGGATGGAAATTATACGATCCAGATCGTTACTCCGCATGACGTTTATACGAAGAATCTGGTCATTCTGGCCAGATAATCAACTTTGTAAATGCTAGCAAAAAGGGACCTTTCCATGATCGGAGGGGTCCCTTTTTTTTGATCGTCACTAATAGGAATGTCGTGCAGATGATGGAAGTTCAACCAAAGAGATCAAAGAAGGTGGCTTCAGAAGTGGCCAAATTTCATATTTGGGAGGTCACACCCAATGTGAGATTTATATAACAAATCATAAGAATAGTGTAACCGATTGAATATTGATGCTATCCACCTTTGAACGGTACAATAAAACAACTACCATGTCTTTAATGAGCGTTATCGTCGTATTGATCGTTACCGGAGTGATCCTGTGGTTGGTCAATACCTACATTCCAATGGATCGAAAGATCAAAAGCATTCTAAATGCTGTTGTTGTCATAGTTCTGATTCTTTGGCTTTTACAGGCCTTTGGGATCTTAAATGCGTTTAACGATGTCAAGATAAATTGACGGTTCTGAATGGATGCAAGGTGGCCAACTAAGTACATTGATCCACCTTGTTTCGGGTTCGTACAGGCAAGGCAATGCAGCGCAGTTTACGTGTTCGGCGTGCCTTACGTCAACTGACGAACAGGCTGCCCTCCCCGAGCCCTCGGGGGGGCAGTTCAAGGTTCAATGTGCCATGCATTGAACTTTGAACTGTGCGCTCGACAGAGCTTCGCTTGAACCTTGAACACCCGAGCGTCGTGCCGCAGTGCCCAACATGATCTAACTTGAAATAAGGAACAAGGAACGAAGGAACTTAGGAACACATCCTCCAGTGTACCAGCATAAAAAAGCCCCGACAGACGATCCATCGGGGCTTTTTTAATCTGAAGTTGTCAATCTAGAAAATGTAATTGTATTTCAACAACAACGCCTGAGTCCAGCTGACCCGCTTGCCCAACTGGCCATCCGGCAGGGTATCCGACGGGCGCTCCACCAGCACATTGATGTCATGATCGTAGAATGCTTCCAGGAGGAAGTTAAGTGATAGACTCTTCCAGATCTGCCAGCCCAGATCGTTCTGCCACAACACATCGATATTCTGCGGGTTGTTCAGGTAATTCGAAAAGAGATCCAGCTTGCTGGAGAAAGCGATCTTATCGTTAAAGTACTTGTTGGTATATGCCCCGTTCAGTCGTGCGCCCAACTGATGGAAAGCCTGCTCATATCCCAGAGTGGGATCATTGTCGTCTACCAGTTTGGTACCGTGGATGCCCAGGTTGGCGATCTCCTGATCAGCGACATAGATCAGCTTGTATGATGCCGGTGCAAAAAAGAAAGTAAAGTGCTCATCCGGCTTATACTGGATGCCGGGTGATAACTCCAGGCGGAAGGGAGAGAGGAATTTGGCCTGGGCGAGGGCAAGATCTTCCTGCGCTTTCAGGAAATTGCCTGGATAGGTCGGCATGGTCAGGGATTCGAAAGTCAGCAACCCTGCAATAGACCATTTCTCATTGTTGGTCTTGTAGCCATACTGCGAATTGACACGCAATACATCCAGGCTTTTTTGCCAGTCGGCATCTGCCAGTTGCTGTACAGCCAACTGGAGAGAAGCATTGTTCGACCAGGTATGGCGCCCTTTTGTGTAGTTCGCATAGAGATTTCCCAAACCACCGAAGGCGATCCGGTTGTCTCCGGAACCTACGCGAGGATTGACCATCATCAATTGGGCAAAGTCAAGGCCGATCGCCCCGCCGGTCACCCAGCCATCGCCATCCTTCTTTGAGGCGTCCTGCAGTTCTTTCAATCGGTCATCTCCGGCTTGGGCCGAGAGGAAATAGGGTAGCGACAGAGCTACCAACGTCATCATGATCTGAGTTGAGATTCTCATGAATCCAGGTTTTGTGTAGCGCAAAAATACATGTTTGACTTCAGGGCACTTCTATATCATGGATCAGAATTCGATTCGGACAATTTTGAGCTTGTTGCTCCGCTCACTGGGTACCAGCAGTTCATAGACCCCGGTCTGGACCGCTTCCCTGAAGATGATCTTCAGCTTTTGATAATCTGTACTGAGGATGCTGTTCCGGACCACCTCGCCCTGCCAGTCAACCTGATAGGCGCTCACTGTATTCTCATAGGCGATCTCGTCATTATAGATCAATCGCAAATGATCGGGAGCTGTCATTATGTAACAGGAGGAAAATAGCCCATCATCATCCTGGCTGTATTGTTTCTTGGGAAGCACCGCATGCCAATCCAGACTGGCATCTTCACCCATTGAAGTGATATAGAGATCCTCGTAATAGTAATCCACGGTAAATCGTCCACTGCCCGGACCAAACTGAAAGTTCTGTCCGGAGGTGTTGCGTTCATACTTCCGGGATTCTTCCATGAGGATGACCACACCACCGTCTTCTCTCAGTTGTACCTGGATGATCTCCAGGTCTTCGATCCCTTTATCATTGACAGCATTCGCATCGCCCATCCGGCTGAGTACAGCCTCTGAAAAGGGCTGCTTGATCAGTTTGAATGTGTCGACGACCTCATCGGAAATATAGAAGTAGAAATAGCCCTTGGACCATGACTGATCACGGTCGGACTCCAAACCCACACCGGTCAGGCGGTGGTGACGGTTGTCATAGGTAAAGTGGATCTGCCGGGAAAGAAGGTCCCGCAGGCTGATATTGCGCGTCAGGGGACTCACCATGTTTGGCCCGAATTCGATCAGCTCCAGGCTGTGGTCATCCAGACGGGACCGGCGATTGTCCTTTTCCATCACCAGGTGCATTTTGCCTGTGTTGTCCACGATCAATGCCCGGAATTCCTTGAAGAAGGAAAAGGCATCAATGGACACCCGGGCCGACCACATATTGGTCAGGCTGTTCAGGTCGATTCCCTGGATCTCGATCCAGGCCTGTTTCTCCACTTGATAGACGATGGCTTTGGTCTTGTCCTCCGAAATTTCAATGCGGCTGTCCGGAGTGTAGAAGGATTCCTTGTAGGTATTCAGCGTGATACTGTCCGAAAGAAGGCCGTCTGGTGTATAGCGATGGGCTTTTAGAAAGTAGTCTCCTTTTCGATGATACTGGTAGAGGACAACGATGGATTGGGATTGAGGAATGATCCCGATGACCTGGGTGAGGCGTTTGTCCAACTCCAGTTCCTTGGTCCACAACACCCTCATCTTATCATCCAGGCAAGATAATTCCAGAGAATAATCGTTGTCCGAACTGATCAGATACCGGTCATTATATCGTCCCAGGATCTGGTAAAAATCATCCTTTCGCAGGGATATTCCTTCGGAAACAGTGACTCTCTGGGCCATGATCGGCAGGGCCAACCAAAGAAAGATGAACGACAGGATCAGGAGATCCCGGGGGCGGGGGGAAGGTAGCAGATTCAGATTCCTCATGTATATAGTCAACTGTTTATCCCCGAAATGGTTATTCTTGGACAAGTTAAATTCTTTCGGTGGTATGAAAATAGGTATCGTTTGTTACCCAACCTTTGGTGGAAGTGGAGTATTGGCTACGGAACTGGGCCGCGGCTTGGCCGCAAAAGGGCATCAGATACACTTTATCACCTATCGACAGCCGGTTCGACTCATCAATTTTGCGGAGAACGTCTACTATCACGAGGTGCCCACCTCTGATTATCCCCTGTTCGAATATGCCCCTTATGATACGGCCATGGCCAGCACCCTGGTCGATGTGGCGACTTCCGCCAAGCTGGATCTGCTCCATGTACACTATGCCATCCCTCACGCTGCCATCGCCTATATGGCCCGGGAGATCCTGCGCGCACAGGGCATCTATATTCCGGTGGTCACCACCCTGCATGGCACAGATATCACCCTGGTCGGGAAGAACAGAAGTTTTGCCCCTGTGGTGGAATTTTCGATCAATCAATCCGATGGCGTGACGGCCGTTTCCGAGAGCTTGAAAGCAGATACCCTGAAGGCTTTTCATATCAATAAGGAGATCGAAGTCATCTACAATTTTGTTGATTTCTCCCGTTTTACGAAAACAGACAAGGATCATTTTCGACGGGCCATTGCCCCGGATGGAGAAAAGATCCTGGTACACACATCCAATTTTCGCCCGGTCAAGCATGTGGATGATGTCATTCGCATCTTCCAACGGATCAACGCCCGGATTCCGTCCAAATTGTTGTTGATCGGGGATGGACCCGAACGCCAGAATATGGAATTGCTTTGCCGTGAGTTGGGCCTCTGCGATGAGATTCGATTCCTGGGGAAACTGGAAGCTGTAGAAGAGGTGCTGGCGATTGCTGACCTGTTCATTCTGCCTTCCGGACATGAGAGTTTTGGATTGGCCGCGCTGGAAGCGATGGCCTGTGAGGTACCAGTGATCTCATCCAATGCAGGCGGTCTGCCGGAGGTGAATATCCACGGCGTGACCGGTTATCTGGAAGATCCGGGAGATGTAGAAGCCATGGCAGAGGATGCGCTTTCCATCCTGATGGATCCCGAAAAACAAAAGGCCTTCCGCGCGCAAGCTTATCAGCAGGCGCAGCGCTTCAGCATCGAGAATATCTTGCCTGAATACGAAGCCTATTACGAGCGCATCCTTTCAGCTGCACTTATTGGATAAAGACGATTTTGGTCACCGCAGTATCCGGATCCCCGAATGCATTGTCAGAGGCCGTAAAGACAAGATAGACCCCGGAAGCAGCTCTTCGGCCGGTGTAATCCTGCCCATACCAGATGGCCTGGCCTCCCAGTGAAGTGGTCTCATAGACTAGTTTGCCCCGGATATCAGTGATCTTGACATTTCCGTCCCGTGGCAAGCCTTTGATCGCGATCGGACCCTGATATTCCGGCCGTACCGGATTGGGGTACACCTCGACCTGGGATGCATGGACGTCGCCACCGGAGGTTGTTTCCGTCTGATAGATCATGATCCCCGCTTCGGTGCCGATCCACATTTCTCCGGTGCGGCCATTGAAGGCCAGGGTGTTGATCTGATTGTCGAACAACGGTGAATTGGATTCAGTAAACTGCTTGATCTCCGTCAATCCATCCGGCGATTGGACAAAGAGCCCCGATCGGGTACCCAGCCATTTCCGGTTGGCACCATCGACTGCAATGGCCCGAACTTCTTCATCGTTCAACAATGCTTCGGTGATCCCCTCCTGAGTGACCACGATCCGAGAGGCCTTGCAGGACTGATCGAAGACATTGCCGCAACGAACCACCCCGATGCCATCATCGGTGCCGATCCAGACTTCTCCGTCCAGGTCCAGACCGACGCTGGTCACCTTATTGGAAGGCAGATTGCTGCTCCCTGAGTCGAATACGCGGACCTGATCATCAGACGCAGACATCAGGTCATTCCCTTCGTTGTACACCAGAATACCGCCGGAGCCCAGGACAAACCACTTGTTGTTCTGGTTGTCCACCATACCTTTATACAATTGGGTGTTCCCGATCGGACGAAAGCTCTTCCATTCCTTGTTGGCGCTGTACAGGACCAGCGGGTTGTTGGCCAGGGTGTTGGCGATCCAAAGATTGCCATTGTGATCTCGGACCAGACCACCAATACGTTCCCGTTGTTCGTCACCGACTGCTCCCTGAAGGGCTGAATTTTCTTTTTGGTGGTAGGTGATCTGATCCTGATGGATTTCCATCAGGCCACCGTAATAAGAGCCGGCATAGATGGTTCCATCCTGCGGGTTCACTTCAATAGTGTTGATATCGATATGGGCTTCTTTGGTGGCCATTTCGGGGTATCCGAAGAAATTGTAATTCTTCCAGGTTCCGTTCTTCAAGGTATAGACTCCGGCTCCATTGGAACCTCCGGACTGGTTGGCGAGGATGGTTCCGGCGGCGATATAGACACTGTCCTGGACCACACGGATCTCCGAGCTGGAGAAATCAAACGGTGCATCATATTGAAATTGGTCGCAGGAGGAACCCGGCAGCTGGACACGTCGGAAGTTGAGCCATTCATCGGCCATCCACAAGCGGTCCTCCTCATCGATGATCGCTCCTTTGGGCCGACCGGCACAGCCGCCTTCAATGATCTGTTCCTGTCCGTTCAGATCTCGGATATACACCAGTCCTGAGCCGAAGTTATCGGGTACATAACCCGCGATGATCCGATCGGCCGAGGCTTGCAGGTAGCGCAACGTATAACCTGATCCGTCGAAAAGCAATTCAGACGTATTGTCGCGCCATCGGTAAAGTTCATCATCAACGACCATGATGAGATCTTCACCAAGTGTCGCTACACCGCCTTGTCCTGAAAAAATCTTGGGCGGAAATCCTTCTATGGCCCACAAATGTTGCCAGGAAGAGAAGTTCTGGAAAAAGCCTGTCAGGGGTAATCTGTACAACCCCTCGTCAGTCATGAGATAATAATAGTCCTGGAAAACTGTGGCCTGGTATGTGCGAAAACCGGTGAATGCCGTTTGCTCGAACAGTCGGGTTTTCAAATTGAACTGAACAACGCCGAATCCGCAACTGAGCAATGCCAGGCTATCGTCCAGGAGATAAATGTCATAGATCTCCTTTTCACCGGTAAGGTTTGTATTTGCAGCAATGTCGTTGATATTGGTGACGCCGGAGCCATCCAGAAGATCGATGTTCCCACTTTCATACCCGATGATCAGGGTTTTAAACCGCTGGCTGTAGGCCATCCGACTGATCCCGTTCTCGCTGAGATTCTCTACCCGACTGAAAAACCGGGGTGACAGGTCGGATTTGTCGATCTGGAGGAGGGACTGACTGGTACCGTAATAGATATGGTCGGGAGACTGGGTGACTACCAGACCCGTATTGTAGGGCAGGGCTGCCCTCCAGGTACCAATGGCCAGATTGGAGTTGGACTGGCCGATGGTCAGAGAAGGCAGAATGAAGATCAGAAGGAGAAGCTGAAATGAGCGCATAGGTCAGGTTGAAGTACCAAAAGGTATAACAATGGACCGCCAAAAATATTGCAACATTCCGATCTATCCCCCTTCATTGGCCAACAAGCCGCAAGAAGGATAGACATCCGCTTCCTCATATCCCGAAATAACCTTTTCTTTGCAGGGCTATTGCAAGCGAAAAAAGAAAGACCAATGGGGAATAAAGTAAACTTTGGCTGGAAAGGTGGATGTGTCGTCCGCGGCATGATCTACGTGATGCTGTTCGTGATCCTGCTCATTTGGGTCTACTACAAGAACTTCGACCTGACGTTCTAACCCTACATTTCCCATAAAAAAAGGGTAGCACTGCACATGGCTGTACTACCCATCGTGGATGAACCACCTCGCTTTACGGTCTTGGGGTCCAACGGGTGAACCCGAATTCTTTGACTTGGGTACAAAAGAGATCGTTTTTATCCTTGTTGACCAACGCTTGACGAAGGGTAAACGAACCGTCTTGCATGTGGATCAACTCAGCTACATCTGTCCGCAGGATCTGATTGCCGGAAGCATCCTTCACATGCATCAGTAAGAATTGGCCATCATCCGTGATATCCCAGAATCCGATTTCACGAAGGGTCATCCCCTTGTTGCCCAGGGCACGGGCAAATGTGCCGTCACCCCTGAAGGAATATTGTAAGAAGGCATCGTGCATCGGCTGAAAGGTGCCACAATCATCCATGGTGGTCGCTTGATCAAAAGCATATCCTGAAGAGATCCACTCTCCGGTCAGATTTTGAGACATGTGATCCACTGAAGCATTCCCTTTTTTTCCGACGAACTTGAATGACAGGCGTTCCAGTGAGCCGATATCGGTCAGATCAATCCCATCACAGGTCTGAAAGACCCGATACATATTCGTCTGGTTATCACCATTCAGGTGTGAGATCACCAGGAACAGGGCATTGTTGTATTCTTCCAGCGTCCATTGGCTCTGATGGTAAACAAAGGTGCCATCACCATTTGCCAGGATCTGATCGGCAGCGCCGAAATCATGGAAGATGATCTGGCCCGCTTTTCCCTGACCGTTCTGCCAGTTGATCTGCCAGTTGCTTTCTACCAGATCCGTATATACTCTTGCTTTCTCGGCGAGTTCTGGATTTTTGGTATAGGCTTCCCGACAATCCAGTCCCGGCGTACTGGCAAAAGTGGTGGCCACTATCAACATCATCAAGGTGATCAGGAACATCTTTTTCATAACGTGGTAATTTTCATTTCAATTGACTGAGGCAAATCTATGGGCGGAGCATGGAGCATATCCGCTCAACTGGACGAATGACGAGGAATACTCGACGAAAAGTTGCCTGAGTTCGGTTACGATCGGCTTTTTCGTTCCTTTTTCCATGATTTTAACACCTTCATAACGATCTGATTACAAGGGTGCTGGATCTGATTTGTCGCCTGCTGGCATTTATTATGGACGGACAAATCTTCACGTTTATCTGTAAGAAACCGGATGAAAGATCATGCTGATGTACTACTGGCACTATGCGGTGCTGTCCGGCCTATCGCAGTATCTTTCCCCTTATGTTGGTCAAGACCTCCGGGATCGTTCTACGCAATCTGAAATACAGCGAATCAAGCCTGATCGTCGATATCTTCAGTCGGGAACTGGGGCTCCAGTCCTACATCGTGAACGGAGCACGAAAACCCAGGGCCGCGATGGCCGCCAGCCTCTTTCAGGTCATGAACCAGCTGGACGTGGTGGTCTATCATCACGAGAAAGCTTCTCTCAAAAGGATCAAAGAAGTATCTCCCCGACTGGTCTATCATCGTATTCCGGTGGATATCCGGCACAGCTCTGTCGGTGTATTCCTGGTGGAAATGATCCGGAATACCCTGGCTCATGCAGAGTCCTATCCGGAACTGTTCGACTATCTATCGGAGATGTTCACACTCCTGGACCAGCCCCGGAAGGATATCTCCGTTTTTGCGTTGCGGGTGATGCTGGACCTGTCCCGGTATCTCGGCTTTCAACCGGGCGAACAAAGCCGCCATGAAGACATCTATTTTGATCTGCGGGAAGGGACCTATCGGTCCTCGCCTCCCGATCATGTCCATTATCTGCTTCCGGAAACGACTGCATTTCTGGAACCTCTCCGTGAACCATTGGGATTTGAAGTCATCCCTCCGGGATTCACATCAGCGCATCGCAATGATATGATGGATGGCCTGATCATGTACTACAAGCTACACCTCGATCAGTTTCGTGAACCGCGATCCAGAACGATCCTGCACCAGGTGCTTTCTTCTTGAGGGGGAGGGGTTTTAACGCGAAGGCGCAAAGACGCGAAGATTTTATAGGATTATCCGTCCAAAACACTCCTACAACAACATGCTCTTGAACCAGTTGCCACCGCATTCCGGCACAATAAAAAAAGATGCTCATGTCGGTGTCTCACCGGCATCAAGTTAGGGAGGTTATGAGTTAGGAGTGGAGGAGAAACGCAAAGTCGCAAAGACGCCAAGATTTTATCTCAAAGCAGATGTAGCCCCGGGTTTTTTATCCGCCGGAGGAGGGCAACCCTGGGTATAGGATATAAAAAGACCCTTTGTTTTGGCCACATTTTTCCCGGAATCGCAAAAATGGTAACAAAACATCCCATGGATGAGCTTTGGTTCTGGATCGTGGACAAACCCTCATTATTTTGCCAAATCATGGTTTTCGCTAGAAATTTAAGTATTTGACAATTCTTCTCTTTGACATACTCTTTAGTAGTCTTTCGATTTTAGGGTAAAAGATGAATTGCTTTATAGTGTTTATTTCCTAGACGTCGCCAAACCGGGGCCCCCGAGTACATCAGTGGCCCGTATTTCCAAGCAATAAGTTGACATTATATGTTGATGATTGCCCTCCAATTTGAAGACTGCCGCATTATTTGGCCGGACACCTTATCCAAATTTTAGATCACGTGACGAGATGAGAGTGTGTCGACAAAAACACCAATCACCGATCAAATACGAGCGGCCGGGTCCTGATGTATGTATGCTCTTAGTCCTTAGCAGATATAAGTTGCAGCCACACCTGAAAAAAAGGCCCATTTTGGCGACAAGCGGTTTTGGGAACTTTTGCCGCGTCAAAAGTTCCTAGCCTAGCCGGCGATGAGGCGAGGCCAAAAATGAAATTCTGATGTTCCACTCTTAGCAGAATACCAGGAATGGAAAACTGCACCTTTTTCCACAGTTATTTCATTGAAATACGGTTTGTAGTAAACTACAAATGCCGACTTTTCAAGACGGCATTTGGTATGAATAAAATCAGAGAACGTACTTATTTTAGCATATTCTTGAAGCGAGGCCGATGAGGAGTCACATCACCCAATCGTTCCAGTTTAGCCGCCTCATAATCCGAGAAGTTTCCTTCGAAAAAGACCACTTGAGAATCATCCTCATAGGCGAGGACGTGGGTGGCCAGACGGTCGAGGAACCACCGGTCGTGCGAGATGATCAATGCACATCCGGCAAAATTCTCGATCGCTTCCTCCAGAGACCGGAGGGTGTTGATATCGATGTCGTTGGTCGGTTCATCCAGCAGGAGGACATTCCCCCCTTCCTTCAGCGTGATGGCCAGATGCAGTCGGTTGCGCTCTCCACCGGAAAGCACACCCACCTTTTTCTGTTGGTCTGCACCGGAAAAGTTGAACCGGCTGAGGTAGGCCCTGGCATTCACTTCTGTCTTTCCTACAGTGATGAGATCCAATCCTCCTGAAATGACATCGAAGACGGTCTTTTCAGCGAGCAGATCCTTGTGACTCTGATCTACATAGGCGAGTTGCACAGTATCGCCAAGAGTAACGGTCCCTTTGTCTGGCTGTTCCTGGCCCATGATCATCCGGAAGAGGGTGGTTTTACCCACTCCGTTTGGACCGATAATACCAACCACGGCATTTTTGGGAATACTGAATGTCAGGTCGTCGATCAGGATACGGCCATCATAGGATTTGACAATGT
Organism: Saprospiraceae bacterium; assembly: GCA_021738725.1. Lineage (GTDB taxonomy): Bacteria > Bacteroidota > Bacteroidia > Chitinophagales > Saprospiraceae > JAGNXB01. The sequence continues at coordinate 1,618 of JAIPBE010000025.1, read as the reverse complement.
GATCTGCCTGGATCACGACATCTCCCAGACGAGGTCCGGGTGGAATATACAGTTCGAGTTTGGTCTCTTTTTCACGAGTCTCCTCACTGGCCAGTTTGTCATAAGCACTTAGACGAGCTTTCCCTTTGGCCTGACGGGCTTTGGGCGACATCCGGATCCAATCCAACTCATGCTGGAGGGTCTTCCGACGCTTGGACTCCGTCTTTTCTTCCTGTTCGAGACGCTTGGCCTTCTGTTCCAGCCAGGAGGAATAGTTGCCTTCCCATGGAATGCCTTCACCACGGTCCAGCTCGAGGATCCATCCGGCGACATTGTCCAGGAAGTATCTATCGTGAGTGACAGCAATGACAGTGCCGGCAAATTGCTGGAGGTATTGTTCCAGCCACTGGACACTTTCGGCATCCAGGTGGTTGGTCGGTTCATCCAAAAGAAGAATATCCGGCTGACTGAGGAGCAAACGACAGAGGGCCACACGGCGGCGTTCTCCTCCGGAGAGGACCTTGATCTGGGTGTCCCCTTCCGGACAACGGAGGGCATCCAGGGCGACCTCCAGGCGGTGATCCAGTTCCCAGGCATTGAAGTGGTCGAGTTTTTCCATGATCTCGCCCTGCTTCTCAATGATGGCCATCATCTCATCATTGTCCATGGGTTCGGCCAGTTTGAGGTTGATGTCCTCGTATTCCTTGAGTAGGTCGACAATATGCTGGACGCCTTCTTCTACAGTTTGGCGGACGGTCTTGGATTCATCTAATGTAGGTTCCTGAGCGAGATACCCGATTTTGTAGTTTTTGTCGAATACGACCTTGCCTTCAAAATTGGTTTCGATGCCGGCGATGATCTTGAGCAGGGTGGTTTTTCCTGATCCGTTCAGACCCAGGACACCGATCTTGGCGCCATAGAAAAAGGACAGATAGATGTCCTTCAGGACCTGTTTGCTGGGGGGGAAGGTCTTACTGACCTTCTCCATGGTAAAAATGATCTTCTCGCCGGCCATGATGATTCTTGTTTTGCGGGTGCAAAGGTAGAAGGCCGGCGGGACATCCCGGCATCTTTCCGGGCAATGGTTGGAAAACGGTGGTGGAGGGGAATCTGGGATGGGTAGGATTAAGGGTGTCAATACACTTTGTATCTGCTTCATACCTACTTCCTGTTTATGTCAGGCCTGTGAAAGTTTGGAGTATATCAATAATGTATATACTTTTGTTGTAAAGGACACCACGATGAAAAATCTATCCCTGAAACTGGATGACGACATCTTTGACGAAACCGAAAAGATCGTTTCCAGGGTCCAGAAGACGAGAAACAGATACATCAACGAGGCGATCGATTTTTACAATCGACTCCACAGGAGGGGTTTGCTTTCAAAACAACTCGCCAGAGAATCTGAACTTGTCGCCAGCGACTCCATGGAGGTATTGGCCGAATTTGAAAAGCTTTACGATGAAGATTAAGCAATTCGAGATCTGGATTGCTGATTTAAAGGTTCTTTACCATATTCAGTGGGTTTGAAATTTTAAACCTCCAAGGTGAAAATAAATCATCAGTGTAAAGTGATGAATATTTCTATATCCTTTAGCTATCCTTTTGATTTCCTGAATTTTTAAATTAACTCGTTCTG
>JAIPBE010000024.1 GCA_021738725.1 Saprospiraceae bacterium | reverse complement strand
GCCGAACACCGTTCTTCGAAATAACGCAATAACGCAATCACTCAATAACAGAAAGCTCAAAACCTCCTCCACTCATAACCTCATAACCTGCTCTACGCCATTCTGGGTGCGTGATATTGCGCCCCTTCAGGGCTTTTGCGCATGTCAATCTGAATCGTTGGGCTGTGCCCAACGCTATAATATTGCGCCCCTTCAGGGCTTGTAGCCATTTGGCCAATGCAGGAACATGCACCTATTCCGTCGATCTAGAAGAAGCCACATCCTCCTACTTGTCTTTGAATGATTTCCCGAGCACCGAAATCCGAGAGCCGAACACCGATTTTCGAAATACCGCCATCACGAAATATCCTCCTCGACTTCTCCCCTCATAACCTCCCCGACTCATAACCTCCTCCACTCATAACCTCCTCCACTCATAACCACATAACCACCAAAAAAATAGGCCATGCCGTGGGAACGACATGACCTGAAAAACCTGTACAAGCACAATGGTAATTGGGATGCTCTTGCATTTTCCCCCAGCCTGTTGGGGGACGGTCACCAGGGTAAGCAACCTTATCTAGCATAAGGCAAATTATATGCCAAAAAACTCTATATATGGAAAAACGCGATGCGTAAGTGAAAAAAAGTGGCTTTCCTCCCTAGAAAACGAAGTAGATGAAGGGTTGGAGGTCGGAAGACATGACCTGATAGATCAATACCATCGCCAGAAAAGCGACAAACCCCTGGATAAAAAGCCCGCTTCGGGCAAATCGATCACGCAGCATGTCCTTCCAAGCACCCGGCAGCCAGTGGATCACATACCCGCCCAGCAGGAACGCGAATACCGTCGCATAACCCTGCACCACCTGTGGGATCAATGAAGCATTGAAGTGATAGGCGATCTGTGAAAGCATGATCTCCACCTTGTCCAGACTTTCACCCCGGAACCAGGTGCGGGTGAAGGTGATAAACGTCAAGGTGAGCAAGACGGCCGTCATCCGCACAAGGATAGGCCGTTTGGTGCGCCAGGGACTGATCCGGTTCCAATATTTGTACACGATCAATCCCGCGCCGTTGATCCCGCCCCAGATGATCATATTCAGGGAAGCCCCATGCCAGAGGCCTCCGATGGTCATGGTGAGCATGAGGTTGATATTGGTGTCGATATGCTTTCTGATCCCGGGCAGGAGTCGGTAGGCAATGATCAGGGCCAGCACCAGACTGAGGATGATCAAGACCGTCTGCACGTGAGGGGTGATCAGGAAGAGGAAGATGCAGATAAAGGTGATCATGATATAGGAAAACAGCGAACCACTGCGATTCCCCCCCATGGGGATGTACAGATAGTCTCGTAGCCAGGTGGACAGGGAGATATGCCAGCGTTTCCAGAAATCGGCCACACTATTCGCCTTGTAGGGTGAGTTGAAGTTGACCGGTAGGGTGAATCCCAGCAGCGCGGCAACCCCGATTGCAATATCTGTGTAGCCTGAAAAATCTGCGTAGACCTGAAGGGAATAGCCAAAGAGTGCAGACAGGTTCTCAAACCCGCTGAACGATCCCGGATTGGCAAATATTCGATCGATAAAGTTCACAGCCAGATAGTCGGCCAGTAACATCTTTTTCAACAATCCATTCAAGATCCAGAAGAGCGCCACGCCAAATTGCTGGCGAGTCACCGAATACGGCTGGTATAGTTGGGGGATGAACTCAGAGGCGCGGACAATAGGTCCTGCCACCAGCTGCGGGAAGAAGGAAACGTAAAAGCCAAAATCCAGGACATTCCTCACTGGTTTGACATCGCCGCGATAGACATCGATGGCATAGCTCATCGTCTGAAAGGTGAAGAAGGAGATGCCCACCGGCAAAAAGATCTTCTCTGCCCGGAAGCTGGTGCCAAATGCTCCATTGGACCAATGGGCCAGCAGATTGTATACCTCATGATCGGTATGCATGAGGGCATTGAAGGCATCCGTGAAGAAGTAAGCGTATTTGAAATACACCAGCACAGCCAGGTTGATGAAAATGCTCAGGGCAAGCCACAGTTTTCGGTTCAGTGCCGTGCGCGATCGCACCATCTGCCACCCGATCTGATAATCGGTCAGGGTGGAAAAAATCAGTAGAAGCACAAAGAGTCCGCTGGTCTTGTAATAGAAGAACAGACTGATAAAAAAGAGGTAGGCGTTGCGCAGGCCCTTGCGAGGATACACGACAGCATAGCCCAGGATGACCACGGTAAAGAAGAACCAGAAGGCCGTTTGCGTAAAGATCAACGGTTGATCCGCCTGATAGGAAAACCAATGCCACAACTGATCCATCATGGACAATGGATTTGGGTGGATGGATTGAATCGGTAAAAGGCTTCCTCCAACGCATCACCGAACAGATCGGCCGCCAAAGTATATCCCTCCCGGGTAAAATGGAGGCGGTCCTTCTTGGCCAGTCTGGCCCTGGTCCATTTTTGAACGGATCCAAGTCCGCCCATCACCGTAAACTGATCCCACACTGCGGCATCCCACTTTCGGGCCAGGAGAAGCATAGCTTCCCGGACCTCAGGGCCATTTTTGTTCGGTCGACGTTTGTAATAGGTGTCATTATTGGTGAGGAAGAGGAAAAGGACCTGTGGGTTGGCCTTCCGGAAAAGGGTCATCAGGGAATCATATCGGGTCATGAACCGATCGGCCTTGAACTCCTGGGTCGGCATGTGGGCGTCATTGACTCCGATCCCGAAGATGACCAGATCTGAGGTGACCTGAAAAAGCTGATCGCCAAATCCTTCACAGCGAAGTGTAGTGAGCAGGCTGGCGCCGTTGGCACCGACCTGGTGAAAGACCAGGCCGGGATGGTCGGTTATATATTGGATGCCCTGGAGGATAAAGGTGTCCGGGGCCGATATACCAACAGGCATGATCCGAAAGCTCATCCTGTCCTGGTCCTGATCGTAGCACCATTCCTGAAAATGGTGGATGCTATCCATCATGACAGTAGCCGGGCAGTCCGGGCTGATCGGCTCCAGGACCATTTGTTGATGCAGGCTCTGACCGAAGATGCGAACGGTGTGAAAACGGGAAAGCGGCTGATGGGCATCCTGATAGGATACATCGACTGTTTCAAAGAGTTGAGGCGTTCGTGCGTTCAATCCAGCCAGTCCAAAAGGCCCCGGTTGATCGCGTTTGGCACTGCGAGCGCCCTGCCATTCGTGATCCGCAACAATGCGGATCTCCTGGGGACAATTGGTGTTGGCCAATGTGTATGGGAAAAAGAAACCTGGTTGCCCTCCTGTTGAATCCGCTATCAAAGCCGCGATCCGATGGCGGATCTGGCGAGAGAGGCTACCGCCCTGGACGTGAGAACCGCCTAGATGCATGACCTGAAATTGTCTCGCCTCTCCTTGTCGAAGGCGGTTCATTTGCCGGAAAAGCTTCTTCCAGGGTAGGGTATCACCCGGGAAAAACAGATGGTTCTGGCCCAGGTCCAGAAATGGGTAAAGCGCACCCAGGCTGTCCTTTATTGCAGATTGTCCGTTCAAGAGGCCTGCAGTCAACAAGCAGCATATCAGCAGGAAATGCTTCATTGGACTGGTGCTTGAATGGAAGTACGTGATTCTTCAAAGGCTTGTATCAACCATTCGGCGATAACCTTGGTCCCTTCATATGTGAAGTGGGTATAATCGGTGGTGGCCAGTGCCGGATCTGCATCTACCCACTGGACCATGCTGTTGCGACCGCCCATGGCCTCATACATATCCCAGAACACAGCATGCTGGTCGAAGGCAGCCTCCTTCATGACATCCCGGAGGGCCGGCAGAAAAGGATGGGTGACCAACTGATCTTTATCCTTGATCGACATATCTGATGGTCCAATAACCAGGAGGACTGCATCGGGAAACAATTGCCGTATCCGGGCTAATTGTGCGATGACCACCCTGCGGTAATAATCGACCTGCTCTGCCCTGGTCGTATTGGGCAAGGTGTTTCCCCCGAATTGATAGATCACCATCGCGACCTGGTCATTACCCACCTGAGCGCGGATGCTCTCCCGGTTGATACGCGTGAATTCAGTCCCTGAACTACCACGCAAGGCGATGTTGTCCACATAAATTCCCTGATCAGACTCCAGGGAAGCACCATAAAAGTTCGGACTGCCCTTTGATCGAAATTGAAACCGGAGGGCGGATGGCGGATATCCGATCTTCCAGGTCTGGGTCAACATGTTCGGGCGAGGGACCCAGGCGCCGGTGTCGATGAGTTGTTGTTCCGAACGGACGCTATAATACAAGGTGTCCTGAAGATCACCAATGGCCAGTCGTACCTGATCATATCGTCCGTTGATCCCTCGTCGAGGACCGATGCTGAACCAGGCCTTGTGTGCGGATGGGCGGATATAGGTAGTGTCGTGAGTCGGCTTGAGGGGTACCGTTTTACTGGTGGATGTCGAAGTATCTGGATGGAATGGGGATGGTGTAAACCGGCTGAACGCGCCAAGCAAACCATACCGGTCATGACCAGAGGTAGGGCCGCCACCATAACGAGTGTATCGAATCCAGTTGTCGGATTGATCCTGATCCGCTGCATCTGTCGGGATGATCTCGACCACAGGAATCCATCCGGGACCGCGGCCACCATAGTTGGACTGAAACCAATTATTCAACAAGCCAGTGATCCGGTTGCCTTCGATCTGTGAATCGCCATAATGGAGGATCCGAACCCGACGTATGGGGGTGGCCAATGCACAGGTGGTAAAAAATGCATCCAGCACACAGGAATCACCCTGGGGAAACTGGAATCGTTTCATGGCCAGCTGATGGGCACGAATCCGGGCAAGAGAGTCGGATTTCGCAATTTCAGGACCATTTTTCTGGGCATATATTTCGAACAGTTCTTCCAGGTTCATCCCTTTCTGACCGGGATCATCGTGGAGATAGTCGTCCCAGGTCGGGTATTGGATGTGAACGGGCCCGAGCATCATCCCGTCTTCCGGGACGACGGCCATAAAGAGACCGGAAAGTCCAAAAACGATGGCCAGGAGGGCCAGTATGCGAAGAGGTGTGATCATGAAAATCGAGGCTTTGGCAAAGATAGTAGAGTAGGGGGGAGAAGCGGCGGCGGCGGCGTTCGTACCCTACTTTTTTCCAAAATTTTCAGAATATCTTGGGTCCGTTATGGATCGATATCAGGAAACATTCGCCACATGGGACAAGATCGCAGAACTGTATGCATCTACCTTCAGCGATCTGGAACTATACAACGATACATACGACCTGTTCCTCAGCTGCCTGTCGAAAGGTCCTCATCGCATATTGGAGATCGGCTGTGGCCCCGGGAATATCACGTCGTATTTGCTCCGGCAGTCTCCCGAATTGCAAGTGGAGGGTATTGACGTGGCGCCCAACATGATCGATCTGGCTAGTAAGAATAACCCGACAGCCACTTTTTACATCATGGATGCCCGGCAGATGCACTTGTTGAAGCCAGGATTTCAGGGCATCCTGAGCGGATTTTGCCTGCCGTATTGTTCGCCGGAGGATCGCAAAAAATGGATAGAGGATTGTGCTCAATTACTGGCGGATGACGGTATGTTCTACCTCAGTTTTGTGCCGGGCAGTACCAGCGATTCAGGGTATCAGACAGGATCCAGTGGCGATCGGACCTATTTCTATTATCACCCTCTGGAGGACGTGAAGCGTGAGTTGGAAGAAAACGGATTTGGCGAGATCCAGGTGATCATAAAGGAATACAGGCGATCGGCGACCCAGGTCGAAGAGCATGCTATTTTCCTGGCTCGAAAGATGAACCATTGAAGCTCAACCATGATCTACATCACACAACTTGTCTTTGTTCACCCGGGAAAGGAGGATCAATTTCTACAGTTTGAAGACCAGGTATTACCAATGATGGCAGGCTACTCTGGAAAGATGCTCCATCGCGTTCGTCCGCTGGAGGATCAATTTATTGATCATACGGGCGAACGACCCTATGAGATCCACATCCTGTCGTTCGATTCGACAGACCAGCTGGCGGCCTTTATGGATGACCCGCGCAGGAAAAGCATTCTTCCTTTGAAAACAGGAGCGATACGATCCAGTCTGACCATTCAGGGTCAACTAGTGTGATCTTGTAAAACCCACGGAACATGGGCGTGCTCCGTGGGTTGTCACCTTTATTTTTTGGTATACGGCATCCGCCGGCTGGCTTGCTGCATCAGATTGTCCACCAGTCTGGCAGGTGAACTGCCCACACTTCCGGATACCGTCTGGTTGTAATTCCAGATCTGGGTATTCGAGGCCCGATCGTGAAGACCCATAGTGACGGTTGTTTCGTTGGTTGTCCCCCAGACGCCCACTAACACGCCGATCGCGAGAGCGGCCCCTTCAGACATGGGCTTGGTGAGCGCATAGTTGGAGGTGATGATGCCATCTACTTCCAGCAGATCACATAATTCACCAGGGGTGAGCAAGGTGCCGTCAAAATATCCGGCTCGGGTCAGTTTGACATTTGTTGTTTCGAGATCCAGGATGTTGACGTGGATCTTGTTCTGTTGTTTGCGACGGAGCAACCAGGAAACCATTTCATTCTGGAAGTTTCTGGATTCTGTGCGTTGTTGTTCCTGCAAAGCCTCCTTGTCCACATCTTTTTTGGCGACGATAGACACGGTGGGAGGGGCAACGGCAATGATCCGGTGCTGATCAGCCATGGCAGCCGATTCGGGACTGTAATAGACTTTGGCGCAACTCATCACCAACAGGGAGATGCCCAGCAGAAGAAAACGAAGATTGGTCATAGAATGTAGATCTGATTGTGAAGGTTAAAAGTACTGATTCTTCAAGGTGATCATATCGTATCAAGGAGGTGAAAAATGCCGGGTGGAAAATGCGATTCATCTAAATCTGTGATCGGTGGTATATTTCCACTGAAATCAAAAACTCGATGAGCACGAATCCACCAGACAGTAAGTTGAAGGCCGCTTTGAAGGAGATCATTGATCCCTTTCTGAATCTCTTCAAGGTCTCCAGGGCATTGTGGGGGATCAACCTGTCTTACTTGCTGGAAGGGTTTGCCTATTTCGGCATGCTGGGCCTTCTGGCTATGTACTTTAACGAATATGTCGGCTTGAATGATATCCTGGCCGATCAGATGCTGGGTATCCTGACGGCAGGCATCACCCTGGCCATGCTGGTCCTCGGCGCGGCGGTGGATATCGCCGGTGTCCGCAAATCCATGCTGGTGGCGCTGGTCTTCATGTTGCTCGGTCGCGTGCTTATTGCCTGGGCGCCGGAACTGGCTGGTGGAGAGGGGATGTGGTCTCCGGTTCACCTGATCGCCATGGCCGGTATCTTCTGGCTGATTCTGGGGAATGGGATCTACCAGCCGGCGGCCTATACGGCCGTCAAACGTTTCACTACTCCGGAGACCTCGGCGATGGGCTATGCCATGCTCTATGCGTTAATGAATCTGGGTGCTTTTCTGCCGGGCATCGTCTCACCGCCGGTCCGGAAGGCCTTTGGGATCACGGGAACGTTCTGGATGTATTCCATTATTACAGTCATCGGCCTGGGGGTGATCGCCTGGTTTATCACCAAAAAGGCGATCGCGGAAGCTGAGAAGGAGAGTGGGAACGAAAACCCCGAGGATCTGGGGACGGAGGAGAAAAAGCCGCTGAAGGAGCAACTCCTGTATTATCTGAAGAACTTCCCGATCCGCGATACTCGTTTCATGTTCTTCATTTTTATTCTGATCCCGGTCCAGACCCTGTTTGCACACAACTGGCTGACCATTCCGCAATATTGCGAGCGGGCGTTTTCGGGGATCGTTCAGGATAATTTTGAATTCTTCGTCAATTTCAATCCCCTCCTCATCTTTATCCTCACGCCGATCGTAGCGACCTATACGGCGAAACAGGAAACATATAAGATGATGATCCTGGGCACGCTGATCATGGGACTCTCGCCGTTCATTCTGGCCACGGGTCCGCATATTTCTACCCTGTTTGCATTTCTGTTCATCATGACCCTGGGGGAAGCGATGTGGCAGCCGCGCTTCCTGCAGTGGGTGGCGGAGATCGCCCCCAAGGATATGACGGGGATCTATATGGGTCTTGGACAGTTCCCCTGGTTTCTGACCAAGGTAGTGACCAGCCTGTATGCCGGTTGGTTCCTGATGAACTACTGCCCGGATGATACCCCGATCGAGGGGTTGAACACCGAGCAGATGTGGCTGATCTACGGGGCGATCGCGATGATCAGTCCGGTGGCTTTGATCCTGGCGAAGAAGTGGATGGTAAAGGGGTTCAAGGTGAAGCACGGGGAATAGGGCAGTGTACCCATGGCGTGTGAGGTTGGACTGAATGCCGCTTTTCGCCCCCCCGAGTGCTCGGGGTCGGGGCCATTCGCGTTTCGTTCCTGGAACCAGGAACGCAGGAACCAGGAATTCACATCCTCCCCGTCCCGGCAGGTTGGCGGTTATTCTTTGGGGCTGGTCAGTTCGGTGCCGGTCCACCCCCTAATAAAGACAGAAGACTTCGGGATGGGCATAGGGGTTGGAGGGGGACAATCCAGCTCCATATAACCTGTCTATAGAACGCCTGGCAGTTCAACGTTTAAGCGATGCTCTTGCGAGCACGCAGTTTAATGTTCAAGGTGACCTCGCATTGATCCAGCAGGTAGGCGGGCAGTCCTTGAGCAGATGAACCGATTCGCCTCCCGAGTGCTCGGGTCGGTATTTCAAGCGTTTTTTCTTGGGAATTGAGTGTATGCACCGTAAAAGGTGTGTACAGGCGGGGCAGCTTCAGGGGAATTGGGCAAGATATGTAGGATAAACAGAAGAAGCATACACCAATCATTCACAGGTGTGACTGGGATAAATGTTCGTGCAAAAAAAGAACTGGGTCGTACGTTAGGAATCGGAAAGAAACCTATTTTTACACGGATAGTCTATTCATAAAATCAATCCATACGTCCGATGATCTCATCGCGGGGTTGGCTAGTGGTTGGAGGATTGTCACCGTGTGATACTTTTAGGTGCAGGCGTCTTCTATTACTCTATAACATGAACTTGACAAGATGAAATACAAACTTTCAAGCTGCGTATTCCTTCTGATTTCGATTCTGCTGATTTCGGGCTGCAAAAAAGACGATGACTGTGGATTGATAGGTAGGACGGTTGGTCAGTACAAAGGTGACTTCACAGAACTGAGCTGTAGTGCACCACAAACCGAAGAATTCACTTTGGAGGATAATGCCACTGCAGATATCAGCAAGCTATCAGATACAGAAATTTACGTTGTACTTGGTGCAGCAGGTGTGGCTACTCTTCTGGAGTTTGAAGCCGTCCTTGATACCGAGACCACGTTCACAGTGCCTGCTTTCACAGTTGATGGTGTGACTTATACAGGTAGTGTTCACAATGACACCAAGCTGAAGGTGTTTCTCAACGACGGCTGTACGATATTCGGCCTCAAACCTAATATAGTAAAGTTTGAAGAAGGGATTTGAGGGTGACCTTTTTCCGGGAATAGTGCCTCAGGAACAGCAGGTCATGACGAACTGGAGAATCTAAGGAAGTTTCCATGCACACCGGTGCACATACCGATCTATCTAAAACGCAAAATCCGTCCGCCTGATGTGGAAAGACCTTTCGTATTGTCGGGGTACAAGGATTTGAATCCCGCTATTCGGCGAGACAGGCATCTCTATTTGGACCCATGACCACCGTGCACTTGTGGTGTGGCGTTTCTTAAACCATTGTTAAGCCAGGTGTTTGCACCTGAACTGGTAGTTCCGATTTCGGGAGTGACTCAAACCATCCAGAAACAGTTCTCCGCTCGCCTGGTGATCGCAAGGCATTCACAGTGGGCAAATCAAATCGGAACAGGGGGGCAAACCGACCGGAATACGCAGTGTGATGACTCCTTTTAGTAGGAATTACATATTCTCATTTATACAGCTCCGGAATTTAGGGGGAGGACACCACCAGGAGGATGTTATACAACATTTACACGTCTTGATTTGGGGATGTTTACTCACCCATTTCGCTTTATTGGCCAGTGAAAACCTTTTGTGTATACTTTCCTCGATCGCCTTCTACGACGACCAAATAGATATTCAATGGCAAGTCTAAAATGACTGGAGTTCCGGTTTGTACTGAATAGTGGCGAAGCTCTTTGCCTTGTATATCGAACATAGAGATCATGATCTCTTCTTGTTCCCCAAGGGTGGCAATGGTGAGCTGATTACCATGATTGATGATGGAGTATGTACCCCGATTCTCAATTTCATCCAAATCTGTGTACATCTCGAGTTCAATGGAGTATAATTCAGGACCCACAGTCGCGTCCATTTTACTGATGAAGTACAACTTGTCATCCTGGATACAGAAGGGTGTAATGGAGGATATCAGCTTCGACCCTGATGGATATTTATAGATCATGTTCGAAGTACCGGCAGACGGATTTGCTTGCCATATTTCCGGATTGAAATTATTGGATACTCCCGCGGCCCAGAACACAATTTTCCCTCTGGATATGAATGGGGAGCAATAGACCTCTCCGGGTTTGGCAAGAATGGATGTGCCGGCCGCGGTGCCATCGGTAGCTAATATCGTTTGAGTAAATCCAAATTCCTTTTCCAGAAAGGCAAGAAATCCATTTGTGGTTTCATGCGGAATTGGTTGATACTGCACGAGGAATGACGGCGTATAAGTACTGAGGATCTCAGTATCATCAGGATTGCCATTCATCGAGAAATATCCGGAATTCCTGTCGAGTCCAATCAGCTTGGTATTGTTGAACTTCATCGTTCTCCCAACATCGGAAGTTGTGTTGGCTTTTATCAAGAAGGGGCTCAGTGATTGGTCATTTCGATTGTACAGATACCAATTGTTGACATCATCATTGAACGAATCTGTCATGGCGAAAGCAATTCCTTCTTGTACTTCAGTCAAACCGAAATACTTGAGCCAGTTGGCAAATGTATTGAACTCCGCAAGTAGCTCGGTCTCATCTTCAGCCTTCCAAAGTCTTAGTACACTGCCATTGGTGGTCAGAAACGCAATGCCATTTTCATAAGTGCAATATGATGTTCCGGGATAGGAAGTATCATTGAAAAAATCAACATCATCGATACACGGAACCTCAAACACTTCCTGGGTGGCAGCATCAATTCTGAATAGGTCATCCTTGAAGGTGAAATAGATGGAATTGGATTTGGAGACAACAAAATCAGAAGGTTGATTGGATTTCGTGCTTCCGGGAAATGATTTCAGGATAGTTGTTCCCGACGTTGTCCCATCAGTAGTCCAAATACCTACAAAGTTGGTGGAGTCAAATGCTGAAAAATAGACATGATCGTTGACGCTGATAAACCCTTTCGGATTTGATTCAGCTACACCCGGGTTGATGTCTGTAAGCAGGGAAATTGTTCCATCTTCCAGGATATATGGTTCACGACCACTTACTCCATTGTTTGCTCCAAAGACTACCTTTTCTCCCAGATAAGCATTTTCAGATTTAGCTGGATCAAATCCACCATATTGGCCAGGAACCAGATCGGTAACCAGGACGGGCATTTGGCCGAACAGCATTCCACCAAATGAAACAAAAGTGAACATGAACATCAATCGACGGGTCTTCATAATGGTCTTTTAAAAGAGTTAGGGATTTGCTTTCGAGGAGTGTATTGTATTCAAACCAGATTCGAGAATACCAAAGCACAAGGTTTATGGAAGGGGCAATCCGTTTTATAAAACCACCCGTTCAAGCCAAACGCCACGTTTTCAAATGGGGAATGGGGAAGCTGCCTCACCCTTGTAGGTAATCTGTTTGATTTTCCATTGACAAAATAGTACTTTTCATTGAAAATTCACGCTCTTTATTGCCAATGTTTCAAGCTGCCCGAAGCGTTGGTTTATTGGGTTTAAGCTGCTGATAATCAATATTATTTCATGAGTCTGGAAGGTGCCGACGAAATGGGAGATTGTAGAGGAGTAACATTTTGTCTTGAAGCAATAAAAAAAGGAGCCATGACTCCCTATTTTGTCGGGGTACCAGGATTTGAACGTGTGCGCTACCGGGCACTGTCGTTTATAAAGGAATAGAGTTTGCCACGCAGAAATGAAAAAGGAGCCTTGACTGCGTCAAGACTCCTTCAATCTGTCGGGGTACCAGGATTTGAACCTGGGACCCTCCCGCAAGAATGCGGGATGCGCTACCGGGCTGCTAATTCGGTGAATTAATTGAGTTTATTCCGCAATGAAAAAAGGAGCCATCACTGCGTGATGACTCCTAGTCTTGTCGGGGTACCAGGATTTGAACCTGGGACCCCCTGCTCCCAAAGCAGGTGCGCTACCGGGCTGCGCTACACCCCGAAAAAAAACCGCTAACGAAAGATTCGTGGCGATTATGGCGGTGAGAGCGGGATTCGAACCCGCGGTACCTGTTACAGTACGTCGGTTTAGCAAACCGGTGGTTTAAGCCACTCACCCATCTCACCGTTGGGCTAATTTTATGCCACTTTCGTTTAAGCGACTGCAAAGATAATGAAACACACCGGCAAAAGTCAAATGAAATGTCTCAGGAAGCCATAGAAAGTTGTTTCTCCAGGCCCTCCACCGTCAATCGGAATTCCCGATCCGTATCCATCATATCCTGAACAGCCCGACACGAATAGATCACCGTACTGTGATCCCGGCCGCCGAACATCTCTCCGATCGTCTTTAACGACTTGTTCGTCAGACTCTTAGCCAGGAACATCGACAACTGACGCGCGATGACGATCGGACGCTTACGCGTCTTCGCCTTCAACTTGTCCACCGAGATATTATAATGATCCGCCACCTGGTTCTGGATATGGTCCAGGGTGAGTTCCCGCTGGGCCTCCTTCACAAACTTGCGCACCACCTCCCGGGCCAAATCCACATCGATCGTCCGATGATTCAGGGAAGCCTGCGCCGCAATCGAGTTGAGTACACCCTCCAGTTCCCGGACATTGTCCTTGATATTGTAACAGACATATTCCACCACATCACGAGGTAGATTGATGCCGTCCTTTTGCATCTTTTCTTCCAGGATGGCGATACGGGTTTCCAGATCAGGTGCCTGCAGGTCCGTGGTCAATCCCCATTTGAAGCGGGAGATGAGACGCTCTTCCATCCCTTCCAGATCACGCGGCGGACGGTCGGAGGTCAGAATGATCTGATGTCCACTCTGATGCAAATGATTGAAAATATGGAAGAAGATCTCCTGGGTCTTCACCTTGTTGGCCAGAAACTGGATATCATCCAGGATCAAAATGTCGATATTCTGATAGTAGGCGACAAACTCGTTGATGGCGTTGTTCTTGATCGCCTGAATGATCTGATTGGTGAACGACTCTGTCGTTCCATACAGAACATTCTTGTTCTTGTGGGTCTTGACCACCTCATTGCCGATCGCCTGGGCCAGGTGAGTCTTTCCCAATCCGACCTGACCATAGATGACCAATGGGTTAAAGGCGGTGCCTCCGGGCTTCTTCGCGACGGCCATGCCGGCCGAACGCCCCAGTTTATTACAATCCCCTTCTATGAAATTATCGAATGTATAGTTGCGGTTGAGGTGCGGATCCACCCGAACTTGCTTGATGCCAGGGATCACAAATGGATTCATGAACGCGTCGGGCATAAATCCCAACGAGGTGTCACTCTGAGAATGACTACTGGAGCCATTGGTCTGTTTGCGGTCACTGTTGGCCGGACCCATCAGGATCTGATATTCCAACTTCGCCTGATCTCCCAATTCTTTCTGGATCGTTGCCTTCAACAAGCCTACATAATGTTCTTCCAACCATTCATAGAAGAACTTGTTTGGGACCTGGATGGTCAAAACAGAATCATCAAGATTGACCGGTTTAATGGGTTCGAACCAAGTTTTATAACTCTGGGCAGCGATACTACTCTTAATTGTACGGAGACAATTGTCCCATACCGTATAGCGGTCCTTGGTCATGTTTTCTCTGATTCGGTTCGTTCGGTACAATAAAATTCAGTCCTTCCCAGGGAAGAGTCAAAACACCATCGATAAATCGCGGAGCCTCTGTTTTCTTCACTACCGTGCAGCAATACGGTAGGTGAGGAAGGAATGCAAAAATGGCAAAAAGTGAGCTCAAACCGAACGAAAGAATGGAGAAAAATTTAAAAAATTAGCAGCACGATTTCAGGGCGCTGACCCTCACCTTCTTACCCCGGTTGAGACGAAGAATCACTTTTGAACGTAACGGGTAATGTTCAGGTTGTCAATTTCTTATGTCACCAATGGTGGTTGATGAACAGGTGAACCATTTCCTTTTGTAGTTCTTTTCGAACCAGATATCCATACGGCCGAGGATGACGCCGGCCCAGCCGACCTGTCCGATATAGACAGCTTCGCCATCCGCATTCCGAACCACGGTCGGCTGATCCAGAAAGGTATGCGTATGTCCACCAATGATAATGTCAATATTTCTGGTTTTTTCACCTAATAGAATATCCGAGATACGGTCTTCTTCCGGATACTCATATCCCAGATGGCTCAGGCAGATCACGAGATGACATCCCTTCTTCTTCAAGAGCTGAGCCGTGCGTTCCGCGACCGGCAATGGATTCTCATATCGGACTCCTCCATGCAGCGATGCAGGTACCAATCCCTCCAATTCGATCCCCAAACCGAAAATGCCAATGCGGATCGGCCCTTTTTCTATGATTCGATAATCGGTAACCCGACCTTCCAATACCGTTCCCTGGACATTGTAGTTGGCATTGAGGATAGGCAAATCCAGCAGATGCCATTGCTTGTCCAACAATTCGAGCCCACCATCAAAATCGTGGTTGCCCAGAATGCCGACATCATACCCCATCCGGGACATACTTGTAAATTCCGGAGCCCCTTCAAATACATTGAAATAAGGTGTGCCCTGCAACATATCGCCGGCATCCAGCAGCAACACCTGTGGTTCCTCCTGGCGAATTCTCTGGATCATTGCCGCTCTCCTCGTCACTCCTCCAAGCCCTTGCAGGCGACTGCCATCCATCGGGAAAGGATCCAGACGACTGTGCACATCATTGGTGTGCAAGACCGTTAGTTTGTACCGCTCAGGGTCACTCATCCCAGCCAGATATCCGCCAGACAATAACATGCCCGCAGCGGAGATAGAGGTTTTTTTCAGGAAGGAACGACGCTTCATATCAGGGGATTTGAGTGATCCGACCATCGAGACCAGCATCGATCAGATATCCGGATGCTTGCCGGTCGCGACAATATTGGATAATGGCATCTCGCACCAGCACACCTGTATCGGTCATGGGATAGGCGGTAAGAAAATCACAGCGATCGCCACCTTTGGCGATATAATCCGGCATAGCAACTCGATATGTGCGGCCCTCCTCGATGGGTCGATGATCTACCAGTATGGCCTGCGGAATGCCCTCTCGTATCTGGTAGCGAACATCTTTTGAAATGGGCCAGCCGCCTTGTTTGGCCATATGCTCGATCAGTGCGATCAACCCGGAGGCATCCAGTTCGAGGACGACCAGCATATTATCAAACGGCATGATCTCATAGATCATTCCCATGCGCAATGGACCCTTTGGAAGAGAATTCCGCCGAATACCACCATAGTTCTGAATAGCCAGATCAACCGGTGTTCCCGTGATCCGGGTCGCCTCTTCAGCCAGCAGATCTGCCAGGAAGTTGCCCAGCGTAGACTCGGGCTGTTGCAAGGTCAAGGTACCTTGGACCTCTGCAATCGTATCATCCATGGTCAATGCCAACTGCCGGCGCAAAGGAGCGAGGTAGGCCTCCAGCAGACTGTCTGCCGGCAGGTCCGCCTGGATCGAATATTGAACATATTCGTGGGTGGCCTCATGCCAGGTCTTCCCACAACCACTGAGAAGAAGAACCAGGCTGAAGCCTGCAAAGATCCGAACGCATCCATGCCAACCAGCCGGCCATCGTCGATCTTCAAACAGGGTCATAACCGTAACGCAGCTTCTTTTTTGATGGCTGACAAAGCAGTGAGCAAGGGATCGGATTCCTGCCGATCCAGATACTCGAAGAGTGCCTGGATATATTGTTCGGCCGTGGATGCTTTATCCAGTGACTCCGAGGTAGCATCGAGGATGGTCATCATATGTTCCCGAGCCATACGCAGGATCTTCCACAATGCCTCCGACACATATACCTGTTGGGTGACATTGTGTTCATACTCTTGCTGGATGGCTTGCATCATCCCCCATTTCAGGGAGTTCATCGTCATGCCTTCGTGGCGCAGACGCAACACTAGATTGGGGATACTGATGCGTTCGCAATAGAGGGACAGACGTTCATAGGCCTGCAGCCGATGAGGGATGGAGATCTTTTGGGCGTCGATCCGCTGATCCATCTGGCGATTGACAAGCAATTGGGCCGTCAGCTGCTTGAGGAGCACATACACCGTGATAAAGACAACCAATCCGGGGATGGTCAGTTTGAGAATTTCTAGAAGAACTTCGAGGCCTGTCATATGAGTGGATACCGTCTGTTGGGTGCTCAAAAGTACATCAACCTGCAGAAACAGGATCAATCTGTTTGCGGGAACCAATTGCCCTCCAAATTGTTTGTAATTTTGTCAGCGAAAATGAAATGAAAATGGCCGTACCAACCAATACCATCGATACCCAACCCATCAGCCTGACTGAAGGGGCGATTCAGGCATTGAACAAGATCCGCCAGGACGAAGCCATCCCGGATGACCATTTCCTCCGTGTCGGCGTGAAGGGTGGTGGATGCAGCGGATTCACCTATGTGCTGGGATTCGATGTCAAGAAAGACAACGATGAGGTATTTGAAGTGGGAGGCCTTCCCATCGTCATGCAACGAGCGCATCAACTCTATTTGATGGGGATCGAGATCGACTGGTCTAATGGTTTGAACAACCGGGGATTTGTGTTCAACAACCCCAATGCCACCGACACCTGTGGTTGCGGTACGTCATTCAACGCTTGATCATCCCCAACACACCAACAATTCGCCCTGCTTTCTACTGGAGACTTCAGGCGTACATCCTTATTTTTCTCCTGGTGGCAGCAACCTCCTGTCACCAACCCGCCACCAGCTTGCAAAATGGATCATCATCCGTGGAAGTGACGGTGCTGGATGCATCCGGTCAAAGTGGATGTCAGTTTGTCCTACACCCTGCCTCAGGACCTGACCTGCTCCCCGTCTCCTTCCTCGAAGAACCAGTCTCTTTTTATCCGGAAGGGGTTTATCGTATTTCTTATGCCCCGGATAGTCTGTCTGTTTATGCCTGTACGGCCGAGGCCCTGCCTGTACGTATCCTCAGTTGCACCCCTGTTCGGACAGGACCACCGGAAGGTACCGGTGGGATCAAGCCACCCCGGCGACACTGCGTGCAGACCAGTGATCCCTACAATACACCATGGCTGACACAGATCATGGAACAACTGGACCCCGACCTGGTGACAAAATATCAGATGGGGACCACCATCGTTTATGGCTTCGAATCCGCAAAAGGTCATTATCTTTTCGACTGCAGAGGTGATCTGGTTTGTCAGAACGAGCCGGATGAAGCAATCTGCGAAACACCCTTTGCACTCCGTGAACCTTTTGTGATCCTGGTGAGAAATCATTGATATGAAAAACCCGCTTTTGGATGCCGATGATCGCCTGATGCCCCCTGAAGAACGACAGGTGGACAAGACCCTGCGTCCTCAGGAGTTGAGTGACTTCAGTGGTCAGGACAAGATCGTCGAGAATTTGAGGATCTTCATCCAGGCTGCTCGGATGCGGGATGAAAGCCTGGATCATGTCCTCTTGCACGGGCCTCCCGGTTTGGGCAAGACCACCCTGTCCTGCATCATCGCCAATGAATTGGGAGCGGACCTGAAAATGTCTTCTGGTCCTGTCCTGGAGAAGCCAGGTGATCTGGCGGGTCTGTTGACCAACCTGGAAGAGGGTGATGTGTTGTTCATTGACGAGATCCACCGGCTGAACACGGTGGTAGAGGAATATCTCTATTCCGCCATGGAAGATTTTAGGATCGATATTTTGATCGATTCCGGACCGAATGCCCGGTCCATACAACTTGCTCTGGCACCCTTTACACTGGTAGGCGCCACCACCCGAATGGGATTGTTGACGGCTCCCATGCGGGCGCGATTTGGCATCAGTTGTCACCTGGATTATTACGATGTCCTGACCCTGACCAAGATCCTGCATCGGTCCGCAAACCTCCTGGGCATAGCGGTTGAGGATGATGGCATCTCCGAGATCGCCCGTCGCAGCCGCGGCACGCCTCGAATTGCCAATGCATTACTGAGAAGGGTGCGCGATTTTGCCATGGTCAAGGGAACCGGTGTGATCGATCTATCTATTTCGAGGATGGCTCTCGCGGCTCTTCAGGTCGATGAAGGCGGGTTGGATGAGATGGATAACCGAATACTGAGAACCATCATCGAGAAATTTGGTGGTGGTCCGGTTGGATTGTCGACCATCGCCACCGCAGTCGGCGAGGAGTCGGGCAACATTGAAGAAGTGCACGAGCCGTTTCTCATCATGGAGGGCTTTATCCATCGAACACCGCGGGGTCGGGAAGCCACGCCCAAGGCCTACAAGCATATGGGGATCGTACCGCCGGGTCGACAGGATGTCCTGTTTTAATGTTTGGTGAACAGATCGTTGACATCCCGTTTCTGAATGGATAATTCTTTCAGATGTGATGCTCTGACGATCGTGGTCAGGTCCGCAGTTTGTCGATTCTCCCTGAGTGCCACCATCAGCGCATCTTCGCCCTTGAGAAGGGTTGGGGAGGAGGTAATTCTGAAAAAAGATCGTCTTAACCTGAATTTTTTTCCCGCTGGCAGTCAGATCATGCTGGGCCTTTGAAGAACCGGATTTTACTGCATCGAATGGGTCTGGCTGGCTGGATTGTGCTGGCGCAATCAGGGGCGCAATCTGTAAGATCAGAAAGAAAAAAGTTATGAGCGGGATTTGCTTCATGGGTAATCAGCTCAAAGTTAGCGTACAACGCATAAAATCGATATGCCATATTTACGTTTTCGTGGATGCGCGAGGATGCTGACTATTAGCGGATTATCAGATTTTGAAAATGGGGTCCTCCCAATATTTTTGTTTGAACACGACTGTATTCGGATCAAACTTGTCAAAATCCGGTCATTCTTGAAGCTGCGGCTTTGATTTTCATCTTCAATTCATGTAATTTCGCACATTATACGCGGAACTATTCAACATCAATTAACCCTATGATGCGAGTGAATTCTACCTTTGGCAGAATGGGCATAGCTATGCTCCTTTTTGTCTTTTTGGCTTTTAGCGGGCCAATTCAGATCAATGCTCAAGCAACGTTTCAGGGATCCATTGTGGATCTTGAGGCACAGGCAGTCCTGCCAGAAGTCGCCACTTATCAAGTTTTCCAATTGGATCTTGAAGCCATCTATACATATGCACAGGCCAACAAAAGCCGGGTAGATATGACCTTGGCACTGGGGGGCATGACCATACCTATGACGCTCTTCCCGAATCCTGTTCGGAGAGCGAATGCCAAGATATTTCTATCAACAGCCACAGGCGTGAAGGAACTCCCTGCTCGACCTAACACGACCTATGCCGGAGAGATTCAATCGGTTCAGGGAGGCGAAATTCGCCTGTTGATCGACAAAGACATGATCGGGGGTGCATTTGCACAGAATGGGAAGGAATATATGATAGAACCGCTCTGGTATTACTTGCCAGATGCTGACCAGAATCTGATTGTGGTCTATGAGGCCTCGATCTCCAAATCGGTTCAGGAAATGATGTGTGGTTCAGACATGTCCCTCCATCAGTCTGACGACCACGGAAAGGTGGGGCATGATCCGGATCATGACGGAGATATGGCCGGTGTTGTCGGCAGTGCCTGCAAGCAAGTCGAATACGGTGCTGCCTGCGACTATATGTTTTTCGACGAATATGGAGGTGCCGGAGGGGCTCAGAACCGGATCGATCTGGTAATGAACCTCGTAGAAGGTCAGTACAACAACGGCCAGTTGCAGCATACCTATGAGTTTGATATTGTTGAATATTGGTTCTCAGACTGTAGCACTTGTGATCCATGGTCGAGCAGCAATGACGCCGGTACCTTGCTCAGCAGCTTCAGAAACTGGGGGAACAGCGGAGGATTCTCTGTGGATACAGACGTCGCAGGACTTTGGTCTGACCGAGATTTTGCTGGTAGCACGATCGGTATCGCCTATCTGAGCGGTATCTGCAACAGTTTCGGATACCATTGTCTTCAGGACTGGACATCCAATACCAGTCTGATGCGGGTAATGGTCTCACACGAAATTGGTCACAACTTTTCTTGTGACCATGACGCTGCCGGTTCAAACACCATAATGGCTCCGGCTGTCAATAATACAACGATCTGGTCAAACGGCTCTATCAGCGATATTAACGGTTATACCAATGGTGGTAGTGGTTGGTGCCTGTCGAGTTGCGTGCCCAACGCACCACCGAACGGTCAGTTTACAGCAGATGAGGTAGAAGGATGCGCACCGTTGACCGTTCATTTTACTGATCAGAGTGTCAATAATCCGGATACCTGGTACTGGTCCTTCCCCGGAGGTACACCGTCCTTTTCGACCTTGCAGAACCCGATCGTGACCTATGCGAACAAGGGACTTTACTCCGTCACACTGGAGGTGTCCAATGCAGCTGGATCTGATGAGATTACCAAGACGGAGTATATCAATGTGCTGGATGTGCCCGTGCCCTATTTCGAAGTGATCATCGATGAGGACTTCGTGACCTTCTTCAACCTTTCCGACGGTGGTGTGTCCTACTACTGGGAGTTTGGAGATGGTAATTTCAGCTTCGAAGAAAACCCGGTTCATACCTATGAAGAAGATGGAGTTTATGAAGTGACTTTATCTGTCACCAATCAGTGCGGAACGACCTATTATTCTGAATATATCACTATCGTCACACCTCCGATCCCTGAATTTTCAGCTGACGAGACAGTCGGATGCGCTCCGTTGACGGTGAACTTCCTGGACGAATCTTCACCCAATACCACATCCTGGATGTGGCAATTCCCCGGTGGAACGCCTTCTTCCTCGACGATGCAAAATCCAACGGTGGTCTATCAGTCCAAAGGAAAATTCAGCGTGACCCTGACGGCCATCAATGCTGCAGGAAGTAATTCGGTGACCCTGATGGATTATATTATCGTCAATGATGTGCCCACAGGTACGTTCTCCTCCGAACTGGCGCTTCCCGACACAGTGAAGTTTACCAACGAAACACAGGATTGGGTCAGCCTGGATTGGGACTTTGGAGATGGCTCTAGCAGTACGGATGAGAATCCAACTCATGTCTACATGGATGAAGGCGATTATCTGGTCACCCTGACGGCAACGAATGCCTGTGGTGACTATACAATCGAAAAGATCGTGACCATTACGGCACCTCCTACAGCTGATTTCTCTGCCAGTCCAGTGACGGGTTGTACGCCGTTTGAAGTGACATTTATAGATAACAGCGCTGAGAATATCACTTCTTATGCGTGGTCCTTCCCTGGCGGAAACCCGACTACTTCTGCAGATCAAAACCCGGTTGTGGTCTATGAGGCTCCTGGTTTGTATGATGTTACCTTGATCGTTACCAATCCTGCCGGGGCAGATACCGTGGTCTTGGTAGAATATATTGAAGCGATCACCTCCCCGCAAGCAAGTTTCACCAAGGATGGGGAAGGACTAGTGACATTCACCAATACGTCTCTCTATGGATCTACCTTCGACTGGGATTTTGGAGACGGGGCGACGAGCAACGAAGAGAACCCAGTCCATCAGTATGAAGCGGAAGGCAATTATGTGGTCGCTTTGACAGTGACCAACGAATGTGGTGTCGATACCTACACTGAAATCGTGGAGATCACCTTGCCTCTGACCGCTGGCTTTAAAGCGGATGTTACAAGTGGATGTGCTCCGGTAGAGATCACATTCAGCAATTCCAGTTCACCGAATGCAACAGGATGGGAATGGTCATTCCCGGGTGGCGAGCCTGCATCTTCGACGGACGAGAATCCTGTAGTGATCTATAACAATGCAGGTGATTACACAGTTACCCTGATTGTCTCCGGCGCATCCGGTTTTGATACTTTGGTCCAGACGAATTATATCATTGTCGGCATTGCACCGGAAGCTGGTTATTCCAATGTGAACATCGATAGTATGGTTGAATTCTACAGCACTTCCATCAATAGCCAGACGTACAACTGGAATTTCGGTGACGGGTATACCAGTTTCAAAGAGAACCCTGTTCATAAATTCGAAAAAGAAGGTCTCTATCATGTCACGCTGCTGGTCGGCAACGAATGCGGAATCAGTACATACTGCCAGCCGATACATGTCTTTTTCGACAAGGTAGCCAACTTCAGTTCAGACATTCGGGAGGCTTGTGCGTCCAGTATGATCGTCGATTTTGAGGATCTCTCAGAGCAGATGCCAGACACTTGGGCCTGGACCTTTGAAGGGGGGTCACCAGAGACATCTACTGCCCAGAACCCAAGCATCACCTATACCACGCCAGGTATCTATGATGTTCAGCTGATTGCCAGTGGTACAGGTTGGACGGATACACTCCTCCTGACCGATTATATCCGATTGTTTGACACGATCCCGAATGCATCTTTCACATATGTGGCAGATCTGCTGGATGTATCCTTTACCAATATCACTGAATTTGGTACCTGCTACAAGTGGGAATTTGAGCCCGCAGCGACAAGTCTGGATATAGATGCTGAACATGTATTCTCTGAATTTGGCGCATATAATGTGCAATTGATCGCCTCCAATGCTTGTGGATCAGATACGGTGATTCAAGTTGTGCAGGTAGACAATACCTCCATTGAATTACCGGCATTCCTGACCGGCATCCAAATATTGCCCAACCCGTCGAACGGATTGTTCACTCTGGAATTGACCGGCAAGCCCATTGGTATGCTCCACTATGATGTCCTTGACATTCTGGGTCAGCAGGTGTATGCTGGTTCGGTCGACTTCAATGCATCACCCTTGCGTCATGCCATCTATATGCCAGATGTGCCTTCTGGACAATACTTCCTGCGTTTGTGGGATGGAGTACGTCCGTATGCTATTCGACTGCAGATCGCCAGATAAGGAGCAAAAATCTTGCATGTCAAACAGGGGGCGATCGCTGATCGCCCCCTGTTTTTTTACCGCAATCCGACTCCATGACAACATGTGTCTATTTCTCTTGTTGCCTCGAGGCGGTAAAGCCTGTATCTTTAGGGCACCACGGTCTGTCTGCATAAATCTGGACAGTCATTGAGGTATCCCCTTTTGCACATGACCTTATCTATCCCAGGAACATGGCATCTACGGCAAGGGTTGATTGCCCTGTTGCTCCTTTTCAGTTTCTCCTATGCTCAGGGGCAGGATTGTGAGTGTCTCAACTGCCCGCAGGCCCTGCCGCCTCCCGGTACGGATTCCTGCCGGACACTCGAATTCGTCCTCAATATCAAAGGCGCAGAAAATGACGATCTGGCCCATCCTTTTCAGGGGGTTTGTGGCCTGAAGGTGCATTTTCAACACAATTACGTCTGGTCCCTTTCGATGTGTCTGGTGAGCCCGGGTGGCGATACGATCGAATTTATCGGCCCCAATCTTACCTCCGGCTTTGCCAGCTCAGCATTCAGTTCGTGGGATATCGCCTTTGTCCAGTCCAGCATCTTGCCGAACCCGGATCCGAATATTTTCCCGAAATGGACAAATAATCAGCTCTGGTCGTCCTTTCAGTCTTATACCGGCACCTATCATCCCTACAAAGGAAATCTGGAGGACTTTAACTCCGGTCCGGTCAACGGACAATGGAAGATCCTGGTCAAGAATTGTACAGAACTGGAGAAAGGCACCTTTATCAATTTCTCGATCCTCTTTTGTGATGATTCAGGGATCGATTGCAGTTGTCAGGCATTTGCCGGCAATCTCAGCCAGAACCAAAACCAGACATTCTGCCAAGGCGATCCAGGGCTGGACATGGATCTGTATCCGATCTTTTTTGGTCCTCAACCGGATACGGCTCAATACAACTACACGCTTATCCAGTCAACAGGAGGGGTCATTCAAGCCTACCTTTCAGATATTGACCTGACCACAGCGCCGCCCGGCCAATATGAGATCTGCGGGATGTCCTATGCGAAGAAGGATCTTGACAGCATACCCGCGCCGGATGGATTACTTTCCGTCAGTGACCTCAAAGCCTTGCTCTTCAGTGAAGAGCCTCCTTTTTGTGGGGACATCACCAATAAATGCCTCACGATCACAATTGCCACGCCACCTGCACCTGTAACCATCGATACCCTGCTGTGTTCCGGACAGTGTTTTCCACTGGGCGACTCGTTGTATTGCCAATCGGTAACCGTGACCGATACCTTTATAACTAAAACAGGATGTGACAGCATTGTGACCCTCCATTTGACCATTCCGCCGATCGGCATTGTCCAGGTGACAGACACCCTATGTCCGGGAGAGTTTTTTATCGTCGGGAATAATTTCTACGGCAAATCCGGCCAATACAAGGATACGCTGACCAGCCCGTTTACGGGATGTGACAGCATTGTCCACCTCGATCTTTTTGTGGTCAAGCTCGGTGCGAACGCCGTGGTTCAGGGTATGCTGGACTGTACCATGCCGACTGTAGGCATCAGCGGTATAGGCTCGACCTTTAATACCTTGAATCCACTCATCCAGTGGATTCCCGGTCCGGGGGGCAACCTGGTGTCTGGCCAGGGGACCTTATTCGCCATAGTTAATCAACCTGGCAACTACACCCTGAAACTGAGTAAGCTCCTGGCGAACGGAAAATCTTGTTCAGATTCCGTAAAAGTCAATGTTCAGAAGGACCCGACACTTCCCAAGTTGTCCGGACCATCGGTCATTTCCTATTGTTCGGGTAGCAACGTCAATCTGAATCAGAAGGGCTTTTCTGATCTGAACAAATTGGGAGGGCAACTCACCTTTCACAGCGGGCACCCCCTGAATATGTCGACCCAGATTGGTCCGATCGTGGATCCCACCACGGTGGATACTGTCTATGTCTTTTATCAGATCGGTGCATGTACGGATACTCTTTCCTTTACCTGGATGGCGGTTCCTGCTCCGATGGCCACCATGAAGACTTCTGTCAACATTTGCAATTCCAGCGGGGGAGGCGTCTTCAATACGCTCATCAATTTTGATACCCTGATCCTGTCTGCCAACGTCGTCGGATCCTGGTCCAATACGGATGGAGCCCCGGTAGGTGGAGTGTTCCCGATCCTGGATTTTAATGGTGTGCCTGGACCGGCTTCCTACACCTTCACCTGGACATCGGTGAATGCGATGCCTCCATGTACCAATATTATCCGGACCATAGAAATCTTTGTCGAGAATTGCGCTTGCCCTTCTGTAGCTACACTGCCACCGGGGCCGTTCTGCACATTGGATCCGGTCGTCGACCTGGATGATTTCATTCTGACACCTGAAGCAGGGGCATGGACCATTTCCAAAGTGCCAACAGGTTCTAATCCTGCGGTGATCCAAATGGACAGTCTGCTGGTCTTTGGCCGGGATACAGGACTATACCAGGTGGTGTTCCACCTCACGAATGCCCCCCCGGCAGGATGTGTGGATACATCTGTCCATCAAATGCAGATCCATGCGCCACCTGTTTTGCAGTTGGCTCCCGCAGATACGGTCTGCAATCAGGTCACTATCGGTCAATGGCCGACCGTTTTTGATCTGGATAGTCTGATCCTGACAGGTACTTCAGGAGGAGACTGGGTGGATCTCGATGGCTCCGGGGCACAGGGTAGTTTACCCAAGCTCAACTTTACTGGCGTTGCTCCAGGGCAATACAGTTTTGAATATACCACGGTTACAGCCCAGGCACCCTGCCCGGAGGCTGTAGGTGTGACTGAAGTGATCGTGTTGAATTGTACCTGTCCGCCCCTTCAGATCATCCCCCTGGATACACTGTGTAATGATGGAGGGGATGTCGACTTGTCAGACTTTGAGTTGAATGTCGCTCAGGGGATCTGGACGATCTCCCAAACTCCTCCCGGTACCTCACCTGCCCAAATTATCTCGACGCAGTTGCTTGTCAATGGAGCAGATACAGGGCATTATAGCCTGGTGTACTCGCTGGTGCCTGCACCACCGGGAAACTGCCCGCTGGCAGATACCATGGAGTTGGTGCTGTTGTCACCACCTACAGCTATGATCCCTGTTCAGGATACAGTATGCAATGAAGCACTGAATGGGGCATGGCCCACCACCCTGAATTTCCAGTCACTCATCCTCTCCGGCGATACAACGGGACAATGGTCTGCACTGAAGCCTGTTCCCGGGGCGAATGGCACCCTGCCCATCCTTGATTTTACCGGAGCGACACCAGGCGGATACATTTTTATCTACGGGTTTCAGAATGTGCAGCCTCCTTGCAAAGCCCAAAGTTATCCAATAACGATTCATGTCGTTGATTGTGCCTGTCCGACGGTGGATGATGTCACCATTTGTAATGCAGAACCGGATCTGGACCTGAACACGCTGGTGCCCTCTGGACTGATGGTCAACTGGGTCATGGTTTCCGCCCCTCCGGGCATGAATGCCGCCAAGTTGGCCGGTTCAACCCTGACCACCCATCAAGCCACAGCAGGCATCTATTACCTCAAAGCCACCTGGACCAGTACACCGGGGGATCCCTGCTCGAACGAAGCGATCGTAGAAGTCCACCTGGAGTCCCTGCCTGTAGCTGATCTGCGACAGACCGTAGAGGTGTGCAATGCGGCTGGGCCATCCGGCACACCCCTTTTGTGGATGGATTCATTGTTCCTGTCCACCCCCTCGTCAGGCAGTTGGACAGATGTACAGAATTCCGGAGCGACCGGAGCCTTTCCGTTCCTGGATTTTACCGGTGTCACGGTAGGGACCTATCTCTTTATATACCAGACGACTGCCTCCTCTGGTAGTTGCCCGGAAGTTGCAGATAGTATCTATGTGAACGTAGTTGCCTGCGCCTGTCCACCACTGGTCCTTTCAGGGCCTCTCGAGTGGTGTACTTCGGCTGCTATGATCCCACTGAACAGTTATAAGACCTTTCCAGATGCTGGTACATGGCAAGTGATCCAGACGCCGGTCGGGAGTACTCCAGCTGTGGTAATAGGTGACTCTCTAGTGCTGTCAAACGCTGATCCCGGGCAGTATGTCATCCGTTTCATCTTGACCGCCACTCCAGCTCCCGGTTGTCCGGATTCTGTAGAGTTGAGCCTGGATCTGCTTCGTCAGCCGTCAGCTGGATCCTTTACGGATACACTTTTCTTTTGTCCGGCAACCTCGCTGAACGAAGATCTATCCAGCCTCCTGGCAGGAGGTGACCCGGGCGGTATTTGGAAAGTGCCGGAGACAAATCCGGATCTGATCACCGGATTGAATGCCAGCACCGGACTTTGGACCGGTTTGGCACCGCAGACTCCGGGCCAGTATGACATTCAATATATCGTTGATGCTGCTTCACCTTGTCAGGCAGATACAGCCATAATGCGGGTCATCATGTATGCTGCCCCCATTGCGATTGCTGGCGCGGATCAGGTCTTGGGATGCACTCAGGACCAGCTTGTTCTGGGGGACCAGGGATCTGGAAACAACCCGGATTGGTCCTATCAATGGTCCATTGGGCCCGATAGTGTGAGTGGGACCAATACCTATGTCGTGGATGTTCCCGGTCTCTATATATTGACTGTGGAGGATCAGATTACAGGCTGTGTGAGCCAGGATTCTGTGCTGGTGTCAAGCGGAGTTCCAGGTCCTTCAGGATTTACTGTGGAGGTCATCCAGCCGTCCTGCCAGGGGATGGATGGACAACTGCAGATCATGGATGTCACGGGAGGCTTGTCACCCTATGAGTACCAGTTGAACCAGCAGGGATATGGCACGAATAGCACCTTCCCCTCCCTGGGGCCAGGCAACTATACCCTGGCGGTCCAGGATGATCAGGGTTGCCTTTTGGATACGACGATCACCCTGATGGAATCGAACTCTTTTACAGTGGATCTGGGTCCGGATATCAGCGTCCCACCGGGAACGCAAGTCGGCCTTGAAGCGGTGTTGAGTGGCACTCCAGGAACACTGGTCAACGTGATCTGGCAACCGATGAATATCATTTGTCCGGCATGTCTGACCCAGACATTATCTATCACAGAATCGCTCCTGATCGAGGTGATGGTGGAGAATGAGGATGGTTGTACGGCTTCAGATCAGCTGGTCATTACCCTGTTTGATGGGCCGACTCGATTCTTCATTCCCACAGCATTCAGCCCCAATGCGGATGGGATCAACGATGGATTTACGATCTACGGGAATGAGTTGGTAGATCGCATACTGGATCTGGCCATTTTTGACCGATGGGGGAATCAGCTCTTTCAGGGAATCGACCTGGAGCCGGGAGTGCTTGAACAGGGATGGGATGGGACCTATCACGGAGATCCGATGGATCCGGGTGTCTTCATTTATAAGGCGACCCTGCGCATGACCTCAGGCCAGCAGCGCCTGATCAAGGGAGAGGTCCAATTGATCAAATAAGAAGAGTGGCCGGTTGATCAGGTCAGATCGACTGTCCGGGCAATCGGTGCTACACGTTGTAATGCTTCCATACCAGCCTTCATAGTCGATGAACTGGCATACATTTGACTACTGCCGATGATCTGTCCGTTCGAGGAATTCAGATTAAAATGCCATTTCCCATTGCTGGCTTGTTTCGTTTCATAACACGAGGGATCCGAGCAGTGCTTGCTTACTGAGGCTATCCCGTTTTGTGCACTGGACTTGGCTTCATAACCCTGTGACTGCAGGATGATCTGACCATTTCTAGATTTGAGCCGAAAATAGTATTTGCCGGATTTGTCACTTAAGAAGATCTCAAATTTCATGGGTGCGGGGCAATTGATAGATGAAAAGTTCCTTCAAGATAAGTATTGTCCATTAAATATTCGCCATTCCACAGGTTTGAAAGATATCTCTGTTTCAGACGAATACGATCTCGCTGGCTCCGAAACCATATTTGGGGTGATAGTCGTTTCGGACCAGTTTCACCTCTGGGATATGCTTGCATCGTTCCGCTATCGCTTTCTTCAGTTTGCCCTTTCCCAGGCCATGGATGATGAAGACATGTGGCACACCTACCTGAATGGCCTGCTTCAGAAATTGCTCGAATACAAGCATTTGCCTGGCAAAGATGTCCGTGCTCGATATCTTGCCAGGATCAGCAAACAATCTTTCAGCGTGCAGATCTTGTACGATGTCAAAGGATGCCCGCAGATGTGGTGCAGGTGTAGAGCTGATCAGTGCCCTGTCAGAAGGGACAAGGGATCGCCGACGTGTATGTACCTGCAAGGCTTCTTTTACACCTGTCTCATCGGGCAGGGCATACAGTACAGCTGGAAAGTTGAAGTAGCTGTTCGGTGTCATTTTGGAAAAGACAGTCTTGGGTCGGGGCCGCAGTGAAAAAAGGGGTCTTTCTAACATCTGATCCTCAAGTTTCCAGAAGGATCGAACAGTGATCTCCGGTTGATGGTGGAGTTGATCCATGGCAAGTGCAACCAATTCGATCCATTCCCCTTGCTGTAGATCGCCCTTCTTCCGAAGCACATCCAGATCCTCGCCAGCAAAGTGGCTTTCAAATGATAGGGGAGATCGCCCATCATTGATCAGCAAGATGTAGAACTTCCGAACTTCCATATGATCTGGATCAGCCGTGATGGCCAGGAAGATGCCGGATTCACGAGTCTCGACAACTCCCCGGATATCCGTGGAACCGGGGTGGACAGGGGCAACCGGCGTAGGGGTAGGGCCGGCTACTTCCGGAGGGGGTGCATGATAGTCCAGGTCATCCAGATGAACGGGGATCTCTTCGTCATCATCATCCGGAAGGATCATGGCAGTTTCATTGTCCAGATAACGGCCAAATATCCCCCATTGACGGGTGTGGATCAGATAGACTTTATCACCGGATTGCCAGAACATAGGGAAAGATAAGACCTCATGCGGGAACACCTAAGCTGTATCTTTGTTGAACTGATCATTCCGGTCCCCAGGCCAGGGGCAAAACCACTTCCGGTGAACCCTCAGGCTAGCTAAGGACCCAATTCTAGTACGACATGTCCGAAAAGGAATCTTCCATATATCTGATCAAAGAGATTTACTATACGCTTCAGGGGGAAGGGGCACATGCCGGGAGGCCTGCCGTCTTCTGCCGTTTCAGTGGATGCAACCTCTGGTCGGGTCGGGAAGAGGACCGGGCCAAGGCTGTCTGTACTTTCTGTGATACGGATTTCAGAGGTACAGACGGGCCGGGCGGAGGTCGTTATCAGGCGACCGAGCTGGCCCGTAAAATTCAAATGTCCTGGCCTCCTGATTCTACCATACCACCTTTCGTGGTCTGCACGGGGGGAGAGCCCTTACTGCAATTGGATCAGCACCTGATCGACATTTTTCATCAGGAAGGAATAGAGATCGCCATCGAGACCAATGGGACCATCGAAGTGCCTGCTGATATCGACTGGATCTGTGTCAGCCCAAAGGCTGGATCCGAGCTGGTGCAGAAGAGTGGCCAGGAACTCAAATTGGTATATCCACAAGCGGCAGCAATGCCTGAACGTTTTACCCGTTTGGAATTTGATCACTTCTTTCTCCAGCCCATGGATGGGCCCGACCAGGCGGAGAACATTCGTCTCGCGACGGATTATTGTCTGAAACACCCGCAATGGCATCTGAGCCTCCAGACGCATAAATTGATCGGCATTCCCTGATATTCGCGATCAGCGATCGATGCGGTACCGCTCGACATAAGCCTTATAAACAGGGTGGGCCTCCAGAGCTTCAGGCATCCCAAGGGTAATGATCCGTTCCCGCGCTCTGGTCAGGGCGACATTCAGTTTGCGGTCAATGCCGTTTTCATCCGAGGTGATCATGTCGAGCTCTTGCGGACGTTGTACACAGAACGAGACCAGGATGATCTCCCGGGCGCCGCCCTGATATCGTTCTACCGTGTCAATGGTGCATTCGTCCGAGTCGATTCCCGCCTCATTGAACAACTGTTTGATCAAGGCGATCTGGGCTTTGAAGGGAGTGATGATCCCCAGGGTGTCCTGATCCCAGGTCCTGCCTTCAGCCTGGTACAGGGCTTTGTAATACTCATACAAACGGACCAGTAATGCGGCTTCTGGACGATTCATTTTGAGGAGCCGTTCGTCCGGGTCCGGTTCGACCGGAAAGAAGGCGACCCTGCAACTGGAGAGAATGGGGTGGAGCGGATGGTCCAAAGCGGGATCGGTCAGAGGCCTGTCCTGAAATGAGCCGATGCATTCCAGCTTTCCATCATAGAACATTTCATTTGGAAATGCCATCAATTCACGATGCATCCGGCCCTGTCGGGAAAGCATCCCGGCCACTCGAGTCCATCCGGCACCAGTTACACGGGTCAACAGTCGCTCAAACAAAGAAGTCCCAGCATCCTGAAATCCGAAGTCCTTCAGATGTTGCAGGGAAATGACCCGATCCTGATGGTCCTGAGTGACCACTGCGGGCAATTGTCGATGGTCGCCGATCAGGGTAAAATGCTGAAACCGGGGCAGCAGGCCACAGAGCATAGGTTCGAGAAGTTGTGATGCTTCATCAATGATGACCCGGTCAAATTTTTTCAAAGCAAAGAGCTCCGACTTTCCCTGCATCGAGGAGACCGTACCGATGAACAGGCGATGTTTCTGGATGAGGCTCCTGATCTCTGCGCGAGACGTACACGCAGACATCTGTGTCGCCAGGAGGCGATCCCGATATTCGGGCGAGGTACTGAATCGGCTGCCAATGCGCAAGTAATGTTCGCGGGTATTTTCTGATATCGCCTCCACAGATGCACAGATCTCATCCACCGCGCGATTGGTATATGCCAACAGGAGGATCTGTTCCTGCGTGTTCTCCATCAGCCAGGACACCAGGTGATGCAGCACTACGCTGGTCTTGCCCGTTCCTGGTGGTCCCCAAAGCAAAAAGTAATCTTTGGAATTGAGCAGATCACGAACGACATCCCGCTGTTCGGGGGTCATTTGTTCTGACAATTCATATGTTCGGGTGTCACTCTTGCGGGGAGCCTCCCGACCCAGAATGATGGATCTTTTCGGCTCCGGAGCCTTGGCAAAAGCAAACAGGCTTTTTGTCAGCTGATGAAAAGAACTATCCAGGAAGTCCGGTTCCAGATGCCATAACCCCGAATCCTGAAATCGGGATTTGTGAACCTGCGGCGCCCGCAGTCGAACGGCCACTCCGTTCGGAAACAGGTCTACGATCGTACACTTCCAAAGTTGATCCCTGGTGCTGGAACCATCGGGCAGGTGAGGATACAGGATCACGATGTCCCCGATCCGGAAATTGGCGAGTTTGGGTGTGTGCTCCGTGAAAGAAAGATGGAGGACAGGGTCCTGTTCAGCGCTTTGATCCCGTGTGATCCGGAGGTAAGACAGGATGGCAAACCGATCGGCCTTTTCTCCTCGTGTATCCAACCACAGGGCTGCCTGGCCCTTCCAGCGGTCAGATCCGGCTCTTCCGGATTTAGCCAGTTTGTATTCCCGGGCCAGAAAGCCTGTAAATGTGGCCATATAAGCCTTTTCGAGGCGACTCAGACCTTCCCAGGTGGTGGCAAACAAATTGAGATCACGCTGGTGAAATCCGAATAACCCAGACAACGTCTTCGCATTCCAGTCTGCAAAAATCTTCCAGGTAGCGGGATCATGTCCCTGCAGGCAAGCCAACTCGTTGTCCATCATCAGAATCTCATTCCGAACCTGAAGGGCATCCATTTGCTTGGACCGAACGACCGGGGCATATCGCAGTGGTTTTTCCGAATCTTTCGAATAGAGGATATAGGTCAGTGCCTGGGTTTTAGGTCGTAATTCCTTGACCAGAATATCATAGAGCAGGGTCTGGATATAGTGATTGGCATTCAGGCCATAGGCATTCGGCCGGAATGGGCTGCCACTCTTCAACTCGATAATACCAGGCGCTTGTTTTTCATCTGGCGGCAGATGGAAAATGTCCAGACGTCCCTGAAGCCCGAATTCCGGGCTGTAAAACGATGGCTCCAGATAGCAATCTTCTGCGTTGATACCCTCACTTTTCAGTCCTGACCGGACGAAGGACTGGAGTGTGGCAAAATGGTGCTTTCCCTTCTGGGCCAGTTCACGGACTTCCTGGTCACTGAGCAGGGCGAAACCGAGAGGATGCAGTGAAAACACCTGGGGGAAAACAGTATCAAACTCAAGATCAGGGTCCTGGATCAGTCGATCGAGGAAGAAGTTAGCCATATGTCCCGCCAGGATCGGACTGGTCACATCACTGGGTAGGAATCGCTTTAACACACCGATGACCGGAAATTGCCCCGTTGGCGTGAAGCATTCGGCGACGCTTGTGACATCATAGAGATGATCGGGCTCCAGGATAAATCCTCTGGGATAGAGGATGCCGTCTTCATCCACTTCACAGTCGACCAGATTGAGGCGGATCATGGGAGAGGGATGTTCGGACAGGTAGGGCCAGAGCGGATTGAAGTTCTCATTTCGCTCCAGCACATTCCCCTGTACGATGACCGGCTGTCCAGGCTCATCTTCCCGATACCCGACAAGTTGCCATTGTTCCACCCGAACTTCGATTACCACCAGGGGTACTAATGCTTCAAATCCATAATGCCCGCGATTGAGAAGTGTGGCTTTGGGGAGTTGCTCCAGAAGATCGACAAAAGTGGATTCCAACGGTACTTCGAAAATATCCCGAATGGTCCCTGCCAGGGCGCGATACCCCCAGGAGCGGGCATCCTGGATCAATTGGCTGTCGGGTTCGGACATACCATCCAACTGGGACATGTGCTTTCGGAAGAGGTGAAGTGCTTGTTGTGTGGGAAACGGTGTTCTGAATTTGTGGCAGATATATGCCATCAAGGAGAACTGCGTGGTAAAATGGAGCGGCTCGGTCTGGGCAATATGATCGAGCAACACACCCAGCAATTTGGCCAGTCGGTCTGGGGGAATGGTGGTCACCTGATGAGAAAGGGTCCAACTCTCTACCTGGCGCGCCAGGTGCTTGTCTAAAGCCTGGGGCTCAGAAGGTGTATGAGCGGAGATGGACATAGGAGGTATCAAGTGGACCTCCAAGATAAAGACTTCTCTGTGGAGTCCTCTGGAAGGAAATGTCGGCCAGGTCACAAAGGAAATGAATCCTCAGCCGGAGAGATTACGTACACCTATCTTTGTGCACTTTATTTGAACAAATTGGCATTCATGAAGCATTTGGGTTGGATCGTCTGGTGTGGACTTTTCCTGTTGTTTTCTTGTACATCCCATGAATCATCCAGTAATGATAATCTGGAAGCCAGTGAAGCAGGCAAAGCCCTGGATGAATGGTATACCCGACGCATGGATGAGCACGGTGTGCTGGATGTCGGAAAATGGATGCGGGCCTTTCAGCAGGCGACCGCACGCACTGTTGACCTTTCTGATTGGAAGCCATTGGGACCAAAAAATATTGGAGGCCGGACCCTGTGTGTGGCCTTTCATCCGCAGAATCCGGATATCGTTTATGCCGGGTCGGCCAGTGGCGGATTGTGGGTCACCAAAAATGGAGGCCTGGGGCCAACTGCATGGGAGCGCATTTCCACCGGATACCCCGTGCTCGGCGTTTCGGCGATTCTCATCGATCCAGCTGACCCAGACAGGATGTGGATCGGCACTGGAGAGATGTACAACCAGAAGGCGGCAACACCCGGTACCATCAACCGATTCACAAGAGGCACCTATGGCATTGGCATCTTGCGCAGCACAGATGGCGGCCAGACCTGGTCCCCCAGCCTTGACTGGACTTCCGGGCCCCTGCGGTCCATTCAGAAGATCATCATAAATCCGTTGAATGCGGATATCCTGTATGCGGGCACCAGTGAGGGCGTCTACCGCAGTGATGACGGTGGCGAGCAATGGGCTCGCATCCTGGATCAGGACATGGTCACCGACCTCTGGTTACACCCTTCAGATACGTCTCAACTGATGGTTGCTGCCGGGAGTTTCTTTACTGCCGGGGCAGGCTTGTACCGGACCACAAACAGTGGGAAGACATTCAATTTGATCGACGATGGCATTCCTGATGGTTACACAGGCAAGGCTATGTTTGGCCCGGTGCCATCTGACCCGGATCAATTGTACTGTTCCGTAGCCAATGCACAGGAAGGGATCGGACTGTACCACTCCAATGACAGAGGGCAAAGCTGGGATCTGGTCAACCCTCAGGATATTCCCAAATATCAGGGCTGGTATTCTCATGCGCTTTCAGTCTCTCCTACAGATCCAGATTATTTACTGTATGGCGGTATCGATATGCATCGATCTTTCAATGGAGGTGAGATGTTGATCCAGGTCAGCTATTGGGAAGAATGGCTCTTTGGTAAAGTGCCTGTGGGCGGACCGGAAGGACCGCCCTATTATGTCCATGCGGATATTCACGAAATACAGTACAACCCGTTGGTACCTTCTCAGGCGTGGGTGGCTTCGGATGGTGGTCTCTTTGTCACCACAGATGACGGTCTCAATTTCTCTGGCCGCAACGGAGGCTATCAGACCCAGCAGTTTTATGCCCGGTTTTCAAATTCCGGTCAGGATGCCGACTTTGCTATTGGTGGGATGCAGGATAATGCCACCGCCATCTATGAAGGAGATGATGCCTGGGTACGTGTCGTTGGTGGAGACGGCCTGTCAACGGCCATCGACCCGACAAATGATCAGCGGGTGATCGCTTCTGCACAGAATCTGCTCCTCTTCAGGTCGTTGAACAAAGGCAGCAATTTTGAACAAGTGTCAGGATCTACTTTTGCAAATGAGTCGGTCGCTTTTAACGGGCCATTCCAGATCGACCCCAAATCCCCCGACAGGGTGTTTGCAGGAGGGCAGCGCTTATACCGTTCGAACATTTTCGGGGCGCTGGGTTCCTGGCAACTGGTACATCCCACCCCGTTGGATGGAAGCAACCTCATCACGAATATGGAAATATCCCCGACCAATGGGAACCATCTGGTGGTTGTGACATCATCAGATCCGATCCAGTCTGGCGGGGTGAATACGGGAAAGGTAAGGGTGTCCTTGACCAATGGAAACACCTGGATCACGGCAACCGGTCTGCCATCCCGATACTGCACCGATATTGCGTTTCATCCATTAGGGGACACGCTTCTGGCGACGTTTGGCGGATTTGCCCCCCAGAATCTGTATCGCTCTGTGAATGGAGGGACCAGCTGGAGCCCATGGGGGATGGGACTTCCTGAGGTCCCCATTTCCTGTGTAGTCTACGATCCTTATGAGTCCAGACATGTGTATGCCGGGACAGATCTGGGTGTGTATTTTTCTGCCGATGGTGGAGCCACCTGGGACGTTTTTTCAAATGGTTTGCCGGATGGGACCCTGGTGATGGACCTGTCCATTTCTCTGCCCAAGCAGACAATCCGTGCGGCCACGCATGGCCTGGGTGTCTATGAGTCTTCGCTGGTTTCATTCATGGTGGCCACGGACGACCAGCCATCATTATCCACTGCATCGATCGCCACTGTTCTGCATAATCCGATACAAGGCGGCGAGATCCAACTCCGGCTGACCGGAGGGCTTTCCGGGGATGTAAGGGGAACGTTGTTCGATCTGAATGGCCACGTGGTGGCTACCCGGCGCTGGCATGCTCCTGGAAAAGGGGAGGCTGCATCATGGCCGATCAGTCCGGGTATTGGTACAGGACTTTACTATCTTCAGGTAGAGCAGGCGAGCAGACAACAGTGTGTGCCAGTTTTGGTTGCGTATTGATCTTCAGGTGATCAAGCATAAAAAAAGGCATCCGTCAGCTGACGGATGCCTTTATTAGTAAAGATTGAATCGGTCCGGGTTATTTGACCGCGTCCACCACAGCCTTGAAGGCAGCGGGGTGGTGCAACGCCAGATCGGCGAGAGCCTTCCGATTTAACTCGATATTGTTTTTGTGCAGGCCATTGATCAAACGGGAATAGGTGGTCCCCTCCTGACGAGCGGCGGCATTGATACGAGCGATCCAAAGGCGGCGGAAAGCCCGCTTTTTACCTTTTCTGTCGCGGTAGGCG
Source organism: Saprospiraceae bacterium (assembly GCA_021738725.1). Taxonomy (GTDB): domain Bacteria; phylum Bacteroidota; class Bacteroidia; order Chitinophagales; family Saprospiraceae; genus JAGNXB01. The sequence goes on along the minus strand of JAIPBE010000024.1, from coordinate 13,020 downwards.
TAGCTCCATGCTTTTTCAACAGCATTTTTGGCTACGGTGTAGACTTTGCTACGGGCGCCAAAGTATCCTTTGGCAGCGTTCATGATTCTTTTCCGTCTGGCCCGACTGGCCACGGCATTTACACTTCTAGGCATGACAACAAATTTGCGACTGGCCGGGGTCCCTTAACAGGACACTTTGGACCGGAAAGTCTGGTGAAGGGATAAGAACTTACTTACACAACAATCTCAATACACCTGGCGTATCTGCATCGCACAGGATATCTCCATGACGTAAAACGAGTTTACGGCGACTGGACTTCTTGCGCATCAGGTGAGAGTGATTGGCGTGAAAGTGACGTACTTTACCTGTACCGGTAAGGCGAAAGCGCTTTTTGGCACCGGTATGGGTTTTCATCTTGGGCATAGCCTTACAATTTAGCGTGCAAAAATACGGCGATTTCCATGGAAATTCAAGCTTCCCGGAAAGGATCGCTATTTTTTCTTCTTGGGGGAGATAATCACAGACATTCGTCGGCCTTCCATTTTTGGCAAGGCTTCAGCTGTTCCGAGATCTTCCAACTCATTCAGGAACTTCAACAACAAGAGCTCTCCTCTATCCTTGAAAACGATGGTTCGTCCGCGGAAGTGGACATAAGCTCTGACTTTTGAGCCTTCCTCCAGGAATTTCTTGGCATGCCTCAGCTTGAAATCGAAATCATGTTCATCCGTATTCGGACCGAATCTGATCTCCTTCATGACCGTCTTCACGATCTTGGCTTTCAGCTCCTTTTCTTTCTTCTTCTTGTCGTAGATGAACTTGCGGTAATCCACGATCTTGCAGACCGGTGGAACAGCCTTTGGTGAAATTTCGACAAGGTCCAATTCCAACTGTTGTGCCCAACTCTGAGCCTGTCTGGTCGTATAAACGCCTGGTTCGATGATCGTACCAGCGATTTCGCTGATCTCTTCCAAATGGTCTCCGACGAGTCGGACTTCTGGAACCCGGATCATATGATTGATCCTGAATTCATACCTGTCGTCTTTTTTGGGGGGTTGGCTGCGTCTGTTCAAATGTTTGGTTTTATGATAAGATTGTGTTTCTCTAACATGTAAATGTACGGCTACTACAGAGTAGTCAGCCGTACATTTACACGCAATAAAGGTCTGTTATTTGACATCCGATTTGACTTCCTTCCGGACGGAGATATCCAGACCATCTGCTTCCTTGTTCAAGGAAGCCTCAAAGGTACTTCCTTCGGGCGGATTCGTATTCAAGATCTGCTCTGCGAGTGGATCTTCTATGTATTTCTGAATGGCGCGGTGCAGTGGGCGAGCTCCAAATTGTGGATCATACCCCTTTTCGGCCACAAATTTTTTGGCTTCCTTGGTCAGTTCCAGCGAGAAACCCATGCTGGTCATTCGGTTCAGCAACTGACCGAGGGCGATATCGATGATCTTGAAGATCTCGTCCTGCCCCAATGTGTTGAAGACCACCACATCATCGATCCGGTTGAGGAATTCAGGGGAGAAGGTTCGCTTCAGTGCATTTTGAATCACACTCTTGGCATTATCTTCTTCAGATTCCTGCCGGGCTTTAGTCGCAAACCCCACTCCCTGGCCGAAGTCTTTCAATTGACGTACGCCAATGTTGGAGGTCATGATGATGAGGCTGTTCTTGAAGTCCACCTTTCTACCCAGACCATCAGTCAATTGACCATCGTCCAAAACTTGCAGGAGGATATTATATACATCCGGGTGGGCCTTTTCGATCTCGTCGAGCAGGATCACACTATATGGTTTGCGACGGACCTTCTCCGTCAGCTGTCCGCCTTCTTCATACCCCACATAGCCTGGAGGGGCACCGATCAAGCGGCTGATGGAGAATTTCTCCATGTATTCGCTCATATCGATCCGGATCAGACTGTCCTCCGAGTCAAAGAGATAGCGAGATAGCGCCTTGGCCATTTCTGTCTTCCCGACACCGGTAGGTCCGAGGAAGATAAATGTGCCAATGGGGCGCTTGGGATCCTTGAGTCCTACACGGTTTCGCTGGATTGCCTTGGTGACCTTGATGATGGCTTCATCCTGACCAATGACCATCTTCTTGAGGTCGTCTGTCATGGAAACCAGTCGGTGACTTTCTTTCTGGGCAACCCGATTCACTGGAATACCCGTCATCATGGATACCACTTCTGCGATATCCTCTTCATCTACCGGGTAGCGCTTGGTCTTGGATTCTTCCTCCCAGGAATTTTTGGCGTATTCCAACTGACGCTGCAGCTTGGATTCATCGTCCCGGAGATCAGCAGCCTTTTCATATTGCTGGTCCTTGACGGCCTGATTCTTCAGCTCCTTGAGATCCTCGATCTTTTTCTCGAGTTCTTCGATATGCTTGGGAACATGAATGTTCTTGAGGTGTACACGTGCACCTACCTCATCCAGCACATCAATGGCTTTATCGGGCAGGAAACGGTCCGTCACATACCGGTCACTCAGTTTGACACAGGCTTTGATGGCCTCGTCTGTATAGGTGACGTTGTGAAACTCCTCGTATTTAGGCTTGATGTTGGTCAGGATATGAATGGTTTCTTCAGGGCTCGGCGGATCGACCAGGACCTTCTGGAAGCGGCGATCCAAGGCACCATCTTTTTCAATATACTGGCGATACTCATCCAACGTAGATGCGCCAATACATTGCAATTCTCCCCGGGCGAGAGCCGGCTTGAAGATATTGGATGCATCCAGTGATCCCGTGGCGCCGCCGGCACCCACGATGGTATGGATCTCATCGATGAAGAGGATCACATCACGGGATTTCTCCAGTTCGTTCATGATCGCTTTCATCCGTTCTTCAAACTGGCCACGGTATTTGGTGCCAGCGACGAGTGCCGCCAGATCCAACATGATGATTCGCTTGTTAAACAGCGTACGGGATACTTTTTTCTGCATGATCCGCAGAGCCAGACCTTCGACGATAGCGGTTTTACCTACGCCGGGTTCGCCGATGAGGATGGGATTGTTCTTCTTTCGTCGACTCAGGATCTGTGAGACACGTTCGATCTCACTTTCCCGACCGATGATGGGATCCAGTTGGCCTTCTTCGGCCAGTCGGGTCACATCGCGACCAAAGTTGTCCAAGACTGGTGTTCTGGACTTGGTGGCACCTTTGCGTTGGTAACGACTGCTTCCTTCATCCTCCTCTTCAAAAGAATCCTCCGGTTCTGGCTGAGCAGATGCGAAGGGATCCCGGCTACCGACGTTGCCTTCCTGCAGAACATACTCCAGTTCTGATTTGAAGACATCATAGTCAATGTCAAACTGTTGCAGGACTTGTGATGCGATATTGTCCTTGTGTTTGAGAATGGACAACATCAGGTGTTCGGTGTTGATCTCGTCGCTCTTCAGCATCTTGGCTTCGAGGAAGGTCACTTTCAAAACCTTTTCAGCCTGCTTGTTCAGAGGGAGTTGACCAATATTGAGGTCGCTGCCATTCTGCGCTCCTGCTGCAACGGATTGTTCCAGGGTCGTTTTGAGATCCTTGGAATTCACGTCCAGAGAAGTGAGCACTTTCATGGCCAGATTGGTCTTCTCCTCGAGAATGCCGAGCAACAGGTGCTCAGTGCCGATGTAGTCATGTCCTAGACGGACTGCCTCATCCCGGCTCTTGGAGATGATCTGTTTGACCTGCGATGAAAATCTGCGATTCATACAATCTACGTTCTTGAAACAATGTCGAACTACCAGTTGCAAGTTTAACTGGAATCTCCGAATGGTACAACTCCATGTAAAATTACGCCCTTTTACGCAATTGAAGGCCAGTGGCTTGCAACTCCTGGTGTATTTGATGTCCTAACACAAAAACATCCAATCCAGTTTCTTACGGTAATGTTAAGTAGAAGATCCCTTTTCTGGAAAGAACCTTCCATCGGGAACATGCAAATCAATGGCGGGAAGTTGTACTTTTACCATTGCGAAAGGACCCATTATGAAATACGAGATCGATAAGCAGGACAAGTTTGCCATTATGAAGCTGGGGGAAGAGAACCTCAACTCTCTGGTAGCCCCCATCTTAAAATCTGAATTGGTCATCCTGAGCAATGAGGGCATCCGCAATCTGATCCTGGATCTGGCAGATGTTAAGTTCGTCGACTCCAGTGGCTTGAGTGCCATCCTGACGGGCAATCGCCTGTGGTCGGATGGGAAGTCTTTTATTATTACAGGTATCAACCATCCCAGTGTAAAGAAATTGCTCGAAATCTCTCGGTTGGATTCCATTTTGACACTTATCCCCACAGTGGAAGAGTCTGTAGACTATATCTATATGGAAGAGATCGAGCGCGAGTTGAATGAAGGTCCTGACCAGGATATGGAGGCCATGTAGGCCTGTACGACCATCACATCATTTGCTTCTACCCGCTGTCTGCTTTTTCAGCTCACTGAGCTGAAAAGGGGCAAGTCCCATTTCTCTTGTTTCCACGCCGGATTATCCGGCATTGACACGAAACCAAATTCAATTTGGTTCGGACCACGGGCAGATTCACGCCATCTGTCCTTCCAAAGTTGGATCAATCCATTTGTCGACACCGGTGATGCCTGATTCCAGGTCATTCCGGAGAGTATATGTGAATGTGTCACAATTTCACTCATTTTGACAGAAAATAACACAGTGATCACGAGGCAATAGTGGCTGCCAGCGGGTGCGAGTAGAGACGACCTGCCAAAGAGACTTTTTTTGGATCAACAGAATAGCTGGGAATAGAAGACTGGTTGAAAAATCTTTACAAAATTGAAATTTGATCAACTGAAGGTCGCAACCGAGCCGGGTGTCAATTGAATAAAACAGAAATAAAAAGGTGGTTGATCGGCATTCAAACGGAGTTGAACGGCAACTCTGTATAATTTCATATGTCACAGATTATCAAACTGGTAAAATTCTTTTTAGCGGGTGTATTGTGACGGCATATTGATTTTTTATTTATCCATGAAGAATAATTATAATGAGCATGTAATTGGCCAGCAACTCTTTAAGAATTGATCTTTTTCCCATCTGTTTTTTTATATTGAAATGGTATTGCGCGGCTACAAATAGCACAAGAGAAAAGGTATATTTGCCCATACACATGAGTCAGCTAGCCTGATATATGGTGTAATCCCTACCAGGATTTGTGACAATTCTGCGGGGCCAACATTCCAAAACACCAATATATAATTTGGGGTACCCCTCCAAATGGAGAGGTATTGCCGCACCTACAGGTGTATGGATAAGAGAATTGTATAGACAATCCACGTCGCTACAGAAGGGGGAACTTCTGTGAGTGACTTTTTTTATTGTGTTGACTGAGAAAGACTATGAGAAAACCACTGACCTCCTCTTGGGGAATCTTTGCCGTTTCAGCAATCATGATCGTTTCTATAGCGATCACGACATTCACCCAGCTCCATGCGAACTCCACCAGCCCTGAGCCGCCCTTTGCCAATCCATCGCGGATTGCGATGATGACAGAGTGCCCCGGTTGTGGACCCAATCTCATTCCGAATGGCGGGTATGAGAATAACTCCAGTAGTATCCTTTCCTCCAACTGGCACTTGGGCGGAGCGAATGGAAGTCGGACCGTACGTCTGACTTCCAGTAACAATACCGGTGACGATATTGACAACTGGCTGGCAGCACCAAACGTCTATTATGTTAAAAAGGATGGCAAGACCAATAATCCACAAGGAGAATATTTTGTCTGGCTGCCCAACAAGGATCAGTGTTTCAACACGGAGCCAGGTGTGATCAAGGATATGAACCTGTGCCCAGGTAGGCCCTACACCATTTGCTTCAAGGCAGCCGCCTGGAAGAACACGCTCTAAAACTGGGTGCCCCAATCCAATATTCCCACCCAGAAGTCAACACGACTCAATATTGAATTTACGTATGAAGGAGCCCCCTCCAATCTCGAATATATCACCCAATTCTCTCTGCCTGCCAGTAGCAGCTGGTCGAATCTGAATTGGCAAACATGTTCGTACACCTTCTATTATGATCCATCCAAGCCATTGTCATCGATCTTTTTTACCAATGCCTCCAACTCCGGCGATTCTGAAGTAGGCGTGACGATCGATGATTTCAACATCTATGCAGAAGATTGTACTTCTTGTGCCTCAGACGACTGGTACTTTGAATGTGGCGACAGTAAAAAAGTGGACATCTATGGAAAAAGTATCAAAGATCTGGCGCCTGCCACGTTGGTGATCCCGAATCCAAATTCAGTCTATAAAACAGTCGCTGAAGTCGTCTATAAAGGTTCTAACCCGGGCAATGTTATAACCCTCACCGACAATCTGAATAATTCATATTCAGCATACCGGATCTCACCGGTTGGCGCCAGTTCAAATGTATGGGTCTATCGTGCGACAATGCCGCAGGTCAGTTCTATAAAATATGATGCGGGAGCCTATAAAGGTTACGTCCAGTCCATCGTCGCATATGCCTTCCGGATCGTTGATCAGGAAGTGATGGAGTCGGGGACGTTTACTCATATAAGTGGGTATAACAATATCCAAACACTCAACTTGAAGGTACCTGCGGGATCCGCCACACGCAATATTGAAGTCGAACTGCCCATATCGGAATTGACGAATGACGGTCGATATCTGCTGGTTAAGGCAACGGCCGGAGGTATAACTACTCAAAAAATGATCTTTGGATCAGATCCCGTTCTAGGTGGTTGTTGTTTGAATATCGTAAGTCTCACGATTCCGGATGTTCCCGGTGCGACGACCAATGTGGCGGTGACGATCGATACCCGGAATAATCAGAATGGTCAGAATGTAAACGGCCAATCCTATGTCATTTCCGGAGCTGTTCGGGCAGGTGCCTACTGTCAGGTAGACTGCCCTCTGGCAGTCGCATACAATCTGGATAATTGTACGGGGAGCAATCCCTTTAATCCTGGAAATGGATTGCCAGCATCTTATATTAATACGCAGGATTGTGGAGCACTGGATGCATCCAAGATCAAAAGACTGAATGCCATAGAGTCGTCATGTTCTACCAACACGCCTTTTCAAACTGGGAAATCTGTTCGCTTGAAGTCGAATCATTTGGCCAGCTGGTCTGATAATGGGCAGAAAGCATTTGACTTTACTGTAACCATCCCCAATTGCGTTTCCGGCAATCTCAGTGGGTTGCGCTTCTGGAACAATGCACCTTATAAAGATGAAAATGGCAGTTATAACGGCTATCCAGCATTTTATGGGTACAGAATCTTGAAGAATGGAACTGAAGTCTATCAGGAAATCGATCGTCACACCTCCGCAAATGGATGGTTTCAGGATGTATTGGATTGGGATGGCATCAGTGCTTTGAGTTATACCGGAGGAGAAACCTTCACCATTGAAATGATGGCCTATGGACCCACAGGATCTGGGAATAATGTGTGGCTGATCGACCAGTTTGAATTGTATGCCTGCTGTTCTGAAGCCTCCGTCAATGCCAATTTCCCTGTCCCTAATAAAATATGCAAGGATAACCCGGCTGTATTTATCGCGGATGATTCCGGGAACGGAACCTATTCCTGGACATTTGGCGGTGACGCCATGCCAACTTCGGCTACAGGAAAGGGACCACATTTCGTCACCTGGGGTACGGCTGGCAACAAGTCCGTCACGTTGACCTACACAGGAGGAGGTTGCTCCGCCACTGTGACCAAGACAGTCACCGTTCAGGATTGTAATGATATTGAATGTGGATTGATCTCCGTTACCGTCCACCAGAATTCCGATTGTGAAGATGCCACGGGTATCCTCAATGTGGATGTCTGTGAATCCTGCGGGACAACCTACCCGGTGACCGTTTACTATAAGTATAATGGTATCCAGAAACAAGCCGGCCCGTTCAATAGCGATGGCAATATCCTGACCGGTCTATTTGCCGGCGTATACGAGGATATCTATGTTGTTGACAATAAGGGATGCACATCCAATAAAGTAGGTCCTGTAGTGATCCTGGCCGTTGGCATTGGTCAAACATCCACGGAGACCTGTCAAGAGACAGACTGTATCATCACGGATAAATTGGAAAGTGATGGCAAGACTCGGACATTCTGGATTCCCGGGTTGCCCAACCTGAGTGACCCTCGATTCAAATGGGTGAGCACTGGCAGATTTGTTGTCAATGCAAATGGCACTGCGAGCTTGACAGGGCAGGTGGTCAGTGTGGAGAATCCTTCTTATGGATTCAATGTGACCCTCAACCTGGAAAATAAGCGCAGTTGGGCACAATGGTCTGCATTGGGTCGTACCTATAAGGGTTGCTCGGATAACAATAGCGGCAACAACAATTATTACCAAAATTGGGAATACTACGAGATCGCCACCACCAGCAAGTTGGTCGGTACTGGTTCCTATTCCGGGACGTTGAATCTGACGCACCGACCATCTGACATGACCTTTGGGTTCCAGATCGGGCAGGGTGCCAACGTATTCAATTGTGATGTACCAGGGATATCCACGTGGTTCTTCTATTCCGGAACATTGAATGGACAACAAAAGTCCGGAAGTGGTGATGTCAACGCCCTTGGAGGTTGTGGCACGGGTATCGGTGATCCGAGTCCTGAGATCCCTGTGTTGACCTGTCCGCCATGTCAGTCAGTGGCCTGTGATGAATCACTGAACCCATCCAACCTGGGTGAGCCTGAGGTGAATTGCGAGAACCTCAACTGCAATGTGACTTACTCGGATGCCTATGCGGGTTCCTATCCGGAGGTGCTGACCCGCACCTGGACTGCTACATGTGGGAATAAAACAGCGACCTGCAAGCAGGATGTCATTCTGTTTAATACACAGAACCCCAATTTTGATGTACCGGATAAGATCTGTAAGGACAATCCGGTAGTGTTCACTGCCTATAATATCGGCAATGGAACCTATACCTGGGACTTTGGTCCGGGCGCCATGCCTTCTGCTGCTACGGGAATTGGGCCTCATTTTGTCACCTTTGGCACAGCCGGAACCAAGACCGTCAAGTTGACGTACACTAGTGGTCCTTGTGACCAGGAGATCAGCAAGCAGGTGATTGTCGAAGATTGCGATGAGATGGAATGTGGTTTGATCTCTGTGACATTGGATCATGAGTCAGATTGTTACTCCAGCACAGGCGTTCTGAATGTCAATGTCTGTGAAGTTTGCGGCACGACCTACCCGATCACGGTGTTCTATAAATATAATGGTGTCCAGCAGCAGGCGGGGCCATTCAATACCGATGGCAATATCCTGACCGATCTCCCACCAGGGGTGTATTCAGAGATCTATGTGGTTGACTCCAAGAACTGTAAGACCAATTTTGTCGGCCCGATCGTGATCACTGCGGAAGGGGTTCCCCAGACATCTGAAGAGACTTGTCCGGAGACAGAATGTGTCATCACGGATAAACTGGAAAGTGATGGCAAAACGAGAACCTTCTGGATTCCCGGTCTGCCGAATATCAGTGACCCGCGCTTCAAGTGGGTGACGGATGGTCGGTTTACAGTCAATGAAAATGGGACTGCTCAATTGACAGGACAAATCGTGAGTGTCGTCAATCCATCCTATGGATTTAATGTGACTATCGATCTGAAAAACAAAAGGAATTGGGCACAGTGGTCTGCATTGGGACGTACTTACAAAGGATGTACTGACAACAACAGTAGCAACAACAATTATTACCAGCAATGGGAATATTATGAGATTGCCAGTACGAGTAAGCTGGTGGGAACGGGATCCTATTCAGGTACTCTGAATCTCACCCATCGTCCTGCGGATATGACCTATGGTTTCCAGATTGGTCAGGGTGCCAACGTATTCAATTGCGATGTACCGGGCGTTTCAACCTGGTTCTTCTACACAGGTACCTTGAATGGACAGCAAAAGTCCGGAAGTGGAGACGTCAATGGTCTGGGTGGTTGTGGAACGGGCGTAACTGACCCAAGCCCGGAAATTTCTGTGCTGACCTGTCCGCCTTGTAAGACAGTGGAATGCACGGAAAGTCTGAATCCATCCAATCTGGGATATCCAACCGAGAACTGCGAAGGTGTCAATTGCAGCGTCACCTATAATGACAGCTATTCGGGTACATGTCCAAAGTTGTTGACTCGGACTTGGACAGCCATCTGTTCAAATAAATCAGCCACCTGTCAACAGGAAGTGGTCATTCTTGACACAAAAGCGCCTACCCTGAACCAGAAGCCCGCTGATGTAACCGTCGAATGCAGTCAGGTGCCGAATCCTCCTACCGTGACAGCTTCGGATAATTGTGGTGCAGAGGTCACCTATAATGAGGTGAAGCAGAATGGAAGCTGTACGGATAACTATACTCTGACACGTACCTGGACTGCCACGGATATTTGTGGAAATTCAGACGTGCACACCCAGAAAATTACTGTTCGAGACACATCTGATCCAACCTTTACCGGTTTTCCGTCAGATATCACTGTAGAATGTAACGCAGTGCCAAATCCAGCTACTCCTGGCGGGCAGGATAATTGTGATAATTCTGTGACCGTCACATATTTGGGTGAAACCAAAGCAAATGGTAATTGCCCCGACAATTACACGTTGACCAGGACCTGGAAGGCAGAGGATAATTGTGGGAATACGAAAACCAAATCTCAAAAGATAACGGTACAGGATACAACAAAACCAGTCTTTGGCAATGTTCCTGCGGATGTGACGGTGGAGTGTGATAATGTCCCTGGACCGGGCAATCCAACAGCTTCAGATAATTGTGACAACAATGTCATCATAACCTATGTAGGTCAGGTCAGAACGGATGGCACATGCCTGGACAGTTATATCTTGACCAGGACCTGGAAGGCAGAGGACAATTGCGGCAATACGAAGACTGCGACGCAGAAGATCACCGTTCGAGATACCCAAAAACCAGCATTTACTTATGTCCCAGCTGATGTGACGGTGGAATGTGATGCTGTTCTTGCGCCGGGCAATCCAACGGCTAATGATAATTGTGATCAGGATATCACCATTACCTATTTGGGTGAGACCAGAGCCAATGGCAGTTGTACTGATAATTATTCGTTGACTCGGACGTGGAAAGCAGAAGACAACTGTGGAAACACAAAGACAGCGACGCAAAAGATCACAGTTCGCGATACGCAGGATCCTGTTTTTGTTAACTTCCCTGCAGATATCACGGTGGAATGTCATCAGGTGCCCAACCCGGCGACACCCGGTGGTGTTGATAATTGCGACCTGGATGTGACCATCACCTATCTGGGTCAAACACGTCAGGATGGAAACTGTACAGACAGATATGTCCTTACTCGTTCCTGGATAGTGGAGGACAATTGTGGCAATTCGAAGACGGCCTCACAATCGATTACAGTTACAGATAATACGCCTCCTGTATTAACCTGTCCGGCCGGAAAGACCATCGAATGTTCGGATGTCTTTACACCAAATGGAGCAGGATATGCGACGTCAACGGACAACTGTGATCCGGATCCCACGGAGAGTTATGTCGATGATATTATCCCAGGGGATTGTGTCAATCAGTACTCCATTATCCGTACATGGAAATCAACAGACCGCTGTGGGAATGAAAGCACCACCTGCAATCAGGAGATCACCATTGAGGATACCACTCCTCCAGCAATCACCTGCCCGGATGATGCTACCATTACCTGTGGACCGGAAGAAGATGCAAGTTGCCGGATGACGGGAGGCGGTGTCAATCAGAATGATGTTGGAAACCGATACACCTTTGGTGGTCAGGCAGGTGCACCAACCGCCAATCAACCTCAGCCTTATGGTGAGTGGACTCACCATCAACAAAAAGGACCGGATGAACGATTTGTGTTCCATGCCGGAACTGCGTCCGCTCCGAATTGGACAGAGATCGATTATATCGAATGTTGTGATGATGGATTCTGCAATCCAGCTCGACCTGCACCCTCCAAACAACTGAATTTTGGTGGTATTGGGACATTTAAGAATATTCATGGTTTTGTCCCTGCAGATGGCAGCCCAGTTATTGCTGGACAAACCTACCACTGGTTTGAAGTTCATGTGGAGGATATGGGTGAACCAGGTAACGGATCAGATCAAGGATGTCCGAATGATGGATTCAACTGTTCACCAGGCAATTGTGATTGCCCTGACTTCTATCGCATCACAATTTATCGCTCATTTGATCCAAACAATCAGTCTCCTGACAAATCCAACGTGATTTATGGAGTGGATGGTTACCTGGAGGGTGGCAACATTCAACTGCATCCTGGAATTACAAAGGAAAGTGTAGGGATGTATAGCAATGATGCTGGTGTCGCAACTGCTACAGATAATTGTGATGATGATGTCATCGTCTATTATGAAGATGTGACGAATCAAGGTGAAGATTGTGAAGCACTTCAGTATACCATCACCAGGACCTGGTGTGCTATTGATGCTTGTGGAAATACATCCACCTGCACGCAGGAGATTACATTCTACGATGACGAACCACCAGTCATCACATGTCCTGATGATGTGACCATTCAATGCTCTGAGGATTACTCTCCAGATGGCGCCGGCTATGCCATCGCCACGGATAATTGCGATTCAGAACCGACCATAACCTATACGGACAACATTATCAATGGTAATTGTGCTGATAATTTCACGATTGAAAGAATTTGGAAGGCTACGGACGATTGTGGGAATATGAGTGTAACCTGTAAGCAGAAGATCACGATAGAAGATACAACCAAACCTGTTGTAACCTGTCCGGCAGGTATCACGATCGAGTGTTCGGATGACTTCACGCCGAACGGCGCTGGTTATGCGACCTCCACAGACAACTGTGATCCGGATCCAACGGAGACATATACAGATGCCACTGTTGATGGCAACTGTGCAGACAATTATAAGATCGAGCGGACGTGGAAGGCAACAGACCGTTGTGGTAATGTCAGTACCACATGTAAGCAAACCATCACTATCGAGGATACCACACCACCTGTGGTGACTTGCCCAGCAGGTATCACGATCGAATGTTCAGATGACTTTACGCCGAACGGAG
>JAIPBE010000023.1 GCA_021738725.1 Saprospiraceae bacterium | reverse complement strand
TTTGTTGGATAGCCCATAATGATACCCTGTTAATCTAGTCACATGACTAGTTATCAAAGATATAAAATAGACATCAAATTCGATTCAGGCTCCCAAAAAATCATCTCAGCTCTATCTAGTTAAAGGCCAAACTCGAGGGCAGGGCCGTAGGCCCTTGCCTTGAACGACCAATCGTTATAACTCTAGCATCCAGACCGATGGCAAACCTGAGGGCCACAAGCAGGGTTCCTGGTTCCTGGTTCCTACTGGATTTGCAGCGAGGTGCGCTTGGGCTGTTCAACGTTCAAAGCTCAGCTGACACTGATCTTGTTCAACGTTCAATCTAACCCCCGTGTGCCCGGCGTTGAACTTTGAACAGGAGGTCTCTGACCTCCTTTGAACCGGCAGGGCCGTAGGCCTCTGCCTTGAACAGTGACCCCGACAGGTGGGCGGTCAGACGTTTATCGGGGTGCAAAACCCGAAGACAACCAGGAACACAGGAACCAAGCCTGCGGCTTGCAGGCAGGAACGCAGGAACCTTATAGCCGATCCCAACCGCCACCGCTCTGTGTCCACCAATTGACGACAGAAGAGCGGACCAACCGACCTTTAGGCTCATAGATAACAGTATATCCGGGGCCATCAAACGCCATAGATGAGTCATCAATTCGAGCATTGAGAAAGGGATAGGACGAGCCTAATAGCGACTGGTTCTTCATATGTGCCTCCTTGTAGATTTCCGCATAATTCAACGTCGTCTTCCATCCCAGGAAGTCCACTTCCTGACCCTGGAACATCTGAAAGGGTAGTTCACTCATGCTGTAGGCACTGTAAAATGAATTCCTTTTAGATACCTCCGTAAAAAACCAGGAACCACCATAATCGCCATACTGGGGTTCGACCCATAGCGTATCCATGTCCACATATGCCTTGAGAAAGTAAATACTATCAGCATTCCAAAGCAGATCGTTCACCACAGATACAGAGTATGGTGTGAGGGATTCTTTGAGAATAAATACGCCCTGATCCTCTGATACCACTTCCATCACCATTGTATCCGCATAGTAGGTGATGTTATTGTTGTTTGCCATGTAGTACTCTTCTCCGGTAAACCGAATGAAAGAGGACTGTTGACCGACCATCAGACAACTGATCTGAATTGGGTCCGGTTCCGGGCCGGTATTCGGTGTGTTGGTTTCCTCGTCTTTCTGACAAGAGGTAAGGAAGACAGACATGAAGATCATTGTAGCCAAAGGCCAGAGGATAGAGGTGCGCATAGAGATGGATATTTTTCCTCATCAACGGAATTGTGGATCAAACTGTGGGGTCAGTCAACCAGGTCGGCAAAACAAAGAACCCGGACGAGGGGCCCGGGTCCTGAATGGAGTATGAGAAAAATGAATATTCTTAAAAGGCTTAAACCTCCAGAAAGGTCCAACCTGAATGATGTGAACAGCTTCTCATTTCTTAACACCTCTGTTTGAAATGTATTGTGTTCTGGATCAAACAAATGTAAAAAAAGCAGCAAGCAGGAAGAAATCGTCCTCCAACCAGTAAAAAGGATCTATTGACAGGCAACGGGAAAGCCTTTCCAGGCACCTACTAACTGTTATTGGTTCCCTCTAGAATTCCGGTTAACTTGGAATCCCATGAAATATGTTGTCCAAATTTTAGGCACTTGCCTGATGTCATTCTGTTTCTCAGTTGCAACAGGTCAAAACCTGGAGTTCACATGGCAGCCTGATCCCCTGGCTGAACTCGATGTAGTCATCCCGGTTAAAGATGGCTTGCTATGGGCCGTCGGTGGAAAATCCGGATACAGCAGGGCTTACCTGCAAAAACGTACCCCCAACGGTGAATTCATCTGGGAAACCGAACTACCCTCGCAGAACGGATCCTTTCTATCTGCTCTGGTGGAACTTCCTGACTTCAGCATCATGGCCATATTTACGTTAAACTTTTGCGATCATTGGATAGGACCCTCCTATATGCTTTTTGATGCTGACGGGCAATTTCTACAGTACATTTCCATAGAAAACACATCCTATCTAACCTATAAACTGACCCCTTTTGTCCAGGAGGCAGACACATTTTTGCTTGCCTGGAAAAAAGACTTCACCAGTTCTCCACCGTATCCGTATTCCTTAACACGATGGAATATATCCACAGGAACAGAATATATCTACCCCATCCAAACAGATGGCCAGGATCATCCTGTCGTCCTCAAATACGATGTTACCGGGAATATCCTGATCGGATTGGGCAGCGGAGGATTTGGCATATTTGATCCTCTGACAGAAACAGTATCCGACACGCTGGCTGCAGATTTTGGAATTGTATATGATGTAGCCTTCCAATCGGATGGCTCTTTTTTCACTTGTGGGAAAGAGAAAATAGCGCTCTATAATGCACAGGGTATAGAACTTCAACACCTGTCCCTCCCACAAGAAATCATGTCCACCGGATATACTACAAATGGAAACCTGATCGCCCTTGCAACGAATCAATCGACATTAGAAAACAGAATATTTATTCTGAACAGTAAACTGGATACAGTTTCGATCATGGAAAATCTTTCTAATGATGCGCAATTAACACAATTACTAGTTGTGGATGATCAACCCTGGGCACTCGGACAGGAACATCAGAATGTCTTTGCAAAATCATTTTCCAGTACTGGCAATTTACCTACACTCAACCAGGATACAGAACTGCTGGAGATCAGTTTTGAAAGCTCCCTGGATACGATCACACCCTGGTTCACACCGAACTGTAACGCGACTTTCAAATTGGAGAATGTTAAAGCTCACATACTGAATAAAGGTAATTTGCCTCTTCATCAGGTAATCATCAATTGGGACAATTACTTCCAGTCATCCTTCTCGTTTGGATGTGAATATTCGAAACAACAAATTCTCATTGAAGGCATGGATCTTTTGCCAGGTCAGTCAGAATGGATTAGTATTCCGAATATCGAACTATATACTTATGTGGAATGCAACACACCCGTGACCGTTGATCATGATTTCTGCATGGAATTAACCTGCCCGAACCAAATGATCGATGCGGATCATACCAACGATTTCTCCTGTACTCCGGTAGAGTTTTTGATCTCCTCTCAAGATAATCCAAGAGGGTCGACAATGTTTACAATCTACCCCAATCCATTCAGCGATCAAATTTCTTTGCAGGATATTCCAAATGGAGCAAGTTCCATGGACTTGTATGATGTTTATGGGAGAAAAGTTTTACAACGGAAACTGGACAGCAATTCATTAATATTAGATCTGCCCAACCTAACAGCTGGACTATATACCCTTATCCTAAGAAATAGTCAGGGGCACATATTGAGTATTCAACAATTAATTCAAATGGACAAATAACTACCTTGCTCATGACGCATTTTTGGACGAAGGTTCGTTTTATTCTTTTTTGTATTGGACTCCTTGTCATCCAGACGAGAAGTCAAAGTCAAAACTTTGAATTTACTTGGCAACCCATCCCTTATTCTCAAATTGGAACCACAACTGCGGTTAGTGATGGATTCATCATTACAACAAGTCACAGCAGTGAAATAACCGGACCGCTTCTGGTCAGAAAATACAACTGGAAAGGTGAATTAATCTGGGAAACTGCACTGAACTCCAGTACATCAAATTGGAATCTGGCATCAAAAATCTTCGAAACACCGACCAGGCAAATCATCATCTTTTGGTCCGGTATTTCATGCGATCTGGGAATTCCAAATTTATATTCCATTCTGGATAGCAATGGGGTATATATGAATACTATAGCTCAGCTAGACTGGACCCATATAGATAAGATTGTTTATACCACTTCGCTAACAGATACCAGCTACGTTGCCTGGAAGTCAAACGGTATCAAACTTGATAACGACCCCATCTTAAAAGATATCAGCTATTCAATCATTGGATTTGATCCATTGATCGGAGCCACCATGGAGCACCCGATATCCGCAAAAGGTTTTGGCCACAGCCCAGCACTTATCCAAGATAAGGATGGCCGGGTATGGATTGGATTGATGGATGGAGGTATTGCCCGTTTCAATCCGCAAACAGGTATGGTTACTGATTCCATGTTTACAAATGTCGGCTTGGTATATGATGTAATTTTTATGACTGACTCCAGCGCCTATTTGATGTGTGATGAGAAAATTGTACATCTGGATAACCAAGGAGGTCAACTATCAGAAAAATTGTTCCCGGGTTCTATCGTTACTCAAGGATTTCTTGGCAAAGATGAGTTATCTGCATTATCGATGGACAAACAATCTGGCAAATTCAGCGTCCACAGTTTGAATCTTAACCTTCAGGTAAATTCCACCATAGATACGATCACCAATGACACCTATATTACCGGTGTAGCTGTCCACCAAGGTCAAACATGGGTTTTTGGTCAGGAGAATTTAAATGTGTTCGCCAAGTCATATACAACCAGTAACCCTCCAAGTCCATTGAGACAAGATGCTTCACTCCTGGACTATACTTATCAAGAACTTGAACTATCCATACTCAAACAATGGAACAGTTTATACGAATATGCAATCAGACCGAAAGAACTGAAATTACTCGTACTTAACAATGGGAAAGACACACTGGATCATTTTACGGTTAATTGGAATATTAAAATACCACCAGTTCCACTATTCTCCTTTTGCAATTATTTAATGGAATACCAGAGTCATACCGTTGAAGAGGCAAAACTTGGGCCAGGAGAATCTGACTGGTTCTTCATTCCAGGTGTTGAATTCTCAAAATCGATACGAGTCAAAATCTGGAACTGATTTCTTTCAAACCTTGCCTTGAACTGACTTGTCCGAATAACCTCATCGATGCAGATCACAGTAATGACACTTTATGCATGCCGATCAAACTCCTGATCTCCTCTCAGTCAGAACCAGGACTTCAGTCCTCATTCACTTGCTTCCCCAATCCATTCATCCATCAGATCACCCTGGAGAATATTCCTGAGGGAGCTCATCACATTGTCGCTTTTGATCAATTGGGTACTGCTATCCTGAAAAGAAAGATAGCTTCCTCAAGTGAGGAAATATCTCTGCCTCCCGGCCCAGGTGGGATGTATGCAATAGTTGCCTTTAACTTACAAGGCCAGATCATGGGGTCGTATCGCCTCATCCGGGTTGCGGAATAAAAATGCTCACATGAATAATAAATTATCCCTCTGGTTTTATATTCCTCTATGGTTCGGTCTGATCCTATGGGCACCTTTTCTATCCGGCCAATCCCTGGAAATAAGCTGGCAGCCGATCCCGAAATCTGAATTGGGCGCAGCTGTTGTTGTCTCGGATGGTTTCGTGTGGGCAGCTTCATCTCCTGCAGGCGGTACAGGTCATTTGACTATTCAAAAAGTCAACTGGAATGGTCAACCTATGTGGGATTTCAGCACTTATATTCAAGCATTCAATTTGGTGGGCATTCATGAATTATTTCGAACACCAGAAAATGGTATTCTGGCAACATTTACTTCCTTTGAATGTGACTGTTGTGATCTCACTGGTTTCATCCTATTAGATAGTCTAGGGCAACTTGTGAATCAAACTATTCTAAAAAATTGGGAAGGAAGAATGTTGAAAAAATTTACAACTTTATCAGATACACAGATAACACCTTTATGGGCATGGCAAAGAGACGGCATGGCCAATATATATTGGTCTTCACTGCAAACCTTGGTGAGACTGGACAGTATAAACGGAAACCTTGTAAAATCGACTATTCAAGTTGACATTAAGGATGGAATGGCCCTTTGCAGAGATCCCTGGGGAGCTATCCATATTTCAGCACCCGGAGGCGGTATCGGCATTTATGATCATGTCCTGGACTCGATCACCACTATCCAGTTTTCTGACTTTGGTGCTGTCCTTGATATTCTCTTTCCGACAGACAGCACCATGATCTTGTTGGGATATGAACATCTGGCCATCGTGAAGAACAATGGCACTATTCTTCAAGAGGAAGTCTTTCCAGATCAACAGCTTTTATCCGGGTTTTTATCCAACGGGAATTTGGTAATGAACATCCTGGAAATCTCTCAGAACAAACATCGGTTTGTCCTCATGAACCCAGATCTATCCCTGATCAACAGCATCCAGGCATTTTCAGATGATACCCGTATCCAAACTGTTCTGAAAGGAAAAAATGCTCATCTGGTCTTCGGACAGGAATCCCAAAATGTATTTATGAAGTCCATTGATTTCGCAGGTCAGGTGGAACCACTCCGACAGGATGCTGCCATCACAAATATGACCTGGACTGATATCACTACGAGTGTTGTTAAACAAGTATACTGCCGTCCTGAAGTTGCATTTTCAGGATTGGAGATTGAAATTCAGAATAATGGATTGGACACCTTGAACAGTGTACTGGTCAACTGGAATGAACAAGTCCAATTTTCCTATAATACTTCTTGGTGTCAATCATTTTCGCGTCAGTTCCCATTGGAGAAGCTGAAACTCCCCCCAGGTGCAACTATCTGGGTGCCTTTACCAGAAATCACCTTCTTCAAAGATATCCCCTGCGATTCATCCTACCAGTTTGACATCTGTTTCGAATTGTCGACGCCCAATAACCGCATCGACGCGAATCATAGCAATGATAAATTCTGTGTTCCGATAGACGTGAAAACCACATCTACTGCCGATCTAAAGTCTGATCGTCATGTCCTGGTCTATCCTGACCCCTTTTCGTATACACTTCATTTGGACAATCTGCCGAACACGACAAAGAATGTTCAACTGTTAGACCTTTTCGGACGGGTGATATCTGCCCAGCCAGTTTCTGCCGGGACATCTTTCTCTTTCGATCTTCCAAACGGTCCGAGCGGATTATACCTTTTAGTCATCTCTGATGAAGACGGACAGATCATAGAAACGAAGCGTTTACTTCGAGTGGATTGACTGGTGGAAAATGGAATTGTTATTTTGATCAAAAATCCGATCCGATGGATAGATACAGGATGGGATCCTGCACCTGACGGGTCTCGATCCCCCAGGCATAATCCAGCTTGACCATATAACCGAAGACAAGGGTACGGGCACCAAATCCATAGCCGGCCACAAGTGGATCGCGGAAGTATTTCAGCTTGACCTGTACCGCCGGTGGATTTTCGATATAAATAATGTTCAGTGGGTTGTCATCGCTATAAGGAGACAATCCCTCCCAGGCAGTACCCATGTCAAAAAATCCAGTCACCTGCAGATTGCGGAAAAAAGAGGAGCGGGTACGAGGGAAGATATATTTTACAAAGGGTACGCGCAATTCCATATTGGCCAGGACAAAAGAACTGCCGTTACGGATATTGTATTGAAAGCCTCTCAGGTTGGCCGCCAGGGTTTGGAAGCCATAGTTGGTGTTGTTGATGGGTATATTCTCATTGAACTGAGGGAGTAACCAGTTGTCTACTCCCCCCAAATAAAAGAGGATGCGCTCCTGTCCGAAAGAAGTCACGCCATTCAGACGAACGGCAAAAACACTGTGCTTGAGTATGGGGAGATAATACCGGAAATCCACGCCGGCCATCCCCATGAAGCCCTGATTGAGATCAAAAGCAAACGGATCTGCCTGGATCTGAAAACCCTTGACCACTTCGGTAAAAATATTATATCGCATCCCGTTCAGGATATTGGGTGCGACAGCCAGTGTATTGTCAAAGACATATTCTGCTCGCAGCCCCAATCGCTGTTCATTCACCGCGGGGAAAGCCAGCGTGGAATGCTCCAGAGCATGCCAGAAATAACGATCGTTCCGCAGGGTGCCACGGAAGCGCAGGCTCTGGAAAATATCCAATGGATACCGCAACTGAACCTGTCCTAAAGTAGTTTGTAACCGGACTTTGTATTGGCTCGGACTACCGGGCGCACCCAGTCCTGGTGGAATTAAATGTACAGGTCCGTTGAGCACATTATTATTTAATTCGAAAATATTGGACCAATCCCCTCGGTAGATCGAATAGTGTTTATCCCATCGATGTTTTTTATCCATGAATGTGAGGAAGAATTCCGATCCGCGGAAATTGGTCGGCAAGCGCATGCCCCCTTCGAATTCATAGTCTTCTAAAAGATCCTTGACATCAGCCTTGATCAGAAGTCCGGTGGCAGGAGGCGTATACCGACTACTCCCCTCGTCCAGATTCAGAAACTGGCGTCCAGTGTAATTATCCAGTCCGCCGAATAACAATGAATTGTCAAAACGATTGGTCAGGTAATCCAAACGAAATTTCAACCGACTGGGGATGATCCGAGAGGTCACAAATCGTTGCGATCTGGATTCGGCAGTGTCCGGTGCCTGGATCAGTTCTCTGGTATCCGGCAGTACAAAGGAAGGCCCCTCCTCCAGGACCAGATCCGG
Organism: Saprospiraceae bacterium; assembly: GCA_021738725.1. Lineage (GTDB taxonomy): Bacteria > Bacteroidota > Bacteroidia > Chitinophagales > Saprospiraceae > JAGNXB01. The sequence goes on along the minus strand of JAIPBE010000023.1, from coordinate 42,257 downwards.
AGTAGGTGTTGTTTCGGGCAATACCTGGGGTGGATATCGGAAAGGTGTTTGAAAGTACTGGATGACTGTATCCTTTCGGGGATGAAAGAGCTGAGGTATATCCGAAGCCGGTGCACGAACAGGCTTTCGGGCAACCGGGCGGGCAAAGGCGGTCATAAACGGTTTGACCGTAGTGTCTCTGTTTAATTCAGAATACGATATCTGGAACTTCTGGTCCACCAGTTGAAGGTCATACAACATTTGCGTCCTGGGCGCCAGCGTGTGATCTAGTACATGGGTCCGTTTGTTAGTTGTCGTATGCGCAAATGCCTGGATCTCATAAACGGGGACGGCCCAGGAACTATCCACCTGTTCAGGGGGCAAAAAGGTAGGAAGGGAGTCTTGATGTACGATCAAGACCTCTCCGTCGGGCAATGGAAATGCCTGATCTGTCCGGATCAGTACCGAATCCAGATAGGCGATCTTGCGATTATATACGCCCGACTCATCGGTCAGCCAGGCAAACCAGGTGGTATCCAGTTGGATGGGCAGACGCTCATTTGTGCGGGGGGTATTGGTAATGCGGACAGCCTGTGAAGGACGTGTCTCCAGATCGTAAAAGTAAAGGTCAAGTGTGCCTGTCGGGTTCACATTTTCCAGCTTCTCCCGGGCCATGGACCCATTGGGTCTGTTAGAAGAAAAAAGCACTCCTCTTTTTCCATTATACGAGAAGGGCGCCGGCTCCAGATCATCCCAGGCATCCTGGGTGATCCGATCGGATTGTCGGGTAGGAATATGATACAGGAAGAGATCGGATAATCCACCCGTCGCTGCGCTGAAGAGAAGTCGCTGGGTGTCGAAATAGCGCATACTGTACACCCGCTGGTAGATGGGAGCCAGGTCCTGGACTTCATCCTCCCCTTTCAACAAGTCCTTGATCGTCAGCTGCAGGTGGTCTCTTTTCTCGGAAAGGATGGCTAGATACTGACTGGAAGGATGCCAGTCGATCAGCGGATATTGATAATCGGTCTCCTGGAAGGGATTGCGGAAGGCATATTGCATGACCTTCTTGCGATCGCCGGTCTGCAGGTCCTGCACATAGACCTTGATCTTTCCATCGCGGTTGAGGACATATGCCAACTGACGTCCATCCGGACTGACCCGCACATGAAAAACGGGGATTTGCCGGCGGTTTCGCAGGGGTACAATGTCCTCTGAAGGGGTACCCAAACCAGCAAGATCTGCGGTATACCGTTCCTGAAAAAAACTGTACCATCCCGTGGACAGCCCAGAGAAGGGCGTACCCAGCACATAGAGCATCCCTTCTTCTACATCCCGATAGATACGGGCGATGTAAAGGATATTCGCCACAGAAGAACGGCCAAACTGTCTGGATAAATAATACCAGAAGGCATGGCCTGCCAATTCAGGATCTTCCTTGACAACATCGTCGAAGGTCTTGATCCTTTCTTGCTGGAGGAGGGCTCGTAACCGATCATCCGCATCGGAATTCCACTCTTCGCCGATGTAGGCAATCAGACCTTCCTTGAACCAGACAGGCATGTTGAAGAGGATGGCATTCTGCACATACTCCTGGAGGTTGCCCCCAAACAACATCGCATCGAGATACACTTCGGCGATCCCTTCTCGGATCTGCTTTCGCAGGTGCTGATGGTCCCCGTTGAAATAAACGAAGATCTTATTGCCGTAAATCTTGGTCTTTCCGGTGACATTGGTAAAGGCCTCTTCTGTGCCAATATTGCTTTGCTTGAGATCGGTCAGATCGGTATACACCAGGATCTCGATCTTGTCGTTCATCCGATGTTCCAACAATTGCTGGATCTCATCATGCTCCTCCTCTGCGATCATGACGGCTGCCTGACCGACCATTCGGCCCTCTCCGTACCAGTAAGTGATAAAATTCTGGCTCTCATACTGGAGCCATTCATCAAAATCACGGGAGTATTGAACGCGGTTCTTGCCAAACTCGGTTTGAATGCCTTGTGCCAGCACGGTTCCACCGGTCAGGAGGAACAAAATCATCGGGATGTAACGAATACCGTAAACTTGCACTTAAGGATCCTGGTTTTGACGTTCCAATTTAGGTCTTTCCACATTCTAACCCAATCCAAACGCAGGAAACATGTTACAAGTTGTCTCTCTGACCTATAGTCCCTTTGCGGAAAACACCTATCTCGTCTATGATGAGACTGGAGAATGTGTGATCATCGATCCGGGATGCTATACAAAGGAGGAAGAAAAGCATCTGGCACATACGATACAGTTGCACAAATTGAAACCTGTCCGATTGCTCAATACCCATGGTCATATCGACCACGTATTTGGCAATCAATTCGTGCTGGATACCTGGGGTCTGGAAGCAGAGATCCACCGGGGTGAGCTGCCTGTGTTGAACAGTGTGCCCATGGTCGCCCAGATGTATGGTGTTCCGATGCGGAATGCCGTCCCCCCACCGGGCCGTTTTCTGGAGGACGGTGAGGAGATCACCTTTGGAAAGACAATATTGAAAAGTATTCTTGCACCCGGGCATTCGCCTGCCCATTTGTGCTTCTACCAGGCCAAAGACCATTTTCTGATCGGAGGGGATGTGCTTTTTCAAGGGAGTATTGGTCGAACCGATCTGCCGGGGGGAGATCACGAACAGTTGCTGGACAGCATCCGAAAACGGATCTATGTCCTCCCGGATGAGACAACAGTCTATTCCGGTCATGGCCCGGAGACAACCATCGGCTGGGAGGCCAAAACCAATCCCTTTGTTCGACGGGATTGAGGCCTGAATCCGCTTTTCTGCTGTTCTTTTTCAGATCAATCGGGAAATCCGCACGTCGCTTCGGTTGAGGTGGCCTATTTTTGCCCGCGAAACAACCTCTTAAGAACATGCATATTGCAGTAGTTGGTACAGGATATGTGGGATTGGTCACGGGTACCTGTTTTGCTGAGACAGGAAACCACGTCACCTGTGTAGATATCGATGCCGGGAAGGTCGCTCTGATGCAAGCGGGTAAGATTCCCATTTTCGAGCCGGGCCTGGACCTTCTTTTCGACCGGAATACACGACAGAACCGCCTGCATTTTACCACCGATCTGAAAAGTGCGATTGAGAAGGCCGAGATCATTTTTCTCGCCCTCCCCACTCCTCCAGGTGAGGATGGGTCAGCTGATCTGCGCTATATCCTGGGCGTGGCAGATGATCTCAGTAAGCTGATCACCAAGTACACCGTGATCGTTGACAAGAGTACCGTACCTGTCGGCACCTCGGAGAAAGTGCATGCCGTATTGGCCAAACATTTGTCAGAGGATCTTTTTGATGTGGTATCCAATCCCGAATTTCTGCGGGAAGGACTGGCTGTGGAAGATTTTATGAAGCCCGATCGGGTGGTGATCGGAACCAGTTCTGAAAGGGCCAAAAAGGCGATACAGCACTTGTATCAGCCTTTTGTTCGCCAGGGCAATCCCATCATCTTCATGGATGAGCGCTCTGCTGAAATGACGAAATATGCAGCCAATTCCTACCTGGCAGCGAGGATCACCTTTATGAATGAGATCGCCAACCTGTGTGAGCGGGTAGGTGCCAATGTTGATATGGTTCGGATCGGGATGGGTACTGATACTCGCATTGGAAAACGATTCCTATTCCCGGGTGTAGGCTATGGCGGATCCTGTTTCCCAAAGGATGTACAGGCACTGGCAATGACCGCCGATGAATACGGCTATGACTTTCGCATCCTCAAGACGGTGATGGGTGTTAATGAACGGCAGAAAAGTATCCTCGTGGATAAGATCCGCAAATACTATGACGGTCAGTTAGCTGGCAAGACCATTGCCGTTTGGGGATTGGCATTCAAGCCCAATACGGATGATATTCGCGAAGCACCGGCCTTGGCCATTATCGACCTCCTCCTGAAGGAGGGTGTACGGATCCAGGCGTATGATCCGGAAGCGATGGACAATGTCCGGGAATCTTATGGTGACAAAATCACATTGACTGAGAACGCCTATGATGCATTGGATGGGGCCGATGCCCTGGCCATTATTACAGAGTGGAGTGCCTTCCGATCGCCCGATTTCAATGCGGTGCGCAACCGTATGAAAGAGACTGTGGTTTTTGATGGACGAAATCTGTTTGATCTGGAAGAGATCGGTGGAGAAGTGCAATATTATGACAGCATCGGGCGTCATGTTATGCGTAAGAACTAGTTCCTGAAATTTGCAAAAGCTATCGTATGATGAAGTGGTCCCTTTTCCTGCTTGTCCCTCTATTCCTTGCCTCCTGCGGCTCGGATACAGAGATCGTTGAACTGAATGACACTGAAGGTCAGTTCACTGAAACGTTTGAACGATTGAAGAAGACCGGTCAGAAAAACGGTTTTTATCGGATGGTCTCAGATGACGGGCTGATGATCGAAGAGGCCAATTATGTTCTGGATACACTGCATGGTGTCCGAAAGATCTATGATGAGCTCGGGAAGATCCAGATTGAAGAAAACTATGATCACGGGCTCTTTTCAGGACCCTACAAGACGTACTACCCGGATGGTCAGGTCGAATTGGAGGGCAATTATGAAAACAATGAGACGGCAGGAATCTGGAAAAAATACTATCCCTCCGGGAAGCTGATGGAGGAGGTCACCTTTGAACATAACATGGAAAACGGGCCTTTCAAGGAGTATCATGAAAATGGGAAGCTCAAAACGGAAGGCGCTTATCTCGATGGCGATAATGAGCACGGGGAACTTTTGAAATACGACGAGAGTGGCGAGCTGGTCGAAAAAATGGATTGCCAACGCGGGATCTGTCGAACCGTATGGACTAGCATCCAAAGCGCGGAGAAATGATGCAGCCACTTCGACTCCTGGTCCTCTTCTTGTGTTTAGCTCTCCTTCCACCATCATCGGTGGATGCCCAGGTGACCGGCGGCCGCCAGGCCTTTGCTTTTCTAGAACTTCCCGTCTCTGCCCGGCTGACTGCTCTGGGTGGTTATCTGGTCAGTGCCCGCGACAGAGACGTCACGCTGGGTGTTGGTAATCCCGCCCTCCTGCAGGCGGACATGCATGGACAGCTGAGCTTCAATCACGCATTTCATGTGGGTGGAACTGGCAACGGATATTTCGGATATGGCCATTACGTCCAGCCCTGGCATCTGACATTTCACGGTGGCGTGCGCTATGTGCAATATGGGGATATCCCCTGGCGAGACGAGTACAATCAGAATCTGGGAACTTTCTCTCCTAGTGAACTGGCAGCGCATATCGGGGCCGGATGGCAATGGCAGGAACGCATCAGCCTGGGCATGAATCTACGATATGTACAGGCCCGTTATGAATCCTATCAGTCCACAGCTCTGGCAACGGATATTGGCATGTTCTACGAAAATCCGGAATCCCGCCTGGGGATTGGTGTTGTCCTCCAAAATATTGGTGGTCCTTTGACGCGTTTCTCCGACACCGGAGAACGAGAAGCGCTACCTTTCAATCCAGTGATCGGGTTGAGTAAGCGACTCCGTTATCTTCCCCTGCGGCTGACCGTTACTGCGCATACGCTTCATCGCTGGAATATCCGGTATGATGATCCAGACCTTCGGACACAGATCCTGTTTCCCGGCCAGGATGCCGAGGCTCAAAACACCTTCGCTAAAGGGGTGGACAATGCCTTTCGCCACCTGACCTTCAGTGGTGAATTTCTATTTGGAAAAACGGAGTCCTTCCGAATCCGACTGGCCTATGACCATCGGATGCGTCGTGAGATGTTGGTGCCCAACTATGGAGGTCTGGCCGGGTTCAGCGGTGGCTTCGGGTTTCGGGTCTATCGCTTCCAACTGGATTACGGGTTCGGCGTTTACCACCAGGCGGGCAGTTCGCATCATTTGTCCATTTCGACCAATCTCAAGGAATTCTTCCCGTCGATCTGACCGGCCTTACATCCATGACCGGTCATCGGATTCGATCCTGAACAATACATAGCGTTGCAGGTTTTCTGCCGTTTCCAAAGAGAGATAAGGAATACTTTCGGTTCCAGCTGCCGTATGCAGCGTTACCGTGACCAGTTCATACCACCGTTGGATCGGAGTCTGGTGCAAAGACAGGCTCTGGATCTTAAATACCGGTAAAAGGGTTGTCTCCCGGGTGAGCCATCCTCTTTTCAAGATCAACATATCCCGATTGAGATACCACTGCCATCGTTTTGTCATTTTCCAGGCAAAGAGGGCGGATGTCATGACCCAGATCAAGGCAGGAAGCCACAAACTGAAATCCAGAAAGGCTCCTGACAGAGCCATGGCGGCAGCAGGGATGATCCCCGTCCCGATCCATCGCTTCCAGAAATACCTGGGTTCGATCGGGGACCAGGCACCAGCATTCCTTTGTTCTGAAGGAAACACCAGATGAAGAATACTTTGAAGATGATCACTGTATAACCCCGGGATGGTTACCTGTTGCCGGCCTTCCGGCGAATCTGTTGTCGCCTGGGAAAATTTGAGGCTGAAGATCCCGAACAAGCGTTGAATCGGATTGGCACTCCAGGTCAGGGACTGGAGTTTTCTCTTGGTGACGACCGTCTCCCGAATGGTGAGCAAACCAGCGTTCAAACGAAATCGTTGACCTTGAACGAAGAGTGCGAGATCTGCATGTGACAACAGAATACGAATGACACTGGCGATGATCACTCCGATCGTAAGGATCGCACCCAGGGTGGTTAGGACCATCATAGACTGAAAGGCCTCCCCCATCTCTTCCAGTTTGCCTTCTGGCAAAATGCCCCATTGATTTTCCAGATCGTCTAAAAACCCTATACTGAATGCAAGCACTACGCCGATGGTACGCAGGTGGTTTTGGCTGAGGCCGATCTTGATCAGGTCCAGAAATCCCAGGGTAAAAAGGGGTGCTTCGGCTTCCTGCGGTTTCGGATGTCTGGATCTCTGTGACGGATAAACGGCCCGTTTAAAGAGCCTGGTTTGCAACTCTTCCACAATGTCCATGTGGATAGCCCGGATCTCCACTTCTGCCTTTGCAGACCCCGCGGTTTCCACCAGCACTTTACCTGTATGGGTGATCCGGTGCAACAGGGTTTGTTCGACATTCAGGCTTTGAATCCGATCAATTGGAATCGTCTTGTTCTTTTTGCGCAGCCAACCTTCCTTGATGTAGAAGGTATCCTCATCCACCCAAAAGGAAAAAAAGAAATGATTGATCACCGCTGATATGAGGGTAATGACCAGAACGCCCAGGATCACATAAAAGCCATAGCCATTCTGATTCTTCGCCGGCTGTACAAAGATGATCAGAAGGAGGGGCCACAATTGCCGAACCATGATCCGTCCATAATGCCACAGGATAAAGAGGATGGCCCAGGGAGATTGCCGCAATGGACTGTGAAAATCACGACTCATGAATGGTGGCGTTTAAGGAAGGCCCAAAAGGGACGTCTCTGCAAATAGCCATCCTCATTTTCGTGGGCATAGGCTTCCCGTTCAAAAGAGATAGCCAGATATGCCTGCAGGTGATCTTTTCCCGTCAGCCGATGCCAGGTATATTCCAAAATGTACCAGAGATAGAACGGAAGGACCAGCAATTCCAGTTGCTGGGCCAGATGAATCCGTTCATGTTGAAGCAAGGCAGGATGCATGACCCCTTTCCTGACCAGGATAAGGGGGAATAAAGCCATTGCGCGGTTGACCCTGGGCAGATATTTCCACCACCAGCCTCCTTCTATGATCAGCCCTTTCATTCTTCTTCGTTCGATTCCTGTTGGATCCGCCCCAGGATGAAATCTTTGAGTCGCTCTGCCACCTGCCGTTCCAAGCCACCGATACTGACATCACTGCTGTTCTTGCCTGCTGTATAGACTTCCAGGGTGGCCAGACCATACATCTTTTCAATGGGGCCCTGCTCGATTTCACAATGCTGGATGCGATTGAACGGTATGGCTGTTTCGCTCCACCAGATCCAACCTTTCTGGTAGGTAATATCCCGTTCACGGAGCGCATACTTCCGGGCCACATAGGACTTTCGGATCACAGATTGTGCAAAGACAAATAACAATGAGAGGCCAGATAAAGGAACAATAAACCACATGGACCAACCCTGAAACAGGATTACAGCGAAAACGGCGAGCATACTGATGGCATACGCCACAGCATTGCGTCGGAATTGCCAGCGCAACCATTCTTTCGAAAGGGGATAATACTCCACCTCTTTCAACTGAGGCAGATCCTTCGGATGAACCGGAAGATTTTCAAATACAGGTACCCCGCCAGAGGAGGGGTCGGGCGGTTCGATCAACCCTTGTAAAACATCCATTTGCCAAGTTCCTTCAAGGTCACTTTCTTACCGTACATCAAGATCCCGATCCGGTAGATCCGACCCGAAAGCCATACAAAGAACACCACCGTTGCCAACAATAATACCAACGAAAGTGTGATCTGCCACCAGGGGACATCGAAGGCCAGGCGTGCGGGCATGACAATCGGTGAAAAGAGTGGGAAGATCGAGGCCCAGACCGCCAGGGTACTGTGCGGGGTACGGACACTGACCATCATGATATAAAAGGCGATCAACACCGGTATAGAAATGGGAAGGGTCAAGCTTTGGCTGTCGCCAATATCATCTCCGACCGCCGATCCAACTGCTGCAAACAGGGAGGCATACAGAAAGTAACCCCCTATAAAGAAGAGGAGGAAAAGCGGGATGATCAACCACCAGTTGATGGAACCCAATTCCTGCATAGCCATCATTACCATGCTTTGCATGTCATCCGGATCCATCTGGGCTGTTGCCATTCCCGGAGTTTGCATCTGCTGTGCATCGAAGCCGAAGACCAGGTTGACCAATACACTCACCAGTGGGATCAGGATGATCCAGACGAGAAACTGGGTCATCCCAACGGCCCCGACGCCGATGATCTTCCCCATCATCAATTGAAAGGGTTTGACGCTGGAGATCATCACTTCGACAATGCGATTGGTCTTTTCCTCCATAACGGAACGCATGATCATCATGCCGTAAATGAATACACCCATATACATCATGATCCCCATGATAAAACCCAGCCCCGCCCCGATGGCCGAGCGCATGGAGGAGATATCCTCTCCACCTTCTATGATGGGTTCAGGGTCTATCTCAACGGACGTACGTAAACTTTCTACCAGCTGCGGATCGAGATTCATCGTCTCGATCTTGTATTCCCGGATGCGACTTGACACTGCCGATTCGATGGCACTTTTCACATCCAGGCTCAACTGATCGTCACTATAGTAATAGAGCTTGTGTTCTTTGACCTGAATATCCGAGAGAGGTGGAATGACGAGTACGCCATTATACTCTCCCCGGGATGTTTGTGCCTTGAGGGTATCCAGAGACGCATTCGGAAAGCTGAAAAAGGTATTGCCATCATCTTTGATGGCCTTTTTCAACATATTATTCTGATCGATGATGGCGATCTTGTTCGCTTCGTCACTTTCATAACTCATAATGAACCCCACAAAAATGAAGAAAAACAGAAAGGCCAGGGGGGTCAGCAAGGTGGTCAGAATGAAAGATTTCTTCTGAACCCGGGAGAGGTATTCCCGCCGAATGATCAACCACAATTTATTCATGATGGGATATTAATCGGTTCTTCAATAGTCATGCCCTGTTCCTGTACCGTCTGGATAAAGATCTCGTTGAGGGATGGCAGGATCTCCTCAAAACCGTAGACATAAACACCGGCATCAACCAGGGCCTTTAAAAACAGGTTGGAATCTCGCTCTTCGGTGAAACGCAAGGTGTATGACCCTTCCGACTGATCGATGATCTCCTTTCTCTCCAGGATACCTCCAGGGATCTCACCACTTACCTGATAGCGAAACAGGTTCTTTTTCCGTTGCTGCTTGATCTCACCGACCACACCTTCCAGCACATTTTGACCGCGATTGATCAGAACGATCCGTTCGCAGATCTCTTCTACCTGTTCCATACGGTGAGTAGAAAATATGATGCTGGAGCCCTGAGAACGAAGGTTATCGATCTCATCCTTGATCAGGTTGGCATTGATCGGATCCAAGCCGGAAAAGGGTTCATCCAGGATAATGAGGCTGGGTTTGTGCACGACTGTGGCAATGAATTGCACTTTCTGCTGCATGCCTTTGGACAGCTCCTCCACCTTCTTATTCCACCAATCGCTGATCTCGAATTTCTCCATCCAATGGTGGATAGCCTCCTTTGCTTGTTTTTCTGACAGTCCCTTGAGACGTGCCAGGTAGATGAGATGATCACCCACCTTCATCTTCTTGTACAGACCCCGTTCTTCGGGCATATACCCGATGTCTTCCGGGTGGTCATCATTGAGGCGAGCCCCGTTGATAAGAATGCTACCGGTATCGGCCTGGGTGATCCGGGTGATGATCCGGATCAGGGAGGTCTTTCCTGCGCCATTTGGACCCAACATGCCAAAGATGCTGCCTTTTGGCATCGAAAAACTGACGTGATCGACAGCTTTGGTGGTTTGATAGGTCTTGACCACATCGGTCAACTCCAGGATATTCGCCATTGACTGCTATTTAGTCGCAAAATAGAACTAGATACACCAGCACGGAGAGAAGAATCGAAGAAAGGGGCATTTGGTTCGATAAAAAGTCCGATTTTTCCTCAAAATCAGTTGTTTCATGGGTCTTCGCGTACTGTTTCTGATCAATCCGACCGCCGGTCAAGGACAGGGATCGAAAACATGGGAAACTGTCCATCCTTTTCTTCCGAAGACGGGATGGCACTGGTCGAGCCGGATAAGCGGTCAAAAAGGCGATCTTATTCGGATGGCAGCCACTGCATTGACAGAAGATTGGGATCGACTCGTCGTCCTGGGCGGTGACGGATCCATGCATGAAGTGGTCAATGGCCTTTTAGGATCAGGGGTAGGTCGAGAGAGCATGCCCGGCCTGGCTCTGATTCCTTGTGGATCAGGCAATGATTGGTCACGCACCTGGGGTTATCCCCGAAAGGTCGGGAATTGGTTTGAACAGGTCCACAACTGGAGCTTGCAGGAACATAATGCAGGGGTTATGACATATCATCGCGACGGGCATGAAGAAAGGGCCTATTTTCTGAATGTCGCAGGGTTGGCGTATGATGCCTGGTTGGTCAAGCAGATCGAGGCACATCCTGAAAGTAAAGGGCATCCGCTGATCTATATATGGAGCATCCTCCGTTATCTCCTTTCCTATCGACCCCAACAGGCCATTGTTCGCAGTGGTGAAGTTTCGTGGGAAGGTCGTTTTTACACGATAAATGCCGGAATCTGCTCCTACAGCGGTGGTGGGATGCGCGTCGTCCCCCATGCCGATCCATCCTCCGGTCAATTGGCCCTGACCGTAGCGGGCAATTTACCCCTCTGGCGTATTCTGGTGAATATCTGGCGTTTTTACAATGGCTCTATCGGCAAGGTCAAGGATGTCCATACCCTGTCAGGGCAGGAATTGGTGATTGAATCACGAGATGACCAACCTTTATTTGTGGAAGCCGATGGGGAATGGAAAGGTGAGTGTCCTTGTCACATCCAGATCTTACCCCAGGCATTTGCGGTGTGGGCTCCAGTTCGATCCAGATAAAGATCATTCCTCACGAAGAGCCGGTTCGATTTTCCGGGTCCAGCGATAGAGATCATCATCTTCTCCATCACGAGTGGAACTGAAATATCCACCCACCCCATCTGCCTGCATATAGAAGGTGATATCATCCAAAGGACTGTTGAATGGTCGACCCAAATTAATGGGTACCGTCCAGTCTCCTGTACTGTCTCGTTCGGTGACAAACAGATCATACCCACCATACCCGGGATGCCCTTTTGACGCGAAGAATAATCGTCCATCCGGCGCAATCCAGGGAAAAGCGTCATGTCCGGGAGTATTGATGCGATCACTCAGGGGGGTGGGCCGCGACCAACCGGATTTTTTCTGTTCCATGATCCATAGATCCAGGCCACCTGCCCCGCTGCCTCGGTCAGAAGCAAAGACCATATATTGACCATCAGTTGATATGGCCGGATGCATCATGTTTATTTCGGAATTGGAGAAGGATCCTGGCTGCGGTTTCGACCAGTTTCCTCCCTCCTCGCGATGGGAACTGTAGATCTGAAGTGGATAGACTCCCCGTTTATTGGGTTCCTGGGTGTTGCGTGTAAAATACAATGTGGAACTGTCGGCCGTCATGGTGGTGTACCCGACGTTGATATTGATCCCATTGAAGCGGGATGTATAGCGTTCCGGATCACTCCATGTGGAATCCGTTAGTGGCCGGGAATAAAACAGAGCCAGGTAATCTCGGCCGGTCCACTGAGATTTCTCTTTGAGCAGGTGAAGGCCCGGAGATCGATCTGAAGTAAAGAGTATCCCGCCTTCCCAGGGCATTGCTGCATGATCGTCTTCGTCTGAATTGAACGGGAGCTTTTTATACACCGTATTGGGAAAATAAGGCGGGATAGAACCCACGATCAGGCAGGCATTGGCTCGGACAATGGCCAGGGTGTCGGATGGTTCAGCCTCAGCATATCGGAGAAACCACTCTCGTGCCTTGTCATATTTGCCATTGCTCATCAGTGCTTCGCCATAGAGGAACCACATGTCTTCATTGACCCTTTCTTCCAGGATCAGTGTATCGAGTAGCGCTTCCACTTTTGTCCAGGCATTGGTGAGTCGATAGCAGGATGCCAGTTTCTGGGCGGTGGACACCCTGAACCGAGAACGCAGCGCTTCTTCATACAGGGGTGCCGCTTTGGCATACGAACGAACCTTATACCACTTATCTGCCTTTCGTAGATCTGCACTTTGCCCCTGCACCATCCCTGAAAAGAGGGGGCAAACGAAACTGATGACCAAAAAGATTTGTTTACATTTCGACATAGGAGCAGAATGCCTGACTCCTACAAACGCATATACCACACGAAATGATTCCAAAAATGAGATTGTTCCTAGCATTCATCTTCAGCTTCTCCTTGTTTGCCGCTTTTGGTCAGGATGATTCTGCCATCACCTCCGACCAGATGAAGAAACCCATCTTTCAGGTGCATGAAGGAGATCGTGATTTGTTGGATGGCAGTAGTAATGCCCTGACGGTCGACCTGCCTGAGATCAAGAGCCGGACAGCAGAGAAAATCTGGAAGGATTACATCGACAAGTTTGGAGGAAAGACCAAAAAAGACAGGAAAGTAAAAGGCTACAAGACAGAGAATACCGAGATCTATGCCATTGGCGGACTTCAAAAAATGAATGTTTATGCCAGAGTGGAAGAAGAGGATGACCGGGTCACACTGACGGCCTGGTTTGATACCCCAAAAGGAATGCTGCGCTCTGATTCAGATAGCAAGGGTTATCTGGCTGCGGAGAAATTCCTTCAGGATTATGCCCTGGAAGTGAAGATCGCACAAGTGGAAGAAGATCTGGAGGATGAGGAAAAAGCCCTGAAAAACCTGGAACACGATATGGATCGACTCAAGCGTGACAATGAGGGCTATCACAAGGATATTGAAAACGCCAAGGACAGGATCAAAAAAGCGGAGGACAACATCGTTGAAAACGAAAGAGATCAGGAATCGACCAGTGCCAAACTGGACGAACAGGAGCAAAAGCTCAGTAAGGTGAGAGAGCGCCTGGCTTTTTTGAAAAAATAAGAAACATCCTGTTTTATATCGCATTGATTTAATATTCGTTAATTTTTAATGCGATTCTTTATGCACATGACCTACATCAGGACAGAAGAAACGTGCACGGATTCTTTCACTATATTAAATTATATAACTGATTCTTATTAAGCCAATTAGGAGAATATTTTTATTTTCAATAAAGATGAGACTCTTCCGTTCAGTGCATTCCTGTTCGGCGCCACGAGTTATCCACAACCTGTTGTGAGTATGTAAAACTTCCAATATTCTGTGTGATTTCGGGACTGCACCTCAGGTCAACTATCTTTGATGCACCGAACAAGCAATATGGCAGACGCACCAAAAACGACAAAAACTGGAACGGAATTCCGCCACCGCAGAGAGCGGGAGGCAGACCTGTCCAATCTGGTTTTTGGAAAGGTGCCACCACAGGCAAGGGACCTGGAAGAAGCGGTGTTGGGCGCCATCATGCTCGACAAGGATGCGCTTCCAATGGTATTGGAAATCCTCAACCCTGAATCCTTCTATGTCGATGCAAATCAGGAGATCTTCAAAGCCATGTTGGCTCTGTTCGAGCACTCCAAACCGATCGACCTGCTCACCGTCACGGAAGAACTCAAGCGAATGGGCAAACTGGAGGGGATCGGCGGTCCTTATCAGTTGGTCGAGCTGACCAATCGCGTCGCTTCATCTGCCAATATTGAATTTCACGCCCGGATCGTCGCCCAAAAGCACATCCAACGGGAGTTGATCCGCGTGTCCAATGTGACTATTCGGGATGCCTACGAAGATTCGACGGATGTCTTTGATCTGTTGGACAATGCCGAAGCCAGTCTGTTCAAGATCACCCAAACCAATATTTCCAAAAGTTACGAGCCTATCGGGGCGTTGAGTGGGCTGGCGCTCAAGCAGATTGAAGAACTTTCCAAGAAGGAGGATGGCCTGACTGGTGTCCCGACCGGTTTCCGGGACCTCGATCTGCTCACCAGCGGGTGGCAACCTTCCGATCTGATCATTATTGCGGCTCGTCCCGCCATGGGAAAAACAGCGTTCACCTTGAATCTGGCCCGAAATGCCGCGGCAGAGTTCAAGAAGCCGGTGGTAGTCTTTTCACTGGAGATGGCCAATCTTCAGCTGGCCATGCGTCTGATCTCTGCGGAGGCAGAAGTGCCTGGTGATCGACTGCGGAATGGGCGACTGCACAATGACCAGGAATGGGCACGAGTCCACCGGGCCATCGAGAAATTCAATGATGTCCCCATTTTCATTGATGACACACCAGCGATCAACATTTTTGAGCTCCGGGCAAAGTGCAGACGCTTGCGCAAACAGCACGGGATCGAGATGATCATCATCGACTACCTCCAGCTGATGTCTGGAAGCGGTGATGCCAGAGGCAACCGCGAACAGGAGGTATCCGGCATATCACGTGCGCTCAAGGCGATGGCAAAGGAATTGAATGTACCTGTTGTGGCGCTGTCTCAGTTGAGCCGAAATGTAGAATCTCGTGGTGGCTCCAAGCGCCCTATGCTCAGTGACTTGCGGGAATCCGGAGCCATCGAGCAGGATGCCGATATTGTCACCTTTCTTTATCGCCCTGAATACTATGGCATTTACCAGGATGAAGAAGGTCGGGACACCCAGGGATTGACAGAGGTCATCATCGCCAAGCACCGGAATGGTGCGGTGGATACGGTGCGATTGCGCTTTATCAAGGAGTTTGCCCGTTTCACTGACTGGGATGATATGAGTTTTGATGATCTGCCCATGCCCGATCCAATGGGTGGCAGCGGTGCCATGCCCAATGTCATTACCCGGTCCAGCCGGATGAATGATGACAACTCGGATATTCCGTTTTAGAGTGGCGCATTTTCCTGTGTTCCTGTGTTCCTGGTTCCAGGAAAATAGAACTTTTTGTTTTACACCACTGTGAAGTTTGGCTGTCCGGACGTACAACCTTCGGTTGAAGTTCGGATCCAGACATACAAGAACAAGGAATATTCAGCCTCTACCTTAGTCACCCTCATGAAATCAACGATCTCCGAGTTATGCCGTCGGGTGGGAGGGGGACAATTATACGCTTCATAGCATATTAAATTCTGGCCGATCATTACCAAGACCTGGAGTACTCATAGCCACTTTAAACCTTGAACATCAGAGCGCCAGCTCTGACTTTGAACCAGCCAGTTGGCGGCAGGCCTTGAACCCAGACGATCCGCCAGCTGGCGGATGTCTGGATCCGGACTGTAAACGTCCGGGCAGCCAAACGTTCCTGCATCACCGCCCAGGCCGAAAGGCAATCAGGAACTTGGAACACAGGAACCTGGAATTCCTTGCCTCCCCCTTTATCCCCTCATGAACACAGACATCTCCGGTTCCGGCATGCGTGTGGGAGGGGGACACAACTTCTGTCCCCCGCTGGCGGGGGTGGATTTTAACTTGACCGCAGGTCAGGTTAAAAGACGGGGGTGGTCTAACGAAATCAAAAATGAAATGGGTTGCCAGCCTCCCCCGGTTTGACGCATTTGAGAGTCTCCTCCTTGTCATCTTTCCGTCGCCAAACCACCCCCTCATGAAGACATCGGTACTCGGGTTTTAGATATGTGTAGGAGGGGGACGCCCATGGGTTTGCAGCCTCCAGCAGATTGAAGGTTTCACGCTACTCATCACAAGCGAACACCTACATGTTGAAGGAAGGATTTTGAAATGCAGAGGTCAATCAAGGGCTTCATTTTCCCTGCTTTCTCTACCTTCGAAGCATGACGACACGATCGATTTACCTCTTTGCCGCTACATGCCTGTCTCTGAGTTTGCTGGCTAGCTGTCAATCCTCTTCTACGCCCACTGAAGAAGGCATGGCAAAATTCACCACTGACGATTCATTCAGCAAGGCCCATGAAATTCCGGAAGAACTGGACTTCCAAGGCCGAGGGGAAATGATCAGCTTCCCTACTTCCGATGGGAAAGAAGGACATGCCTATGTCTTGCATCCGAGCGCACCATCGAACAAGCATCTGCTGGTCATCCATGAATGGTGGGGCTTGAACGATCATATCAAACAAGAGGCTGAGCGATTATTTGATTCATTAGGGGTTCATGTCTGGGCATTGGATCTGTATGATGGTCAGGTGGCCACAGATCAAGAGACGGCCGGAAAACTGATGGAGAGCCGGGATCAGAAACGCCTGGAGGCCATTATTTCCGGAGCTCTTGCCCAGTTTGGAGCCACTGCGAAAATCGCCACGACGGGATGGTGTTTTGGTGGTGGCTGGAGTTTACGGGCTTCCATCCTCGCCGGCGACCGGGCCACTGGTTGTGTCATGTACTACGGCATGCCAGTAGAAAATGCCAAAGATCTGGTCCCCTTGAAAGCCGAGATGCTAGGCTTGTTTGCCAGCCAAGACAAGTGGATCAATGCAGAAGTCGTCCGCAAATTTGCCGCCTTGTGTCAAGCTACTGGAAAGACCTTTACCTATCATTTCTTCGATGCCGATCACGCCTTTGCCAATCCCAGCAGCCCGCGATTCGACGAAGCCTCTGCCCGTGAGGCCAACGAACTGTCGCTGACCTTCCTGAGGAACAAACTCCGTTGACCTCATCCCAAGGGGTGTATCTTTACCCATCGGGAGCTGTATGGATATCTATCGCCTGAAATCGATCTGGAAATGGGGACTTGCCCTGGCAGGCATGCTGGTGGTCACCCTCTCCCTGCTTGTCATCCGTCAAGTCGTCGACAGGATCAAGACCTTCGAACATCAGAAGGTCGTCTTTTTCAAGACGGCAGTAGAAGACCTTCCCAGCAATCCGGATAATGCCTCATTTGTACTGCATGATGCCATCCTCACTGCGGACCTCCAGGTTCCGCTCATTCTGGTTAATGAACGAGGCATTATCGAAGACGCCCGGAATTTTGGTGCTAAACGGGATACATCCAGACAATTTTTAGAAAACCGACTCCTCCGGATCCAGGAAGGCGGCTATCCACCACTCGATTTAGCTGACGGTAAAAAGATCTACTATGAGGATAGCACCCTGGTTGCCAATCTGCGGTATCTTCCTGTGATTCAGATCGCCCTGGTCTTGATGTTGATCTTTCTGGGATATCTGGGATTCAGTGTTTCCCGACGGGCAGAGGAAAACCGTATTTGGGTGGGGATGGCCCGGGAGACTGCTCACCAGCTCGGCACTCCCCTGACGGCCATTGTCGCCTGGGTCGAATACTTGCGCAATCATGCCAGTGGAAATAGCCAGGTCACCTTCGCCGCTTCGGAGATCGAACGGGATGCAGAAAAACTGGAATTGATCGCTGATCGATTCAGCAAGATCGGTTCCAAGGCCGAATTGGAGCCACACAATCTCCTGACCTGCCTGGATCGCACCCGATCCTATATGCAAGCACGGGCACCAAAACGCATTCAGTTCAACTTCCCGGATCCGACTGCTCCTCCCGTCATTGTCATGATCAACACCCATCTTTTTGAATGGGTGATCGAAAATCTGCTGCGCAATGCCCTTGATGCCATGGAAGGTGAAGGTGTGATCCGTGCGGAGGTCCGGCAGGACAGCCGATGGGTGATGATCGACATCAGCGATACTGGAAAGGGCATTCCCTCTTCCCGGTTCAAACGCGTGTTCAAGCCGGGTTACACCACTAAAACCAGGGGGTGGGGTCTGGGTCTGTCACTGGCCAAACGTATTGTAGAGAGCTATCACAAGGGGCGGATCTTTGTCCGGTCCAGCACGCCAGGGAAGGGGACTACCTTCGGGATTATGTTGCCGGTGCCGAAGGAGTGATGATTCGTTCCTGGTTCCTGCGTCCCGCGCTGGCGCGGGCCTGTTCCTGGTTCCTGCCTGCAGATCACACATATTTCCAGTAGGCGGCATCCATTGGTATTGGTTTCAATATCAGTAGGTTGATGGACAGAGGGCGTTTATTCGTTTATGGGTGTATTCGTTAAACACACATGACCATCTTTACTGCATTGGGTGTTGACTTGAGGGGCCTTAGAGCCTGCGTGATAACCTCATGAAGCAAGTCATTTCCAGGTATTGATGGATCCTGGGGGGCACGATCTATGTCCACTCCCGAGTACTGGGGACAGACGTGGGCTAACGATTTCTAAAATTGTATTGGGGCACTGCCTCCCCCGGTTTGGCGCATTTGAGAGTCTCCTCCACATCATCTTTTCGTCGCCAAACCACCCCCTCATGACACAGTCATCTCCGGTTTCAACATACGTATGGGAGGGGGACACCAGCAGGTTTTGGCGCGTGGAAATACACGGACATTGAACATTGAACAGGTGCTCGCCAGAGCGCCGATTGAACCTTGAACTACCAAACTTTGGAACCCGGGTATCCAAACCGAAGACCATCCATACCTCCAGCGTGCGAGCAGGAACTTGTAACAAAGGAACCTGGAATTCAAAATTCAATCCGAACCAACTACATTTGCCCCGTGGAGAATTTGCAGCGGCTGCTCAGCGCCTACCGGCAAGATGAGCAGATCGTCCAGCTGATAAAGGCCCTGGATCAACATCAACAAGGGCGGATATCCCTGACCAATCTGGCCGGGGCACAGGATTGCTTTGTCCTCCTGGCCGCATATCTCCAGGCACCTCGCCTCCATTTGTGGGTCGCCCAGGACCTCGAAGAGGCCGCCTATATCCAGAATACGCTGGGTAATCTGATGCCCGATCGGGCGGTCCGTTTTCTCCCTGACTCCTTCAAACGGCCCGGTTATTTTGCAGAGCTCAGCAATCAGAATATCCTGCTGCGCACGGAGGTGGTCAATCAGATCAGCACCGACAGTCAGACACCCGAACTGATCGTCACCTATCCGGAAGCCCTGATCGAAAAAGTGCTTCAACCCGAAGCCCTGGCCAAAAACAGGATCAGCATCATAAAAGGGGAAAATCTGGACCTGGATTTTATCCTGGAAGTATTGCTGGAATACGGGTTTGAGAAAGTCGACTTTGTTTACGAGCCGGGGCAATTCTCCATCCGTGGCGGGATCGTGGATATCTTCTCCTATGGCAATGAGTGGCCCTATCGGGTCGAGCTGTTTGATATCGAGGTCGAAAGTATTCGCACATTCGACCCGATGACCCAGCTTTCACGCCAGCGAGTGGAACGGGTCAATATCATCCCGGATGCGCACAAAGGGTATGACCCCAAGCAGAAGACGGATCTCTTCTCTATCCTCCCCGACAATGCCGTGGTCTGGCTGCGTGATCCCGAATTCCTGTTGGACAAATGCCAGGATGCCTATGCAAAGGCCATCGATTTTATACCGGATGTCCTACCCGGTGAAGCGGAGAAACTGGTGGCCATTTTCAAAGAGAAACCATTTATTGCGCCTCGTGAAGTCATCGATGGGATGGGGCGTTACAGTCTGATCTTCACGGATAAGGTGCCTGCCGGATACAAAGCGGATCTGACCCTGGATATGAAGGGTCGCCCCCAGCCCAGTTTTAACAAAAACTTCGATCTGCTGATCCGCGATCTGCGGGAGAATGACAACAAGGGATACACCTTTTACCTGTTTACGGACAATCCCCGCCAGGTCGAACGCTTCCATGCCATTTTTGAAGAGCTCGACGCCAAGGTCATCTTCCATCCGGTGATCAAAGGTCTGCATCAGGGCTTCATCGATGATGATCAGAAGATCCTGTGCTATACGGACCATCAGATCTTCAACCGCTATCATGCCTACAAACTGCGTCGCGGGTTTACCCGCGACCAGGCCATGAACCTGCGGATGATCCGGGAGCTCGTAGCCGGTGACTTTGTGACCCATATCGATCATGGGGTCGGTCGATATTCCGGACTGGAAAAGATCGAAGTGAATGGTCATGTCCAGGAATCCGTCCGGATCATCTACAAGAACAATGACATCCTGTATGTGGGGATCAACTCCCTGCACAAGCTGGCCAAGTATATTGGCAAGGATGGGACCGAACCGCAACTGAGCAAACTGGGGTCTGAAGCCTGGAAGAATCTCAAGGCCAAGACTAAAAAGAAGGTCAAGGATATTGCCAAGGAGCTGATCGCCCTGTATGCCCGCCGACGGGCGGCACCCGGGTTTGCCTTTGCCCCGGATGGATACCTCCAAAACGAGTTGGAAGCCTCCTTTATCTATGAGGATACACCCGACCAGTTTACTTCGACCCAGGATGTGAAGGAAGATATGGAACGGGCCAACCCGATGGACCGACTGATCTGCGGAGATGTCGGATTCGGAAAAACAGAAGTCGCGGTACGTGCCGCCTTCAAAGCCGTGGTCAATGGAAAACAGGTGGCCATCCTGGTGCCGACCACCATTCTGGCGCTCCAGCATCAAAAGACCTTTCATGAGCGCCTGGGAGATTTTGGTTGCAAGGTGGATTACATCAATCGATTCCGCAGCAGCGCGGATAAAAAGCGGATCCTCGGTGAATTGGCAGAAGGCAAGGTAGATGTGATCATCGGCACGCATGCCCTTCTGGGAAAGGATGTCAAATTCAAGGACCTCGGCTTGCTGATTGTCGATGAGGAGCAAAAATTTGGCGTCAGTTCCAAGGAGAAACTCCGGTCGATCAAGGTGAATGTGGATACGTTAACCCTGACGGCAACCCCTATTCCGAGAACACTGCAATTCAGCCTGATGTCTGCCCGGGATATGTCCATTATTCGGACCCCTCCTCCGAACCGGCAGCCCATCCATACCGAGGCCCGAATATTCAGTGAAGAGGTGATCCGGAATGCCATCCTCAATGAGGTGCAACGTGGAGGTCAGGTATTTTTTGTCCACAACCGGGTCAAGAGTCTGGGAGATGTGGCTGGACTGGTCCAGCGGCTTTGCCCGGATGTCCATATCGCCTTTGCCCATGGCCAAATGGAGGCAAACTCCTTAGAGAAGACATTGACAGCTTTCATCAATGGGGAGTATGATGTGTTGGTGAGTACCAATATTATCGAAACAGGTCTGGACATCCCGAATGCCAACACTATGATCATCAACAATGCCCATCAATACGGGCTGAGTGATCTGCACCAGCTGCGTGGACGGGTGGGCCGTTCGAATACCAAGGCCTATTGCTATCTCATCCACCCGCCTCTATCCGTGATGACGCCCGAGGCACGGAAGCGAATTCAGACCATCGAGGATTTCAGTGATCTGGGGAGCGGCTTTCATATTGCCATGAAAGACCTGGACATCCGTGGCGCAGGCAACATGTTGGGCGGTGAACAGAGTGGCTTTATTTCGGAGATCGGCTTCGAGACATTCCAACGCATTCTGGACGAAGCCATTCAGGAGTTGAAAGAAGAGGATTTTGCGGATTCCTTCCATGAAGAGCAGGGTGTGCATCGCCTGTTCGTGCGGGATGTCACGGTAGATACGGACGCTGAAATGCATATACCGGATGAATATGTATCGAGCATCCAGGAACGATTGAATCTTTATACCCAGTTGGATGAGGTGGAGACTGAGGAGGATCTGAGTACTTTCAGTGAGATGCTGACCGACCGTTTTGGTCGTATACCTGCAGAGGTGAATGAGCTTTTTGATGGCCTGCGCCTGCGCTGGATCTGCAAGGAAATGGGGTTTGAGCGGTTGGTCTTGAAGAATGGAAAATTGCGGGCGTATTTCGTTCAGAACCCGCAATCCGCATTTTACGACAGTGCGACCTTTAAAAACCTGTTTACGGTGATGGCCAGCCGGGGTCAGGAATTGGGATTGTCCATCAAGGAGATCCGCAATCACCTGCTGGTGGCTAAAGATGATGTGCTGGATTTGCGCCAGGCGAGAAAGGTGCTGCAGGAGTTGAAGGAGGCGTTGGAAGCCGTTTAACAAATAAATATCCAGGCAGGTTTACGACGTCTTACCTCACCAGCGTCACATCTCCCCGCCGGACCATCGTACCATCCACAGGATCAGCAAAAGAGATGACATAGGCGTACACTTCCATCGGCTGTGGAACACCTCTGGCAATACCATCCCACATGGGGTCGTAACTGGTCTCCTCAAAGACGACCTGACCCCATCGATCATAGATCTTCATGGTGATCAGTACATCACAATCTTTGACCAATCGGAACACATCATTGACGCCGTCTCCATTCGGGGTGAACAGGTTGGGAATATCTAAATGGCAAGGACCACAGTACCGAGTTGACAGATGTATGCTGTCGGTAGCCATCTGGCCGCAACTATCCACCACACTGAGGACATAGGTCCCTTCCATCGTCACAGGCCTGTTCAGATCCGGGAAGCCATCCGACCAGGACCAGGATACCGCTTCATTTGTCAGTGCAGGGATAATGAGGAAAATGGAATCTTTACAAAATGTCGTGTCCAGTCCCAGGCTCACACTCGGAGGTGGTAGGGCATCCGCCCGAATGATCGCTGTATCGGCCTTCCCGCAGAGGTTCCAGATAAAGAGAGAATATATATTCACGGGTGTAACTGGACGATAGAGGTCGGGCCATCCATCCTCCCAATCATAGAGTGTTCCCGGTGGGTCAAGGGTCACTTCCACCCAAGCGGTATCACCGGGACAAAGCAAGGTGTCGGGAGGTAACACAATGGTTGCTGAAGGCAGGAAAGTCAGAGTGAGACATACGATGCTGTCACATCCGGCAGGGGTGATGGCTGTATGGCAATACGTCCCTGGTTGGGTGAGGACATCACCAAAAAACAAAACACTCTCTCCCTCGCAGAGGGTATCCGTCAGATCTGTAAACAGGCTGTCAGAAACGACAACTCGAACACAGGATATACTCAGGCATCCCGGAAGGAACATCATCGTATCGCAATACTCTCCTTCCATGCCAACAGATTCCCCGAATATCTGAACCACCTGACCGGGGCAGATCCGGACTGTATCCCGGGTCAGCGATTCTTTGTCTTCCGCAATGATGGTCACCTGTTCAATCCCGGAACAGCCCTCCATATTCACCGCGTTCACCTGATAGGTCTGTGTGGTGAACACGGGAATCTTCACGGTGCCACATCCGGGATCCAGGCAGATCACCGTGCTCGCTGGAGACCAGGTGTAGTCCGTCCCTCCAGACAACGTAAAGAACGCTGTATCCCCTGGACAAGCACGGAACGTATCCGGCAATCCGGTGATCGACAGAGAATCCAGGATGGTCAATGCAATGGTGTCAATGGATTGACAGAAACCGTTGTTCAAGACCAGGACAAAATCAAAGGATTCCTGGATCAACACCTTTGGTTTTGGCGAGTTGGGGTTGTCCAGCCGATTTCCTGCATTCTTCCAGAAGTATGTGGTGCCGGGTACCTGCAGCACTGAAAGGTAATGTTCGCCACTGCCACAAAAAGAGGTATCAGAAGGCGCTATTGGCAGATTGATCACCTGAACCAGCGCTGTATCCTGACCCGGACATCCGGCCTCATCCAGGATCAACACCGAATAGAAGGATGTCTCTGTGGGGGCCATTTGGGCGGACTGCCCCGCGCCTGGTAAGATGTTAGGACCCATCCAGGTCCAACTGACACCGGGTGTCGTCAATAAGGTGGTTGTATCGCCCTGACAGATCGTGACATCTGCAGTCAATAATCTGGGGAGAGGATGGACATCGATCACATATTCCTGAATAATATCACAACCATCCGGCCAGTGCGCGGTCGCCAGCACGATGTAGGTCTGTACATCTGTCCCGGTGTTGGGAAGAGCAAACCAGGGCTGGACACAATCGGTACAGGAGAGCCCCGGGCCTTTCCAATCGATCTGGACACCAGAAGCGGGGGTACCCAGCTGGATGGAATCATTCCAACAGACCGGTATGCGGCTCTGAGCTGGGAAAACAATGGGTGTGGAGATCGGCTCCACTAAAGATCCACATGTGCAATTGGTCGCTTCATCGATCACTACCAGTAGGTGACACCACTCCTGAGGGAGTAGATCTAAAGGACCAAATATGATCTGAACAGACCCATTGATGCTGGTGAATTCGAATGGTCGGTTGGCTAAATAGGAATCACCTGCTGACACCTGACCATCGCCGTCTTTGTCTAGCCAAAGGTCGACACCACCATGCCCGGGTGTCGTTCCGCCGATCTGGGTCAGATGAACCAGAACACCCTGCCCACCGAGATAGGGTACTGCTTTGACTGATGAGATCTCATAGGCGGGACGATCGATCAAAAACGGGATGTAGCGATTGCCGGTGATGACCTCAATGGCACAATCCTGACCAGTGGTCTCACACAACGCATTCACTGTCGCAGTGGTGTAGACCGGGATGAGCAAGGGTTCACAGGGAGCATCAGGATCCAGATACAGGACCACAGAGAGTAAGGTGATCGAAATACCCGGCTCGAGTGGCCAAATCAGTCTATTGCCGACCAGTTGAGGTTCGGTAACGGATAAATTGGTTGTGCAGTTTCCGGACATGTAGGTCAATCCTGCTGGCAATTGTATCGTCACGGATTCCGCAGAGGAATTCACCTGGTCGGTAGGGATCTGGATATCCAGAACAATGGATTGTTGACAGTCCGCCGTGTCGGTTACGTTCACCTGGATATCCAGATCATGGGGAGCAGAAGCGCCTTGAATCATATAGGGACCGGATATTTTGGTGACCACATTGGTGGGCTGATCGCAGATCTTTTTAGCCTTGTATGTATAGATCAATTTGGTCCCTGAAATAAACCCGCAGGAGGTGAGGGTTTGAAAATGAAGATCCAGACTATTCAAGGGGTTACTGTTGACTCCCGGCAATCCCTGATCCAAACCGGGGACCAAGGAATCCAAGACCCATCGAAGACGTCCGTCAGATAAGATCTCCGGGTCGTCGATCGGGTACACCGAACCTGAGCCGGCTTCGTAGGTCACGGTTGCTGATCCGGGCAAATAGATCAATCCAAATGGCAGGGTCACGATCGTCGTCAGATCATACACCGCACCCAGTTCAGAATCCAGATGCAGAGAACGGCTGATGGGCATCGTATCACATAATGCCGCACGGATGGTATCCTCGTTGGGCATCAATTCCAGAACACCAGGTGGTGCAAAAAAGGAACATGTATCATAATGGATCACGCATGCATTATCCAGATTCGTCGAATCACAACTCCATCCCCAGGCCAAATAAAGATCTTCATCCTGGCAGGACTTGTTCTGAGCGGCCAGTTCGAGGTGGAATGTATCACACACATCCAACTCACCCAGGAGAAACCGCTCTCCGTCAAAGGGATATGATAACCCCGAAACAGTATTCATTAAAGACACACCTGTTAAGGACTGATTGGACGAGGTGGCTTTGACCCAAACATTGGGCATGGGCACCACATTATCCAGGGCGTCAAAACAATTCTCGATCTGCAAAGACCAGGTACTTTCAGCCTGGAGAAAATCCTGATCGCAGACTAATAACTTAAATCGAGATACAGGCCTTTTCCAGGTAAAAAGTCGATTGGCGGTGAGGTTGGTTTCTCCATGATTGAACCGCTTGGCATAGGGTAGATATTTCAGGGAATATTTGGTGGGTTTTCCGCTGGTCTGTCGCTCACAAACCGTCGAGGTCAGGTGAATGACCAGCCGAAAGGCGTTATCCTCTTCTTGCTGGTTTACAATTGAAACGGGCAATTCCAGACAGAATCTTCCAGGGGTTCCTTCCGAAACAGAAATGGGCAGATATACCGCTGTACTCTTCCCATTGATACGCCATTCAGTCACAAAAGCCGAGTCTACCCGAAAACCATCCGGATCGATACAAAATGACAGAACTGA
Organism: Saprospiraceae bacterium; assembly: GCA_021738725.1. Classification (GTDB taxonomy): domain Bacteria; phylum Bacteroidota; class Bacteroidia; order Chitinophagales; family Saprospiraceae; genus JAGNXB01. Next base: position 15,894 of record JAIPBE010000023.1, on the reverse strand, counting down.
ATCGATCAATGTCCGATATTCAAAAGGGAAATAATTGGTCAATACACCAATTTTAATCTGATGATTTGGAGCGATATGGCCATAGCAGATCGGAAATACACCTGTGTTGATCAACAATTCATCCTCCAGGCAGGTATATCCCATACTGGCATTCGGACAAGGGCAAACCCTCCTGGAAATAGTATCAGTAAAGGGCCCATTAAATAAAAATACATTGCTTTGACCCCCGATAATAATCTCATATCGATTGTAATTCGGTGGATAAGGGCGGTAAATACGCTTCATTAAATAGCGACTCTCCAGACGTACAGAATCCAACCGATCCAGGCGAAATCCTTTTGGTACCTGGTTGAATTTTTGGGCCAGAGAATCAAAATGTACTCTGCACCAAATGGTGCTGTCCATCGGGTTGAGATCATACTCCACCGGCACTTCAAAGACATTTCCAGTTGGATGATCTACGATCCGAAGAAAATTACCGACATTCTGGATACCGCTCAGCAATTGAAAAAATTCAGCGGATTGTTTGTCGGGTGGCAAGGGAAGCCCTCCTCGATTTCCAAACTTTATTCGAAACCAGATAGACTCATACGATTCCGTCGATGCATCCGTTCTGACGATCCCATTGACAATAAACCGAATGGTATCACCAGGCATGGCTCGGTCCAATCGAATCTTAGTAAAATCGAGATCTCCGATCGGGTCCGGTTGAAAATCATTGTCATTATCTGGCAAACCAAAACTCATCCTTTCCATAGAAAGTGTATGGTCCAAATAAACAGATAATGTATCCGGGCATTCTCCATCAAAACAATCCACCGGGATCTCACGGGAGGTGCAAACGGTCGGATTGAAACCTGGTGGGCAATCCTCATCCAGAAAAAAACGGGTTGTCGCATCCAATCGCAATTTGGATACCGGGCCTACACATGCGTCGTCGCATTCGGTGATGAGCGAATATTTACATTCCAAAGGAATGCATATGCTATCACAAAACAACTGAAGCTGGAGCGGAATAGAAGCTTCCTTCTCCGGCATTGGCAAGGGATATTTTAACTGGATATTGGTTCCAGCTCCGGTTTTCTGAATGATTGACATCAGTGGGTTGATCGAACCGACCGGAAAAAGGGTATCCACCAGCTCCAATCCGCAAGGGATACGCACGTCAACTGTCCAATAGCCGTTTTCTTCAAACAATCCTTCCGGAATAAACAAGTTGAAATTGACCTTCTGACCGTCCTCCAATGTCCCGAACTGTGCCCCTTCGAAGGACGCGCCACCGATAAAAAGTGGTGAGTCATTAAAAATGGAATCCTGGGCCTGAAAAAACTGATCTCCGGGACGGGCGCAACTTTTTTCATAGGATATCCACCATTTCCATCGCCCCTGAAAAAGCGTACAACCCGCAAGCCCGCAGAAATAATGATCAAAGGTGATGGTCAAGGTTTGTCCGGGTGGAATGACTGGCAGCCCGAGGGCGGCTGTTTTAATGCCTGTCTCTCCACATGAAATGGGGATCAGGGAACCTGGCAGAACTTCGATCTGTACAGGTAGTCCCTCCAGGGTTGCCATAAATGAATTGGGCAGAATATGAATGTTCGGATCATCCTGGATGAGCATGTTTAGTTCCAGATCCAGGATGGATGAGTAGGCGCTGGTGTTTGTGATCGACCATGTTTGTTCAAATCCCTGACCATCATAACAGGTCGCCGTGCTGGTCGACACTTTTACGGCATGAATACCGCCCTTTTCGGGGAGGGGCTCAATATAAACCAGGGCCTTGACCTCTGCTGCCTGGCATTCGGACTGGTTGCATCCCCAGGATGCCCTGATGGTGGACAGTGCGTCTGTCCCATCAAAAGAACAATTGGCCACATAGACCTGCTCGGAGATCACGATCTCTTCATTGAAATCAAAAAAGCCGTCCTGGTTGCCGACTTTCTGAAAATCCGCTGCAGAAATAGTTCGAGATAGTAGTTGGGGGGTAGTGCCTGCATCCACACCATTGGCAGAGGTGATGAGCAGTTGTTTGGGGATCTCATCAGTGAATGTAAATCCACTCAGTCTGCCCAATCGCGTGTTTCGAATGGTGAAAGTCCGGGTCAGGGTTTGGCCTTGAATGGCTTCGATATAGGTCTTGTTGACCTTTGTGATGACCAGCCGAGGTGTTTCTACATTGTACGGATCCGAAGGAAAGGTGGAGAGGGATCCATTGATGGCAAGGATGGCGGTTGTATTGAAAAAAGATCCCTGGTTCAAGCAGGGCAGGGCTGCACAATCCGTCAGGACTGTCATGGCCACCTGGAGAATGGTTCCGGCAGGTAATTCCGGAAAAGAAAAAACCGGTTGATTCAGATCAGCAATATCGGCTTCTGTGCCCGCTGTAACCGTCCCGGGTATGTAGCTCATCCCGCAGGGCAGTTGGATCGTGACCTCAATATCACCTGTGATGGCATCGCCGGGGTTCTGGATCACAAACCGCTGGGTGTGCTGCTGACAAACGGTCGGCACTTCGGTAAAGGGGGGGAAGGAGATGGATTGTGCGGATAGTGACTCACACTGCCATCCTGAAACCAGTAAGAACGCACCTAGTAGTAAAACTCGAAAGTGAATACTCATGCCTTGAAATTACTGAAATCAAAAGACTTCAATCCTGACAAATTATCTTATTGACAAGTAGAGGACATCAAAAAGGCCAACTGTATACTCGGATACAATTGGCCTTTTTCCATCTATTTGTAAGACTTTATTCTGTCTCCTCAACTGGCGCCTCGGCCGGTTCGGGTATCGTAGCTTCATTCTCTTTGACAGCCCGTCGTTCACAACGATCACAGAGGTCGGTGATGTTCTTCAACTCCCGGGCTTGAGCCACCGTCCCTTCGAAGATCTCGGTGGTGCGGTCGGAGTTGATGTAGGAACAATCGGAGAAGAGGTGATAACTCTTACCGGATTTGGTCCAGTAGACGAGGTTGACGCCTCCATTCAGTGATTCAACCTGGGCGGTCTGCTCGGTGTACTGTTCAATGGAAGGTGGGTTGAGATCCACACCTGTCGCGCCGGCAAGGATCAGGGCGATGGCGGCGATAGAACCGACAATTCCTTTCTGTTTTCCACTGAGGTCCTTGTTCGTAAAGATGAGGATGACCAGGGGCAGGAAGGCGATGATACTGATGATCAGTCCCAACTGGTTCTGGATGAAGAAGCGAGTCTTGTCCTTTTCGGAAGCGGGGTCCAGGCGATTGGCCTTTTTCCACAGCACATTCCCGATGACGGCAAAGACGAGGGCACCGATGATGAGGCCGATCAGCCAACCCATGTTCACAGGTGGTTGCCGGAGGACCATGATCGCCCACACTTCGATCCCGATCGCAGCGATCCAGGAAAGGATGGAAAACATCCGAAGGTTTTTCGCCTTGCCTTTACTCTCGGCAGAGGCCACAAATCCTGAGGCCGATGAGGTCGTGGTTGCTGATTCGTCACCGCCTACTCGGGTGACTTTTTTAGAAGTGCCTTTGTCTGACATAGTTAGGTTGTTGGATATTGTTGCAATTCGATGTAGTCAGATTCACACTTGTGATACCTGCACAGATCTCATGCTAATCTACATCTTTCTGTCCATTGAAGGAAAGACAAGAATGTACTGGTAGAAAGACGGGGAAGAATCCAAAAAGAGGGCGGGAGTTTTAAGAAGAACGAGTTGAAAACACAACTATTCCACCAGCACGAATCCGGCCCATTGATGTGGATTCAACCCGAGATCCCTCAATTCTTTCTGTGCTGCATGAAAGGCATCGGGAATATGCATGTTGTCCTCCAACCATTTGCGATAAAAGGTGGCCATCAACAATGATGTCTGTCTATCTGGCACTTGCCATAAGCTCATGATCAAGTACTTGGCCCCGGCAATCTTGAAGGCTCTTTGTAAACCATACACCCCTTCATTTCCCTGGATATCACCCAATCCGGTCTCGCAGGCAGACAGGACCACCAATTCCGTTCCAGACAGATTCATTTGACTGATCTCATAGGCTGTTACGATCCCATCCTCCATTTCGGGCCTGAAAGCATGACCTGTCTGCCAGGCTTGATTGGCCCCGGCAAGGATCAAACCTGAACGAATCATCGGATTTTCGGACATTTTGAAAGCAAGGTCATTTTCAGCCGTACGGTTAACAGTCTGATTATCGGGATTGGGATAGAAATACCCATGTGTAGCCACATGCAACACTCCAGGAGAAGAACCTTCTGTAGCACCGAGAGATTTAAAAACCTCTTCAGTGGCTGTAAAGTCGGCGTACAAGGACGTCTGAACACCTGCCTGCTTCAAAAGGGTTTCCACGTTCGTGACCTCCTTCGCTGAAAAGCTCAAATAACCCCAGGATTCCTTGACCTGTTCCTGCCCGATGGACATCCAATTTTGCACACTTCTATTCGTATATTCTCCTGTTTCAAATAGAGCATTGTTTGCAGCCAGGATGGCCAGAGAATCCGCCTCGTAGCGAACACCTCCAAATAGGACAGCACGATTTGATACTTCAACCTTTGGGACAGAACTAACCAATTGCCGGGTACTGGTCTGCCTGATCAAAAAGTACTTGTCATCGACCATTTCATCAAAAGCAATCTGTATAGCCCCGAGATTGATCTGGTGTACCATTCCTGAAGAGGCAAAATAAATCGTCCTGACTCCATCCAAATAGGATTCCAAAGGCTTCCACAAAAGTTCATACAAGCCACTTTCGGGAGCAGTGTCCAATATCAATCCTCTATCAGATAGAGAATACAGACGATTGACAAATTCTTGCCGCCTACCGTCAGAATATGTCAGAAGCCTGTTCAGTTCAGATTCTTTACAAAGGGGAATAAATATTGGTTGATCGGCTCCTGGACGAAGCAATAGAGCAGCATACTGAATACTATCGGATTTCTCTGGAAATGATAACCTGAAGTCAATGAATTCAATCGCCACTTCTTCAGGGCCCAATTTCCGTTGTACATCCATCCAGGTTACTTGTCTCTCCTCTTGTGCATAACCTGCCAGAGAGCGAGAAAGCTCCTTTTCCAATACATTGGCCTTCTCTTCAAATCTCGCTACATTTTGTTGTTCTGATAGCGGCTTTGCAAGCTGCTTGGCCAAATAGCGCCGATAACTTTTCAATTCCTGAAAAATCTTCATCGATTCCGGTGAGGTCGCGGAGAGTGTGTTCATGCGCATCACGGAAGTCAATAAGAATCCTTTCAAAAATAGTATGAAATCATAATGATTTGCTGCGAGGTTTCCTGTTGGAATTCCTGCCAGCTGGCGAGACAGTATTAATGATGAGATCTTGTCCAATTTCGACTGTACGCTGGAGACATATTCTGATAACTCATGTTCTGATAGGAAGGTTGCACCCTTTATTACCCTTGCCCTGATGAGCTGTGATGCTTCTAAGATCTGCTTTTCTGCCTCTTCATACCTGGCCTGACGCTCAAGAAGAAAAGCAAGATCAAACTGCCCTTCTGCTCTCAGCGGATGCTCCACTCCAAGTTTAGTCTGATGAATATCATTTGCCCTATTATACAGGGATTCGGCCTTTTCAAGGTCACCATTCTCCACACACAAATCGCCATAACCTGTCAATGTATTTGCCAGATCCGGATGGTCCTTTCCTAAGACGCGTTCTTCAATTTCGATCGATTCGGAATACAATAATTCTGCCTCATGATAATTTTTCTTCTCTACACTCAACTTTGCCAACAGATCAAGGCAAGTGGTATATAAATAATGCTCCTTACCAAAGATTCTCTCTCTAATATCCTTTGCTTCATTGATTAACTTCTCTGCTTCATCTTCCCTGTCAAGAATATAATACAGCCCACTTAACCCCACCAATCCTGTAGCATAGTCACTATGCTGAACGCCCAAAACTCTGGATTGAATAGAGGTTGCGCTCAATAATAACTCTTCTGCCTTTTTATAATTGTGCATACTTTCATATAACAAAGCAAGATTATAAATGCCCTCCACTGTATTAATACTCTCCGGTCCATATATCTTTTCCTTCAGTTTGATCAATTCCAGATATTTTGATTCCGACTGCTCAAAATCCCCAATTTGCCAATAGAGTATGGCCAGATTATTCAATGTTCCTGTATACCTCTCACTTTCCTTGCCGAATTCCTGTTCGTAATGAGACAATGACTCCAGGTAAAGTGGTTCTGCCTTTTCATATTGTCCGGTTTCGGCATAGAGAATAGCCAATCCATTCAGGCTTGAAGAAAAGTCTGGGTGTGTTCGTCCCACTGAATTTTCCTGGATCTCCATTGCTTTCAGAAAGAGATCCTCAGCCTTTTCATATTCCCCCATCACCCGATAAAGTCCAGCCATAGATCCCATACATAAGGCATATTGGAGATGATTCACTCCAAAGACAGCCTCTAGAATCACTTTTGCATCCAGAAAATACATTTCCGATTGCTTAAAGTCATTCATATTCTCGTACAAACTTGCGATCTTCATGAGAAGCCAAGCGAATGGGTAGTCATTCGATTTATTCTTTTTTTCCAACGACTCTTTAGCCTCCAGATACAATGGCTCTGCTTTGTTGTATTCCCGTTTATCATCATATAGAATGGCCAAATTCAGCAAATTGCCGACATACGCCATGTGTTCACTCCCAAAAACCTTTTTCTGAATTTTCAATGATTCCAGATACAACGGTTCAGCTTTATCATATTCATAATTTTGGCAATAATACTAGCCTAAATTTGACATCGACCGTGCCAGGTCAGGACTATCACCGCCCTGGAAATTTCGCTGTAATTGGATGCCTTCAAGAAAAAATGGGATACCCTCTTTGAACTTATTTTGAGCCGTTTTGGCATAGGCGATCAATAATAAAGACCTGAAGTATTCCTCGCTCTCCAGGGCTTCTATCTCTTCAAGATGGCTTTTGGCATCATAGTAGCATTCCTCCGCATCGGTATATTCCTTAAGGCCATCATGTACCTTTCCATGATTCAGGAGTGTCTTGACAAAAGACATGGAATGCTCTCCCAGTTCATCAGCCGCCAGACGTTCCGCCCTCCCATTTATTTCCATAGCCTCCTCCCAGGCCTTCTTCTCCATGGCTTGTCGACTGAGTAAAATAAGACTGTCCACCTGCACCTCTACTTTGGCTGGATCAATGTCCTGGCCTGAAACAAAAGACGAATTGGAGAGAACAAATAATAGAAAGAACATCCAGTATTTCATCACTTGATATGTTGTGGAACAAATGAGCTCCTACTTACAAATTCCCCGCATGTCGATGACTAAATTAGTCAATCTTTTTGAACTGATGCATCCATTATCAAATGTATCAAGAGATTGACGGACTGCTGATCCAAGATATGAACAGGACATATTGGGTCAATCTCAAAAAAAGTCTGATTCGCCAGGAGCATATCCAGACCAAACGAATGCGCCCTTTCCCGCTCATGCTTTGGGAATAGAGCGAATCACATGAACTGATAATTCACATTTGTCCGCCTCTCTTCTGACATCCCAAGTTCTCCAATGAGATGAAGGCACTGCATCAAATCCTGGAGTAAACAGAAAAGTGACTGGATGGAATGAACATTTTGCTACCCGTCACTTTCCTGTCCTGCATATAGACGTATCCAAATCCAGTGTTATCGCATCAAACACGACACGCTGGCGACCGGGATCAGATTTCTGAAGGTCAACGAATCATCATAGTTGGTACGGACACCATACGACAGGAGGACGTTTCGGCTGATGCGCCAATCTCCTCCATAGGAAGCCGAAAAATTGGTGATCTGGGACAGAGCCGAACTGGCCTTGTCAAAGACAATATCCGAGTTGGAGGAGGAATAGAAGGTCTCCGCAAAAAAATTGAATCGAGGGCTCCCGTACCGGAATGCTACACCCATTGAAAAAATGCCTTGCATCGTTTGGGACTCCTCGATATCAGCGTTGAGTGCGGTATACTTTACCACGCCACTGAGCAGTACTTTTCGACCGATCCCCATACAGCCATTGACCCAGAAGGCATAGCCTTCACCGCGCAGTTTCAGGTTGCTCAGGGAGTCATTCTTGTAGGAGTAAATCTTTCCGAATGCTACATCTACATAGGAAGTGTTCCAGTATTTCTGAACGCGATGTTTGGCAACATCCTGAATTTGTTGTTTCTGGTTGCGATCCAACGCATCGATCTCGTTCTTGAGACCGTCGATCACGTCACTCAGAGAATCACGACTCTCATGGGTCCGGTTACTCCGTTTGAATCGTTTGATCTCATCGATCTTCTCCTGGATGGCCTCCCGATCCTTTTCATATTGGGTTTCGATGTCTGAAAAGGCACTTTCCACCAACAGTGGATCCCGCTCCCGATAGATGTTCAGTTTTGCCGCCACAGATAATCGACGTGTCAGGTCATCATCTTCGATCGTGCCTGCGGATATATCCAGGGTACTCAAGGTCTGCATCCACTTGTTTGCTTTTCGGTATTTGCTCAGGTTGGGCCGATTATACATGATCTCCCAGACAGGCTGCGCCTGGAGTGCCAGATTGGGCTTCAATCGCCAGGACCGAAAGGACCAGTCGACCTTGACATCCCGGATGTTGGCAGGTCGGGCCACCTGATTCGGGTTGATGCCCAACATATCAAAGGCTGGAGAAACAGGAATGGCAAACTCGGTGGCCCCATTCAGGCTGGAATAACTATCGGACTGACTTTGACCGATGGAAAGGCCCAGAATGAGGATGAAAACAGAAAGAACAATTCGTGACATAGCAATTCTGTGAAGGTGGATGAAAAAAGAAATTCTGATAAATAGGCGGGGAAGCAGATTCCAAACGACAGACATACCCGTAAACCAGCGGTACAAAGAAATAAGAATCTGGCCATCTAAAGAGTTGATTGGAATGCATTCCGCTATTGGACCATTAAACTATGAAATCTGGATGGTTCCAGGTATCTCAGGAAAAAACTTGTTTTGGTAGATTATCCCAAACTGTGTTATCCACCTCTTGAGAGTCACTCATAGCTCAGTTTTCTGAGGAACTATCCAGGTCTGGCCATGTGTCATAGCCCGTCACTGATGAACGCTAATCGTCCTTCGAGGGCAAAAACGGCCCGAAAACAGGGCGTTTATCGGGTTTACCATAGCATAACTACGGCTTTTATACGGAGTAAACATGGAGTAAATACGGAGTTGATACGGAGTACACTCGATTTCAACCGGTTTTAATAGGGAGAAGGGGGATTGAAGTCAATGCAAATGATGACAGGTTCAATTTATTCTGATCTGCTTTGGGCGAAATTCATAACCATTTCCTTCAAGAGCCTACTTTATAACATGTGTCGTTTCAAGAAGGCCCTACCAGAACCACTCTTCAGGTACTTTTCAAAAGCAAACGCCCGATATTTATCTGGAAAAGCGATATAGGTCAAAAGTTTCACAGGTCTTCGGTATGAAGTCGAAGGGACCTGACCTTTATAATGCCGTTCAAGTCTTCCGTCCAAATTGGAGGTACATCCTGTATAGATCGATCCATCATGACAGGACAATATGTACACTTTGAACACAAACACACCAGGTGATATGCTTTTCGACTCCATTATCGAAAATAAGAAATCAATGGCTTTTTGAAAAACTGTTAAGAAGTTCTTGCCTTCGCCCTAACGGGCTTCGGCGAGCGAAGCTCACCTTCGCCCCACTTTTCTATGTTGCGGACTGCGGCCGCCGTAGCTCGCCATATATTTATAAAACCTTAATTGTATCGGTTGGTCCAAACATAAAAAAGCTCGCCTCCGCCCTGGCGGGTTTCGGCGAGCGAAGCTCTCTTGCGCCTTACTTTTTCATTGCGGACCTTATCCCCCGTAGCTCGTCCCACTCTGTTTAATGTGGAGAGGATAGTTTAGCGAAGCTCGCCTAAACTTCAATATTTTACATAGCGGACCTTGTCCGCAGAAGCTCGCCCCCCTCTGTTTAATGCGGAGAGAACCGTTTAGCGAAGCTCGCCTTCGCCTCACTTTATTCATTGCGGACTGCGTCCGCCGTAGCTCGCCATCTTAGTATAAAACTCTAATTGTAAAGGTTCGCCAAGACATAAAAAAGCTCGCCTTCGCCCTAGCGGGCTTCGGCGAGCGAAGCTCACCTTCGCATTACTTTTTGATTGCGGACTGCGTCCGCCGTAGCTCGCCATCCTTGAAATAATGCTCTGGCTTGATTGTTTTCTTATTAAAAAAGCTCGCCTTCGCTCCTGTGGAGCTTCGGCGAGCGAAGGCGGAGAAGGAGGGAATAGAACCTCTGGTTTTCGGTAGTTCTACTTTTGTCCATAATTAGCTGTTTTTCAATGTGATACTTGCATATTATCCTAACACGCCCTAACTTTATCCTAAGGAAACTGAAGAAAACTGTCCCCCATAGTGTCCCCCTGATGTATACAACACCCAAAAACCCATTCATTGTCAGGACCAAAACGACCATGAAATGGCCAACGTAAGATTTTACCTCAAAACCAGTAAAGGATCCAATCCAGAACGATTGATCTTGCTATACTATACATACAATGGGAACCGCTTCAAATACTCGACCGGACTGAGCGTTCATCCGGACCAATGGAATCCAGACAAACAACAGGTCAGGGAAATAGCCAAGTTTGACATCAGCCTATCTCGCCAATACAATGAGAGACTCCGAGAACTTTCCCGAACAGTTGAGAAGATCCAGCTGGAGCGCTTGAATCAAGGCGAGATCATTACTCCGGATGAATTGAGAGCCGAACTCAACAATATCGCTGGGCGATCAAAAGAATCCAAAGCAAAAGGCCTTTTTGCCTTCATAGAAGAATTTATAGACACCCGAGATGCTTCACCAAAGTACAAGGTTGAAAGCATCAAGGTCTACAGAGCCCTATATGGTAAGATGACGGAATACGCGAAGTCCAAACGGAAGGCCAGACTTGACTTCACCGACATTACACCCGAGTTTTGGGTCAGCTTAAGAGACTTTTTGTATAACCTGGGACTATCCGAGAATACGGTCCATAAACAGATCACCACACTGAAGACCTTATTGAACGCTGCTAAAGAATCAACATATTATGGTGAGGAAGCGACAAAGGCCTATCTCATTCCTTCCACCAGGAAAATTGGAGTCTCTAAAGAAGCGGTACAGAAGATCTATCTGAACATGGATGAACTGAAACATCTGTATGATATGGACCTGAGCAACAATGAACGATTGGACAGGGTCCGGGACCTTTTCCTGATCGGTGCATTCACCGGGCTGCGGTTTTCTGACTTCACCAGGATTCACCCAGATCATATTACTAAGATAGATGGACAAGATGTAATTCGGATCGACACAAAGAAAACCGGGGAACGTGTGGTAATCCCTATCCATCCTTATGTCAAAGCTATTCTTGCCAAGTACGGAGGAAAGCCGCCCAAAGGCATTTCCAATCAACGTATGAACTCCTATCTAAAAGAATTGGGCAAAGAGGCAGAAATGGATGAACCCTTTATTGTCACCAAGAAGATCGGCGGAGAGAAAACATCAGATACTTTCAAGAAGTACGAACTCATCTGCACACATACGGCAAGGAGATCCTTTGCGACCAATACCTACAAAGAAGGAGTACCTACATTGGCGATCATGCAGATCACTGGCCATCGGACAGAGGCTTCCTTCATGCGATATATCCAGGTGACGAAGGAGGAGAATGCCGTACTCCTTGCAAAAAACAATTTCTTTAAGTAAGAGTTGAATAATTAATCAGAAAGATGAACCTAAAGGAAAAGGCATTAAACGTTTCTGAGGCAATTATAAATTGCTTGAGCGGATGTACTAAAATTATCCATAAGGACACAGTAGAATTATTTCTAACGGAGCCACTTCACACAAATGTAAATGATCTGTTCTTATGGATAGAGTTTGAAAGAAAATCTCTACAAGAAGAATTTTTAGACAACTATGACAAGGCAAAAAAGCATAAACTCTTCATGAAGAATGAAATTCTAAGAGTTGGTACCAAGTTAAGTGGCAGCTACTTTCAAGATAGCAGATTTTTTATTCATTATCACTCAGACACTCAAACAGCAAATTTTACAAATACACCGATAACCTACTTTTACCACGAAATAGAAGCTGATTTGGCGAATTGTGAATTTTCATGTCATGATAAAAAAACCATAGTAGGCCCAAAACCAACATGGATTATTGCCAGACTTTTTGCCACAAGCAAATATTATCTTTGGTTATTGAATATGAAAAGCGGTCAATTATCTATCAATTCAAGTCAATTATATCCAATAGATGAAGTGGATCCCTTTAAAAGAATATGGATAAACTATAATGAAAATTTTCCCGAATTCATTAAAATACTAAAAAACATCAAATTCATAGATTCTGAAGAAAATTGGGTCTTGGTGGAAAGAAAAGGAATTGAACAGCCATCATATTCACCGTTAGCTGTGATTGATACATTTATAAATTATGGGTGGATAAAGAACATAGATGAAAAAGTAATAGTTACTGAATTATCGAAGAGATTTCGATTTCCAGATAAACGTTACTACCGAAGAAATAAGCCTTATGATTCAGCAGTCGCTAAATTGAAGGTAGCCATTCATAATTTGATCTTGGTTGATAGATAAAGTCTCTTGATAGAACCACTCGTGCCAACATGTGCCAACTGTTGCTAAAGAGTGCCAGCATGTGCTAAACATTGTTCCATCAGGTGCTAACTACTTTCGGATGTTTGCATCAGGCAAAGCAAAAAAGTCATGCAAAACATAATCCTTATCCCTGTTGAGGATCTCCAGAATCTAATCGTAAATATTATACGCGAAGAACTTCAAAACCATCGCAAAAAGGTAAGCGACCCTTTTGAAGAGTACCCTGAACTACTATCAAGGTCTCAAGTAGCTTCACTCCTTGGCGTATCTATTGCCTCAATAGACAACTGGGCCAACACAGGCCGATTGAAGAAGCTGAGAATTGGCTCAACGATCAGATTCAGCAAGGCAGATGTCATAGAGGCTCTTGGCGATCTTCAGAAGTATCAAAGAGATGCAATAGGAAGGCATCCGCCATAAGGTTCACACTCAGATACTACCGAAGTGTAACTTTCAAATTATTGATATCCAAAGTCAGTTTGCTTCTCAGTTCATGTATTCTTGAGCCGGTTCTGAATATATCTACTTAGACTGAATACCAAAACCCAGCCTTATTCATCCATTTGATCTTTTCAATTGACCAACAATTGACTTTGATTCCTATGTCCCTGACGGATTGGCTAAGACAGGCAGTAAATGGCCTCAGCAAGCCACGACTCCCAAATTTGCATCCTAACTGCTGAATTGGTAGAGGAAGTTTTACTCCATGCTAGCATTTGTATTCTGCATTATTTGAAAGAAAGATCCACACACGAACAAATTCCCCCAAAACCCATATTCAACAGTTCAATTACCTATGAAAGATCCAACCCAAAATTATAAACAAGAAGAAAAGAACTCAATAGATCCTGACTTCTCTGAAGCTGATAAGAGCCTATTCACAGAGGTTCGGAAATCAATCATTGAAGTCATTCAGCAGGAAATTGAATCTCATGGAATATCTCCATCCAAAGTTTCAGAAATAGGAGCTCTGAAGGTTCAAACTGCAAATGAAGTAATGATTGAGGCATCAAAACTTCCAATACCAGTAGAGTTGTTTGGTCCATTCTGGTGCGAAGGTGAAATTGGCATTCTGTTTGGCGACACTGGAGTAGGTAAATCAATATTGGGTGTCCAAATCGCAAATTCAATAAGTAAGGGAGTTTCAATTCTTGATCTTTATTTAAAATCGTCATCTAAACCAGTTGGCTACTTTGACTTTGAATTAAGCACAAAGCAATTCGAGAAGCGATACTCAATCGAGTATAAACACCCATATGAGTTTAGTGATAATCTATACCGAGTTTCAATCAATCAGGAAAGTGATTGCATTGAAGAATTAGAAGATCAGATAATACAAGCTATAGAGAAAGTCGTCCTTGATCTCGGTATTAAGGTGATTATAATCGACAATATAACATTCCTTCGAAATGATACAGAAAAAGCAAAAGAAGCTCTTCCATTGATGAAAAAACTAATTGCACTTAAGAGAGAATACAATCTCTCCATTCTAATACTTGCCCACACGCCTAAACGTGATGCTACCAGGCCCATCAATAATAACGACTTGGCTGGCAGTAAAATGTTAATGAATTTTTGCGACTCTGCATTTGCAATAGGTGCAAGCTTTAATGACCCTGGTATAAGGTATCTAAAGCAAATCAAGTGTCGTTCCACCGAAACTATTTATGATCAAGGAAATGTTCTTGTATGCTCCATCGAAAAGGATAACAACTTTCTTCAATTCAATAGAATTGCCACTTCAGCTGAGAATGCACATTTGAAAGCAAGAAATGATGAGGACAAGTTAAGAATAAAGGAAGAAGCTCTTGAACTCCACAATAAAGGCCTATCATTTAGGGAGATTGGCAATCAACTTGGTTTTAGCCATACAAAAGCCAAGAGAATTGTGGATGAGGCAAAAACTGAAAGGGACTAATCCATTGTAACACCTGTAACACTTGTAACACCTGAATCACATGTAACATCTGTAGGAAAGTAGTAAGCCAATACAAGTGATCCAATGGCACAGGTACAATCTTTTAGGTAAGGAAAGGAATCAAAGCTCCTGTATCTCTGCAGGTCAAATCTGTAGAGTAATATCAAAATGTGTATCACTGTAACACGTGTAACAAGCTCATAGTATATGTTACAGAGTTACACCATGTTACACTTCAATAAACAAAAATTGAGCTCATACCACATCACACTTGAAAAAGGCAGTCGTAAGCATCTCTGTCCTTTATGTAATCGAAAGTCATTTGTCAGGTATGTGGACAATCGAACAGGGCAACTTCTGCCATTTGAATATGGCCGCTGTGACCGAGAGGTTAAGTGCCAATACAGCTTTAATCCTTACAAGACGGATTATATCAAGTCAATCGCTGACCAGAGCAATGATACAAAGTGGCAAAGGCAGGAAGAGTTTAGAAAAACTCCAAAGCAAAAGGGATCGGAATCAAGCATAAGCTCAAGCATCCCATACTCCATTATGGCCAAGTCAAGGAAGGGGTATGAAAACAATCACTTTATACAATTTCTAATCTTCAAATTTGGAAACGACCGTACCAACAAAGCCATTGTCGATTACCACATTGGCACATCCAAGCATTGGCAAGGGGCCACCATCTTCTGGCAAATAGACATTGAAGGTATAATCCGAGCTGGCAAAATACTCCAATATGACTCAGTTACCGGAAAGAGATCAAAAAATAATGTTCCTCCTGTATTCTGGGTACATAGTAAACTAAAGCTAAAAAACTTCGTGCTATCTCAATGTCTTTTTGGAAGCCACCTACTTAGCTTGGAACCTTACAAACCAGTTGGATTAGTAGAAAGTGAGAAAACAGCTGTAATAGCTTCAATCTGTTTTCCGAAATTCATTTGGCTGGCAACTGGTGGAAAATCAAACCTAAATTCAAAGGCACTTCAATTTTTAAAGGGAAGAAAAGTAATAGTGTTTCCTGACCTGGGCGCTACAAAGGATTGGAAGAATATAATAACCAAACTCAGCCTGCCCTTCTATATCTCAGATCAACTTGAAAAGAATGCTACCGAAATAGAGAAACAGGAAGGTTTGGATCTGGCCGACTTCCTACTTATGGAAAGAGATACATTTATTAAAGAATGGAATCTTGAAGACAAAGCTCTTTGCATTGTCAATCCTACAATAGAGTCATGTACAAAAAATAACTTGAACGAACTTTCAGCCAAATCAGAATTCTTCAGACAAATCAAACAAGAT
>JAIPBE010000022.1 GCA_021738725.1 Saprospiraceae bacterium | reverse complement strand
CGTCATCGATGCCGGGCTTTTTTTTAGCGCACGATCCCCACACCTTCCCGGCGTTCATCCCCGCAGGCTTCCTGCTGATCACCATGCCAGTTCACCGCATGTACTCCCCCAAAGAACAGGGACGCTTTTTGCCAGGGATTGACTGGCGCGGTATATACCTGGTGATAGACTCGATCTGGAAATCCAGGCTCCATATGCAAGCTTTGATCATCACGGTGGCTCCGGGGCGCCTGAACAGCGTCCGGGACATGCAACCCTCCGGCGACCATCCTGTTGATCACCTGGGCCAGCATAAACGGAATGCGGCCTGCTCCTCCTGAACCCATGGCCGTCCAGGATTCGCGGTCCTTCGAGGCCATTACTGTCGGCGCCATCATCGAGCCCAGTCGGACATTCTGAGTCCAGGTAAATGGTCCGTCAGGCAAGAGCGCCGGTTCACCCAGCATATTATTCATGTGAATGTCCGTTCCGGGAATAAAATACCCGGATCCTTCCCCGATAGAAAAGGTCAGGGCAATGGCATTTCCGGCGTGATCGACCACACTGATATGTGACGTGCCCTGCCAAGCCTGGGGTGGCAATTCATCCGATGTTTGCCATTGGGACAACAAGGCGGCCAGTGTCTCAGGACGAATTCCATTTTTTCGCAAGTTGCTACACATCTGGTCCCAACGTGGCTGGAAACGGATGGGGTCTGCCAGATCTTCCAGGGGCCATCGATTCATATCGGTCAGCATCAATCCGAGCAACATCCCTCCCATAGACGGGGCCGGATTGGTCCAGATATCATGATCCAGAAAATGGACATGCAAGGGCTGCCTCTCGATCACCTGATATGTCGACAGGTCATTCACCTGCAGATGTCCCTCATGATCCCGAATAAGGTGTTTGGCCGGTTCATCACAATAGAAGCTCCGGGCATCTTTCCGGGACAGATCATCCAGATAGTCCGCCCACTGTGGAAGGGCGATCACTTCGCCTGTCCGTTTGACCCTCCCTTCTTTGTAGAACAGGCTACGCCCCTTTTCTGTATCCCCCATGAATTCCTTGAGGAGAAAAAGATCGTAGGCTTGGAATTTGTTTAGTGGAACACCCCTTTTCCCCAGGTGCACACCTGGCTCTGCCAGCACTGACATCGGACGGGTGCCATACTTTTCCTGAAGGTGAAACATACCGGCTACAGCTCCGGGGATAGCAATCGAACCTGAACGAATATAAAAGGTCTCCGTGCTGTCTCCAAAATCAACGACCAGAGGATGAAAGGGCACGGCCGGGTTGGGAGAGCCCATTGGCGTCTGGCAGAAAAAATCCACCAACACTGGTTTCTGGCCCACCGGATGGACCAGGGCAAATCCACCGGCGCCCGCACTGGCCATACAGGGTTCTGCTGTGCATGCTGCCCAGTAAGCCGCGACGGCTGCATCAAAAGCATTGCCCCCATCTTCGAGGACGATCGAAGCTGCATTCGCCGTCTCCTGGTGACCGGCCGCAATGGCGAACGTACATTTCTTCATCTGGGGTGCCCGGTTTTATCTTCAACGCTAAATTACTCCCTCCGTCACGAAACGACCGCCCACATGAAATTAGCTCCGTTTCTTTTTTGCCTGTGATTTGCCGGCGCTCTCCTTGCTCAGAACAAGGCAACAAACACCAGCAAAGGATTAGATCGGGACAAGATCACATCCGCCATGACCTTTCGAGAACTGGGACCCTACCGGGGAGGTCGATCCTGCACCGTAACGGGTGTGCCGGGCGAATCCAATCTGTTTTATTTTGGATCCACAGGTGGTGGTATCTGGAAGACAGGTGACGGGGGGCGAACCTGGAAGAATATCAGTGACGGCTTTTTCGGAGGATCCATCGGAGCGATCGCCGTGAGCCCATCCGACAAGAATGTGATCTATGCAGGTGGGGGCGAAATAACGGTCCGTGGCAATGTATCCTCCGGTGAGGGTATCTGGCGCTCGGAAGACGCCGGGAAAACCTGGATCCGAGCGGGACTCCCTCTATCCAGGCATATCGCCCGTATCCGCATCGACCCCAGAGACCCATATATGGTCTATGCTGCAGTATTGGGTGATCTGTATGAACCCACTGAAGAGCGCGGTGTCTATAAATCTACGGATGGCGGGAATAGTTGGAAGCGAGTGCTTTTTGTTCACGACAAAGCAGGTGCGGTTGATCTGATACTGGATCCAACCAATCCTCGGATTCTCTATGCCACCACATGGAAGGTGAGCAGGACTCCCTACAGCCTGTCATCGGGAGGGGATGGTTCTGGTATCTGGAAAAGCACAAACAGTGGTGAGACCTGGAAGGAGATCACCCGTAATAAAGGGCTGCCAACGGACACTATTGGGATCGTCGGCATCACCGTTTCGCCTGTCCATCCTGAACGGGTTTGGGCGATCATTGAAAGCCAGACCGGAGGTGTATTTCGTTCAGATGATGGTGGTGAAACCTGGCAGAAGATGAACGATGACCGCAGCTTGCGGCAACGTGCCTGGTATTACTCCCGGATCTATGCGGATCCACAGGACGTTGATCGAGTCTACATCATGAATGTAGCCTATCATGTCTCCAGTGATGGCGGTCGCACCTTTACCTCTCAATATGCTCCCCATGGCGACCATCATGATCTTTGGATTGCCCCCGAAGATCCATCACGCATGATTATCGCCGATGATGGCGGCGCACAGGTGACATATGACGCCGGTCAGACCTGGACCACGTATCACAATCAGCCAACGGCCCAGTTCTATCGGGTCACGACAGATCAGCATTTCCCATTCCGCATTCTTGCTGCACAGCAGGATAATAGTGCCATCCGAATTCTCCACCGTTCCCCTCATGCAGCCATTACCGATGAGGATTGGGAGTCGACTGCCGGCTGTGAATGTGGCTTCCTTGCCCCGTCACCACTTGATCCGGAGATCGTGTATGGTGGTTGTTACGGAGGCTTGATCCAGCGGCTCGACCATCGGACCGGTTATGCCCGGAATATCAGTGTATGGCCGGACAACCCCATGGGGCATGGCGTCGAAGGGATGCGATATCGATTCCAATGGAACTTCCCCATCCTCTTTTCTCCGCATGATCCCCATACCCTGTATACCTGCTCGCATGTAGTACACCGAAGCCAGGATGAAGGCCAGAGCTGGGAGGTGATCAGCCCTGACCTCACGCGGAATGACAGTACGAGAATGGGACCTTCAGGGGGACCCATCACCAAGGATAATACGTCGGTCGAATATTACTGTACCATCTTCGCCATGGCTGAATCACCCATTTCGAAAGGCGTGATCTGGACTGGATCAGATGATGGGTTGGTGCATGTCACCCGAGACGGCGGGACTACCTGGAAGAATGTCACCCCTCCAAAATTGCCGAAATGGGCCCAGATCAATTGCATTGAAGCCAGTAGTATCAATGCCGGGACGGCCTGCATCGCTGCGACCCGATATAAATCCGGTGATCCTGCGCCCTATTTGTTCCGGACAACAGACTTTGGGGTGAACTGGCGTCGAATCGATTCAGGTATTGACCGGGAACATTTTACCCGGACCATACGAGACATCCCTGACCATCCCGGATGGCTGGTGGCTGGCACAGAACGAGGCCTGTATGTGTCCGATAATGACGGTGCGCAATGGTACACCTTTCAGCGAAATCTGCCGATTGTGCCGATCACGGACATGACCCTGCGGGATGGCTACCTGATCATAGCGACCCAAGGCCGGGGAATCTGGATCATGGACGACCTCACCCCTCTGTTGTCCTGGAAAGAAGCGGAGAAAGACACGAAGCCTCACCTCTTTCCTCCGCGGGATATTTGGCGAATACCCGGTCATCAATCAAAGGAACCACAGGGCGCAGGAACGAACCACCAAAATGGTTTGAGTGCATATTTCACGCTCCCTCAATGGAAGAAAACGGATTCTCTCTGGTTGCGTATTCTGGATGCGAATGGAAACAGGATACGGGAATGGGGCAATCATGCCTCGGAAAAGGCGAACCGGTTGGAGGTGAAAGAAGGGGCAAACACATTTCATTGGAATTTGAGCTACCCCAAAGCAAAGGACTTTGACGGCATGATCTTGTGGTGGGCAACGTTGGATGGTCCCCAAGCACTTCCTGGCGAATATTCTTTGGAAATGGTACGGGGCACAGATACATTGCGTCAGCCCTTCCGAATCCTGGCTGATCCGCGAATCGAATTTACAGTGCAGGATCAGAAAGAACAATTCAGATTTCTCGATGAACTGAATCAAACGGTGACCAAGGCCCACCAGACCATAGAGGAGATTCGGATCATCCGAAAGCAGGTCGACGGGTTTACCGCCCTCATCCCTCCCGATTCC
Organism: Saprospiraceae bacterium; assembly: GCA_021738725.1. Taxonomy (GTDB): domain Bacteria; phylum Bacteroidota; class Bacteroidia; order Chitinophagales; family Saprospiraceae; genus JAGNXB01. Next base: position 46,386 of record JAIPBE010000022.1, on the reverse strand, counting down.
ACCTATTCGGAGGTGAAAAAGGCGTGTGCTGATCTCGATTCGGTGATGACTGATATTGAAACGGAATTGTACCAGACAAAGAACCGGAGTAATCAGGATCCATTAAATTTCCCCATCCAGCTGACCAATAAACTGGCACACCTCAACAACGTGGTGCGCGAAGGGCCCTATCCGCCCACGCAGCAAGCCTGGCAGGTCAAGGCAGAATTGGAAGCCGCCATTCAGTCCCGAATCAAAAAATGGGAGGAGGTCAAATCATCTGTCTTACCAGCCTTTAACCAGTCTATTCGTAATCATGCGCTGGATGTCATCCGGCTACCGAAGAAGGAGGATTAATCCGTGAATTCGCTGATGAGCAGATTGCAACCTCGGATATCGCTTCCATCCATTCGGCCCAGGACATCAAACTGACCATCTGGATAGACCCTGCCCAGATCATCCGTTTGGATAAATGCCTGGGTGGCGTAATTCGCCAGATCGATCATACAGAGTCGGCCTGTCCGACCATACCCTGGAAAACTGAAGGGATCATGGATGTCGCGTGTGGTGACAATCAGTGTTGGTGCCGGTACAAACCGAACCGCTGCATTGGTGTATGCCTGTGAGAAAAGTTCGGTCATGCCATACTCGGAGGATATGGTGGATACACCCAGCCCCTCTTTGAGTAGGTGGTGGAGTTCTGAACGGATCAGTTCGGGGCCCATCCCCTTCATGCCTCCTGTTTCCAGGACTTGCACCCCAGTCGACCAGTTTAGTTTCCGTTCTGCCAATTGCAGCAGGGCAAAGGTCACACCCAGTAGCATGACTGGCACATCACGATCACACAATCGCTCGATGGTCTCGATGAGGCGATCATGATCGCGGAGATAGAATCCACTTTCCGGATGAATAGATCGTTGAATAAAGTGTTCAGCCATGCTGATCAGGGAGGATCCCTCCCGGTCCAGGTATCCGGGCAGCAGCGCCAGCCAGCACCATTCTTCAGGAGGGCCGTAAGCAGCAGAAAAACCCCATCGGGTGACATCGTGATACCACTGCAGGTCTTTGACGGCGTGACGACTCGATGTCATGCCTATCGTCCCACTGGAACGAAATTCCATCTGGGGCTCCCAGTTTTCGCATTGCAACAAATGGGTTTTAAAAAAAGAAATGGGCAGAAAAGGAATCTCATCCAGTTGACTTATCTGTGCGGGGTCGCGCCGAATCAGTCGGCAAAACTCATGATAGACAGGATTATTTGATGTCTGGTAGGCAAACAATTCCAAAGCGATCGTTTGCACATCTGCGGGATCCGTTTGCCGAATCCGATTCTGCCAATAGCGATCCTGTTCATCCACACTGCGAAGATAATCCTTCCCTCTGGCAGTCCCTTTCATCGGAAAATATTGCTTGTGACTGACCAAAATGCCCGTTCTTTGCGTTATGGTCTATATGCGAGCGATCTTCTTGTTTTTACTTCCAGTCCTGTTCCTGACCGCCTGTCTGACTGCACCGGAATATCCGATTGAACCACACATCGAATATCTTCGAATGACCAAAGGCACCATGGTACAAAATCAACTGAATACTGACTCTTTGTTGCTCACCATCGGATTTACAGATGGGGATGGCGACATCGGTTTGGAAGGGGGCGGTTTTGACCTCTTTATTACCGATACCCGAGACAATGTCATGCCTCCTGCCTATCGGATCCCCAAAGTCCCGGAACAGGGGATCGGCAACGGGATCAGTGGGGAAATTTCCTTCATCATTTATACGACCTGCTGCTATTTCCCGAACGGACAGGACCCCTGCACGTCCAGTACGACCTACCCGGTAGATACGTTGAGCTATCTGGTCTATATCAATGATCGTGCAGGACATCAAAGTAATGTGATCGAAACACCGCCGATCCTGCTGCAGTGTCAATAGCCATCCGGCCTCTTTCCGGTCAATATCGAAGACATGTCCCTTTCTCCATCAGAACTTATTCTCCATCCGGATGGATCCGTTTTCCATCTTGCACTGACCCCTGATCAGGTTGCAGATCTGGTCTTTCTAGTCGGTGACCCGGGCCGCGTGGAGAAGGTATCCCAACACTTTGATTCGATCGAATGTCGGGTGGAAAAGCGGGAATTCCATACGCATACCGGCCGCATAGGGAATCGACGGATCACCGTGATCAGCACCGGGATCGGCACTGATAATATTGACATCGTTCTCCATGAACTGGACATTTTGAAAAATGTCGATCTACAGACGAGAGAGGTCCGCCCGACGATCCGCCAAATCGATCTGATCCGCCTGGGCACCTCCGGTGCTCTACAGGATGATCTGACGCCGGGGTCAGTGGTTCGCACCCGAATCGCTCTGGGACTCGATCCCCTCCTCCACTTCTATGATGCGAAGACGCTCATGGATCAGGATCTGCTTGAATCTCTGCACGTATTTGCAGATGCACACTTCAAGCTACCTGTGAATCCTTATGCCTTTGGCGGAGATGACAGGCTTTTTGAAGCCTTCGGATCGGTGTTCCCCCAGTCTGGCATCACCATCACCCTGCCCGGATTCTATGGGCCTCAGGGACGGGTGATCCGGCTCCCGCTACATGACGACACCATGTGGCATCATCTGGCTAGATTTCGGTATCATGACCTTCGAATCACCAATCTGGAGATGGAGTCCAGCGGTATCTACGGCCTGTCCAGATTGTTTGGGCACAGCGCGTTGTCCATCAATCTCATTCTCGCCAATCGCGCGCGTAAGACATTCCTCCCCGACCCGGCGAAGGCCATGCAGTCGATGATCGAGGAAGTTTTGTCGAATTTACCCGCTCCAAGGACAACCTAAGATTGACCTTTCCTGTTTGTAGCTCAAACCGGCCGCAGCCAGTGGTCATTTACGAACGAACAGGACAATGATGCATCAACATTTACGGGTTTGGATAGCAGGTTTTTACTTACTCAGTTTGTTGCCGGTACTTCAGGCCCAGCGTACAGTCACAGGCACCATTCGCGATGGTGCCAATGGTGAGACGCTCATCGGGGCGACCGTTCGCGTGGCTGGTACCGAAAATGGCACCTTCACCAATGCATACGGGTTTTATTCAGTCGACCTGACCGCTGATTCCGGGCAATTGGTCGTGACCTATGTCGGTTTCCAGGATCTGGTGATCGACATCCATCCGGGTATTGTCAATCCGGTTCAGGTCGACCTCTCGTCCGGGACCTTGCTCGAAGAAGTAGTAGTCAAATCCAACTCCTTTCGCGAACAGCTCGGGTCCACCCAAATGGGTGTACAAGAATTGACCATGCGCGAGGCAAAACTCATTCCGGTGGTCTTTGGAGAGGTCGATATCATCAAAACGTTGCAACTCAAACCCGGGATCAATTCTGGTTCAGAAGGCAATTCGGGACTGTTTGTCCGAGGGGGATCAGGCGATCAGAATCTCTTTATTCTGGATGAGGCGGTGGTCTATAATCCCAATCACCTCTTCGGGTTCTTTTCGACCTTCAACTCCGACGCGATCAAAGACGTCAAGATCTTTAAAGGGGGATTTCCCGCTCAATATGGTGGGCGGTTAAGCTCTGTGATCGATGTCAAACTCAATGAAGGGAATAACCAGAAATTCTCTGGCACCGGGGGGATCGGTTTGATCTCTTCGCGATTGACCCTGGAGGCTCCGATCGAAAAAGGGAAATCATCTATGATCCTATCTGGACGGCGAACCTATGCTGATCTGATCACCCGGTCGATCAACAAGGCAAATGAAGGCAATGAGTCCTACACCCCTATCCCGGACTATTATTTTTACGATCTGAATGCTAAGGTCAATTTCACCTTGAGTGAAAAGGACAAGCTGTTTGTCAGTGGTTACTTCGGTCAGGACCGGTTTGGTTTTGACAATGAGAATTTCAACTTCAATTTCAATTGGGGGAACGCGACGGGTACTGCGCGGTGGAACCGGCTCATCTCTTCTCGTCTGTTCGCCAATACGACCTTCACCTATTCAGATTACAAATATCAGATCTCCAATGCCCTCACTGGATTCTCCTTCAATCTGGAGTCCAGGATCCGGGATATGAACCTCAAATCAGATTTTACCTATTCGGCATCGAACGACCATCATTTGCGATTCGGTGGTGAGATCACCCGCCACTTATTTACAGTAGGACGGCTGAAAGCAGGCAGTGATGACGGGGAGATATCCTTCTCGGCTGGCCAGGATCTGGAAGCCTGGGAATCCGGTGCTTATATCCAGGACGACTGGCAGATCAATGACCGGTCGTCTGTGAGTGCCGGATTGCGCCTTTCCGGATTTCTGCAGGATGGAAAACCGTATGGTGCTGTAGAGCCCCGGGTCGCTTATAATTATCGGGTTACCCCCCTTCTATCGGTTAAAGCCAACTATGCCCGAATGGTGCAATATCTGCATCTCGTGGCCAATTCATCGATTTCCTTACCGACCGACATCTGGTATCCTTCGACGGCTGGAGTCCGGCCACAGGTCAGTGATCAGGTCGGGGTGGGCTGGCAGTATTTGATCGGAAGTCAATTCCTGCTGTCCAATGAATACTATTACAAGTATCTGGATAACCAAATCGATTTCAAGAATTTTGCGGACTTGTTTGCGAACGATGAGTTGGAACGCGAATTCACCTTTGGCAAGGGCTATGCCTATGGGACAGAGGTCTACCTGGAAAAGAAGGAAGGCCGGCTGACCGGATGGGTTGGCTACACCCTTGCCTTCGTCCGTCGCGGTGCCTTTGATGACATTATGGGCGGCCGGTATTTTTCTCCCCGCTATGACCGGCGTCATGATATTTCCATTGTGACGATTTATGAGATCACCCCTCGCCTCTCTGTCACGGCGGCTTGGATCTACGGGTCGGGCGACCTCTCCTGGCTGCCAGTCGGCCGGCTTCCTTTCCAGGATATCCCTGGAGGCCAGCCGCAACCGGTTGTCCCTGTGTACGGCGACCGGAACAATCTTCGCCAACCGGCCTATCATCGACTGGATCTGGGGATGGTCATCGGATTCAAACCTAAATGGGGAGAAAGTGACCTCACCATCAGTGTCTACAATGTCTATAATCGGCGAAATCCCTACTTCTTGTATCTGGATGCAGAAACAAAAACCAATACGGACCTTGGCATCGAAGAGGTGGTCGGTATCAAAGCCAAACAAGTATCCCTCTTCCCCATTTTGCCTTCTCTGACCTATAATTTCAAATTCTGATCGGCATGCCAACTTTCTGGAAAACCATACTATTCCTGACCATCCTTCTGAGTGCCTGTAACCTGGAAAAGGAGATCGATATTGATCTGCCGGGCTATACCAGCCAACCCGTCGTAGAATGCTACCTCGAACCGGGGAAGCCCTATCGACTTCTGTTGACCCGATCGGCAGCTTACTTCGCCACATTCGATCTGGATGATCCGGCGGCGGCCCTGTGGAATGGGGCCACTGTAACCATTCGTGTAGACGGCCAGGACATTCTCCTGGACAACCAGGTCTACTTTGACCCGGTTACCTTGCAGTTCAGTAATTATGGATCGAACGAGATCGTCCCGGAGGGACCAGATCGAACATTCCAACTGTATATCGAACTGGAGAATGGCCTGATCATCTCCGGAGAAACCAGAATCCTCCCTGTGGTGCCTATGGACAGCCTGGTGGTGGAGACCAATGCGCAGAACAAGGCGCGGGTCATCACGTATTTTACGGAAGACCAGTCGACACACAATTATTATCGACGTACGGTCAACTTTGGTAGCCGGGATAGTGTCCTTCAGGATTTCCTGGTCGATGACGGGTTCTTCGACACGCCAAAAGGAGCGTTTGGAACCGGATTTTCCTTCGAACCAGGTGATACACTTATCCATACCCTGGTCCATATGGACGAACCCTATTTCAACTATCTCAATACACTGTTGCAGTCGATCAGTGCCAATCTGAATCCATTCGGACAACCCGGGCTGATCATATCAACTGTCTCTGGCACAGCCAACCCGATCGGCGTTTTTACCGGCTTGAGCATGGATCGCGATACACTGATCCTGCCTTAAGCGTTAGCCTTTTTGTGATCGTTCAGGAATTGGGCCAATCCGATATCCGTCAACGGGTGTTTGATGAGCCCCAGGATAGCACTGAGTGGACAGGTCACCACATCCGCGCCTGATCTGGCTGCATCGACAATATGTTTGGAATTGCGGATGGATGCCGCCAGAATTTCCGTGTCATATCCCTGGATGGCATAGATCTCAGCAATTTGCAGGATCAGGTCCATTCCATCCCAGTTGACATCGTCAATGCGTCCGATAAAGGGACTGAGATAGGTAGCCCCTGCCTTCGCCGCCAGAATGGCCTGCCCGGCCGAAAATACCAGTGTGCAATTGGTTCGTATATCGTGATCCGAAAAATATCGAATGGCTTTAATGCCGTCCTTGATCATTGGCACTTTGACCACGATATTGGGCGCGAGCGCCGCCAATCGTTTGCCTTCGGTAATAATGCCTTCATAATCAGTGGCAATCACTTCCGCACTAACATCCCCATCCACGATCTGGCAGATCGCTTCATAGTGCTTGAGAATATTGGCTTCACCGGAGATCCCCTCTTTTGCCATCAGGCTGGGATTGGTGGTCACACCATCTAAAATGCCCAGGTCGCGTGCTTCCCGGATGTCTGCCAAATTTGCCGTGTCGATAAAGAACTTCATTGGGTAGGATTTTCAGGGTGAAGGTAGGGATATGGTGGGACACACCTCCCATTTGCAATCAGATGAAATCCCTATTTTACCAAAAAACGAGGCATGGGCAGACGAATGTTGGCAGTGATCGGAGGGATTGTGATCGGGGTTGTCCTCCTCGGCATTACGCAGGGTATTCTGCAGGCATTTGACCCGCCAGATACACCTCTCCAATATACAGACCCAGAGATGATGAGGGTCTATATTACCAGCCTTCCTGTATGGCGGCTCCTCCTGTTGCTACTTTGTTATGCCGTGGGTGCCTTTGGCGCCGGATTCGCAGGTAGTCGAATCAGTGACTCCGAAACAAAACAAGTCGGGTTGATCATAGGATTTGGGCTCACCGTTTTCACTGTGATCAACCTTGTTCAATTGCCTTATCCCCTTTGGTTTATCATCCCCGCGATCTTGCTGAATATTCCGTTTGCCCTGTGGGGCGCACGGCTGGGGAGTGCATAAAAAAAGGCGAGAAACTATATCGCACCGCTACAACCTCCTACCCTTGCTGCGTTTCCGCCCTGGGGGAGTTTAGAGGGAGCTGGTCGTATAGTCCTCGCCGGGTGCAAAGGTACATTTTTTCATGTATCCATGATGCATTTTCCTCTGGAATGCATCCGATCTTAGGGGAGAGGTGGTCTAGCTGGAGGGTGGATTCTCAACGGGGATAATACCGGTCTTTTCGCCGAAATAATGCACAAACTCCTGAAATTGCTGGGCGAGTTCGACATGATTGCTCGCCTTGAGATACGTATCTGTCATGGAGCGCAAGGTGTGGAAGATCATGCGATCCATTTCTGCCACTTGCATATCTTCCGTCCAGAGGTCAATCTTGAGCGTTTCTTTGGCCTTCCGCTCAAACAAGGAGAGAAACATCGCTTTGCAGGGCTGGGGCTCTACCCCTTTTTGATCATCTGCTTCCCAGGCAATATCTACAGGAATATTCTCTTCGTTCAGACCGACATTGATGCGAATCTGACTGGTTCTTACGACCTTTTGTTTTTCCAAAATTCAAAGCTTTTGTCGGGAAAGGTTTCTTATTTCCCGATAATGATAGATCAAATGGCCGTCCAACTCCATTCTGGCTGCAATGACCATCGCTTTGGCCAGCATGGGAACGGGCATGGGAGAGTACACCCCAAAGAGGTCATCCTTGATACGGGACAAGAATCGAAATATTCCAATTCCGATCGCCTCTCCCAGTCTGAATTCCTGGCGATCGCCCATCAGAAATGAGGGTCTAAAGATCTGTAAAGATTCGAAATCGATTTCTTCAAGGCCATCTTCCAATGCTCCTTTCACCCGACTGTAAAAAACCTTCGAATGTACATCTGCACCGACAGATGAGACCAGGAGGCAATGATCTGTCCCAGATGCTCGAGCACGTCGGGCAAAGTCCAGGGGGATTTCCAGATCGATCTCCTGAAACCGTTCCTGGCTACCTGCTTTTTTGATGGTCGTTCCAAAGGCGATAAACAGATCATCCGCCTGATACATGGCCGCTGATTCTGGCAGATGCTCCAGATCTACGATGACCTCCTCCACTCTTGCATCCGAGAACCCGGTGGGTCTTCTGGTAAAGAGGCGGATAGTGGTATAGGTTGGGTCGAGAAGCAACTGCTCTACGATCTGTTGACCCACCAGACCGGTGGCCCCGAGAACCAAAGCAGACCGCGGTTCAGTCATGCGTCTTAAATGTGATCGGTTGAAGGCGATATCCTCTCTTTTTCAAGCCTGCCAACACTCCTTTGTTCCCGGACAGGTGGGCAGCACCGATGGCGATGAAGTGGACTTGCTGAGCATACATAGCGGCCATCCGCTTTGCCATTCGTTTGTTTCGATCAAGCAGAAGAAGCTTTCGCAAGCGACCCATTTGCTTTCGGGACGCTTTGTATAATTGTCTGATATTCTGCTGGAGATACCATTTTACCTGCTTGCGGATCTGCCGCTTGTACTTTTTCTGATTGGCCAGCACCTGCGTAAGTTGCTTCACCTGGACATCCAGAGGGATGGTTTGGAGAATGTCCAACTGTTCTTGAAGTGTCTCCACTCCTGTTACCGACAGACCATCCGATTCAGCCTGTTGCGCTAGCACCAGATCAAACGGTTGTGCGGATTCCTTCCCTAACAATTCCTCGACCAGTGCTTGAAGCAGCAAAAGCGGTGGCAATTGTCGGTAACTGTCCAGTGTTCCGAGCTGATGGTGTTCGATCATCTTGATCAGTGCCTTCTTCTGTTTCTTGGACAATTTGGATGTCCAATCCGGAACGTGCTGCAGGAAGGATTCCTGTGTCACGCCTACTTCATGTATAGAGAACTCTGTCGCGACTACCTGGCACTGGGAAAGGTAGGGCACCAATGGAGCCAACAGTGCATGCACACGCTGATCACGAGTATGCATGGTGCCGAGGAGGTATCCCGCCAGTGTTTTATCAGCGCGACGGACCTCCCACAACAGAGACTGTTTATTGGATGAACGGCCCATATCAGGCATGGGCGAGACACCCACCTTTAGACTGCATCCGGATTCTCATAATCATAAGGAAGGACCTTTGATTGCTTGACCATAGACAATGCCATCAACGTCTTCAGACGTTCGATCTCCTCGATCTGGCTCAATGTCTTGAACAACAACTGTTCGTAGGTCGGAATATCCTTGACAACGATCTTGATCAATACATCTGCTTCACCGGTAATGATATAACACTCGGTGATCTCGTTGATCTTCTTGATCTTATCCAGGAATTGATTCAGGGCATTCTCTTTCTGCCAGGCAAGGGATACCAGGACAAACGTTTGCACATTCAAACCGATGACCTGAGGATCCACCATCGCATGATAGCTTATGATGACCCCGGACTGTTCCAGTTTACGAACGCGCTCCAGAGTGGGTGCTGGCGACAGGCCGATCCTTTTGGACAATTCAAGATTGGTAATCTTACTGCTCTCTTGAAGGATCCTCAGAATCCTCAAATCCACTTTATCTAACTTGAAATCGATCATGGAGAATTTTATATCGAATAACTGCGATTTTTGAAATAAGTTTAAAGGGAGGATGGTTTTTTTACAAAAATCATCCTCCCTTAATGCCCGCAGGCACAATTCGCCTTCAATGCTCTAATTATGGGAAGATCCCGCGAGAAATGTAATCGTTAGCCACTTTATTCAGCGCACTGACGAACGCAGCCGTTCGCATATCCTGAATCTTCTTCTTCCGCTTGTAGATCTCTCTGATCTGCTGATACGCTGTGATCATCGTCTCTTCCAGACCGGAACGTACAAGATCGATTTCATCAGCGCCGCGTGCGACGAGAGCCTTCTCTCGGTCACCCAGTTTCTTGCCCGTCATATTCAGCACCAGTTGGACGATATTGTCGTACGTCTGTTGGTTGAAACGCTTTTCCATCCGACCAAATCGCATATGGCTCAAATTCTTCAGCCATTCGAAATAGGAGACAGTCACACCACCCGCGTTGAGGAACATATCAGGAACGACCAGAATTCCTTTCTGGAGGAGGATTTCCTCTGCATCTGCGGTGACAGGACCATTGGCGGCTTCGCCGATGATCTTTGCTTTGATCTTGGACGCGTTACCGATATGGATCTGACTTTCCAGTGCGGCGGGCACCAGAATATCACACTCCAGTTCGAGGGCAGATGTACGGTCCTTCAGTGTTTTCGTACCTGGAAAACCGAGGATAGACCCGGTTTCCTTCCGATACTTGACCAGCGCAGCTACGTTTATACCTTTTTCTGAATAGATACTGCCTTCGTATTCTGCTATACCGATGACTTTGACATCGCCTTCTTCCTGGCAGATCGTACCGGTGTATGCCCCTACGTTTCCAAGTCCCTGGATCACCATGGTCTTACCGGCCATCCCAGTCGTCAGGCCTAATTTGGCCATATCATCCTTGAAGTTGCAGGCTTCTCTCAGTCCATAATAGACACCACGGCCGGTAGCTTCCTCACGTCCACGGATTCCGTTCTGATCCACTGGCTTACCAGTTACGCAGGCAGCACCATCGATCTCTCCATGATTAAAACTGAGGTATGTATCGAGAATCCAGGCCATTTCACGACTGCCTGTTCCATAATCGGGAGCCGGGACATCAATACCGGGGCCAATGAAATTCTTTCGGATCAGTTCCGCTGCATATCGACGGGTGATCTTTTCCAGTTGGCCGGACGTGTATTTGCGTGGACTGATCTTGACACCTCCTTTGGCGCCACCGAAGGGTACATCCACGATGGCACATTTGTAGGTCATCAATGAGGCCAGGGCCATCACTTCCTCCTGGTTGACATGGATGCTGTATCGAATTCCTCCTTTTGTCGGAAGCCGATGGTGTGAATGTTGAACCCGGTAGGCTTCAATGGTCTGATACTCATTCCCGATTTTAACAGGAAATCGCATTGAATAGACCGAATTACACACCTTGATCTGCTCGAGCAGACCTTTGTGCAAATCTGTGTGTCCGGCAGCTTTATCAAAGTTCTTCTGGACACTTTCGTAAAAACTGATATCTCCGACTTTCATGAAGGATTTATTTGATTCTCAATTCGATTAATTCGTCTTTCCATTCTGATCAATAGCAGAATAATCCCCACAAAGATGCTGAGGATTACAGCAAAAACAACATATATCTTACCTGTTGATCGAAAGAAATCTTGCACGGGTGATGCCGCCCAGGTTACAGTTCCCATCAAACAGAATGCTATACAGGTCATGATACGCTTTCCCATAGGGCTCAGTGTTGTTTGTCATCAATACGTTGCTGTATCACTTGCAGGCGATATAGTAAGTCAGCCATCCAGAACCCCAATAATGTCCAACCAATGACTGCCGGATAGAAAACTATACGCATGGTATGATCGAGGTCCTCACCGCCCAATGCCGGGTTTCCGCCATTTCCGGGATGGAGACTATCTGTCATTCGGGGGATAATAAATAACAACGGTATCAAGGTCAGGAAGGCAAAGATATTATAGGCAGAGGTTACACGATCTCGCTTGTCGGGATCATCGAACGATCGGCCTAGTAAAAAATAGGCGAGATAGATCAATGTGGCAATCGCAGCCATATTCTGTTTGACATCCATGCTCCAGAAGGCGTTCCAGGTGAATTTCGCCCAAATGGCACCGGTAATAAGTCCCAGCACCCCAAAGAGCAGTCCGATCTGATTGAGCGATCTGGTTTTTGCAACTCCCATGGGGTCCGTTCCCCGAATGAAGCGAATGCTGAAGATCAAGGAGAACAGGAACAGGAACATCATTCCGAACCACATGGGAACATGGTAGTAGGTATTTCGAATGGTCTCTTCCAGGATACCGCGAAAGGGAAATCCAGTCATTTGATCTGTATGCAGATCTTCCACCAGGTCTTTTCGCCAGTAAGCAAATCCCAGGTCCAAATTCTTTTCGTTCTGATGCAGGAATACTGCTGTCGGTTTGACGAATGCGCCATCTACAGAATTGTCGACGATGATCGAACAATCAACCGTATTTTCTGGCACGGGGAAATAGGGCGGTATGTGTATGAACGCCACTATTCGGTTGTCGTCTACGATACCGATCGAATCCGCCTTGATCATAAACTCATCATTGAGTTTCAACCAAACGCGGGTATCAGATGACTGGGTAAACCGGGTGTTATATCCAGTGATCTTCAATTCGGCAAGAGTGTCGGTGTTGAGCGACGTCGGAACGACCTCGAGAATACCCGGCTTCAGGGGGATCAACATACCAGCGATCAGGGAATAGGCCACGAGGAGCACCCCCAACAACTTCCAACCATATGTTTTTATAAACCGCATGACCTAAAGCACCTTTCCACGCATTAAAATGATTCGGGGATCAATCCCGCCAAATGTAGGTAAATAGGAGGAGACCCAACCCGGCGATCATCAAGTCCAATCCTGAAAGCATCAGAAAATCATCTTTGAGCATATTCCATGTCGCCCCTGGCAATAGGCTGGCTTTTGTAATTTTTCCTGACAACATGGCCAGACCTATGACCAATGGAAAACTGATGACCGTACTGAGGGTTGCACTGCTTCTGGTCTGACTGCCGATGGCCGCCAGAAATCCGAAAAGAAATGCCAGCCCCAAGCTACCCAACCCGATGCCAGTCCACAGGTAGAATGGCTGCACAACCGGCCAGCCATGAAACAAACCCAGGAGGGCCAGCGAAACCAGACTCACCATCAGCAACAATATGAAGATGAACAGGGATTTGGCCAGATAGACGGCGAGTGGATCCGCCAGTTGAAAATAATACAATCGTCTTCCTCCCGTTTCTTGCGTGTAACTCAGTACACCGATATTTACAGCCGAAAACAACAGGACGACCCAGAACACCCCCAACCAGACAGGGCCTTCCGGCGATCCAAAAATATAGGAAGTCACCATCATGATGACCAGCACATACAGAAATACACCACTCAACGTTCGGCGATTCCGACCCTCCAATGCCCCATACAGGCGCATCAAAGACCAAGACTGTTTGATCAATCCGTTCATCGGTATCAAAGGTAGGTCAAAATCATTTCGACAGCCGGAATCGGAAAAGGGTATCCTGTCCTTTTCCTAAACTTATACCTTTGCATCGTGCGTCCAATCGTCATTTGCTTCATTCTCTTCATTTCGACCCTTGTCTCGGCACAGAAAGAGACCAGTTATCTCGTCACTCGTGCCGAGCGTGGGGATGGCGTACTGTCCCTTCTCCGGCGCTTCGACCTGGAAGCATACTCCTGTAATGTGGAAGAGTTCTACAAGCTCAACCAGATGGAGAAAACAGATGGACTCATCAATGGAAGGGATTATTTATTGCCCATCCGTCGTTTCACATACAATGGGCGAAGCATTCGCTCCACCATCGGCATCACCGATTTTGATCTGGCTGTCCAGATCCAGCAATACAACCGGGATGCACAAGCTAAAGGCCGCCGAGAGGAGGCTTACGAAAAAGACAAGGATCTGTGGCTGCCCTTTCATTTTCTGAATTGTCTGTCCGAGATCAGCGATACAAAGGTCGAGACGACTCTGGATGCCGAGGTCTCCCGGGAAGACGGTTATGCCATTTTCGGCCCTGCCTGCAGGAAGGTCGAAAAGAAGTCTTCCGAACTGGAAGGGCAGGTCATCTACATTATTAGTGGTCATGGCGGCCCCGACCCCGGAGCGATCGGCAAACGAAGTGGACACACCTTGTGTGAAGATGAATATGCTTATGATGTATGCTTGCGCCTGACCCGTCAACTGATCCAACGTGGCGCATTGGTCTATATGATTGTTCGGGATGACTCGGATGGTATTCGTGATGAGGCATTTCTGCCGTGTGATTCTGATGAAACAGTATTGGGTGATCAGGTGATCCCCCTCAATCAGAAAGAGCGGTTATACCAGCGCACAGCAACAGTCAACCGCTATTTTGAAAAACATAAAAAGCAGGGGGTCAAGTCTCAAACGACCGTGGAGATCCACGTAGACTCAAACAATCAGGGTTTAAGGCGGGATGTGTTCTTCTACCATTTAAAAGGAAGCAAAGGCGGGAAGGCAATCGCAGAGGAATTGCACCGAACTTTCAAGCAGAAATACGGCATTCATCAAAGTAGTCGGGATTACCATGGCACAGTGACAACCCGTGATCTCTATACATTACGGGAAACCAGTCCCCAAGCTGTGTATATCGAGTTAGCCAATATTCGAAATCCGGAAGACCAGCGCCGTCTGGTTATCACTGATAATCGGGAGGCTGTGGCAAAATGGTTGGCGGAGGGTTTGACTACTGCCCTTCTGGCTCTACAATAATTCAGTCCAGCTTTCGGGCCAGTTCGAAAAAGTGATCCATTCCGTGAAGCAATGGCGGGTCCAGACGATAGCGTATGTTCCGTCGGTAATAATAGCTGAGGTCGAAGTTCGGATATCGGCTCTGTTCGCTGGTGGCGATTCGGGGGATCTGTTCCAGACCCTCTTCAAAAGCTTGATCCAATGCCGCTTCAAACACAGTCTCCACAGGCTCCCGGGATGCCCATATCGCAAACACGAAGGGATGCCCTGTGAAGGACTTCCACGCGGAGCCGAGATCATAACAGTATGGGTAGGTTTCTCTTGCCTCAATGGCGCGATCACCGATGATCAAACCACCGGTTGTTCCCTTGATCTCTGTTTCAAATCCGGGTTGAGCTGCTTGTACCAATGGATGGATCTTCCAATAATCGTTCAATAACAACCGAGCCAGGAGTACAGAGGTCCGAGATTGATAATCCAGATAAACACGGTCCCATGCTTCGATCGGGCTATGTCCGAAAAGGCAAACCGTCGCCACTGGCCCATCGCAACCGATTCCATATTGACTGACCTGATGCCAGTTCGCCTCATGAATAAGGGCCCCAACCGGGATCAATCCAATATTGGCCTCCCCGGAAAAGAAGGTTTTGGCACAATCTGCTGGATGAGCCAATACCAGATCCACCTCCTGATCTAAATGGGCGCGTAAGCCTGCCAATAAAGGGAGGGTATTCAAATAGTTGACCAGTACCAGCCGGTGCTGTTTACTCATTCCGTAAATGTCTGGTGTCGTTGTGTTGATGGATATGGAAGTTCTGGCCATCCCAACGGACATGATACAGTCCGGTGTTGGCATGCGACACCGTTTCCATTGCAGCTGGGGGTGACTGCTGGATCCGGGTGATCAAACATCGCAATGCCCGGCCGTGGGTGCACACGAGAATGTGCTTTTCTTTTCTGGATTTCAACTCCTCCAGAAAGGTATCTATGCGTGAGATCATCTCGCTGGCACTCTCGCCATTCTTCAAGCGAGCAGAAAGATCCCCATTCGCCCAGGCACTGATCATCTGATCGTAGGCCTGGATCATATCCGGCCGACTGGGTTGTCCCTCATGATCGCCCCAGGAGATCTCATTGATCTCCGCCCTTTGGATCCAGGGCAAGGGCTTCTCGATAAACGCTTTTACAGTTTCCTGAGCCCGCTTCAAGCGGGAGGTGATCACCAGTTCGAACGGGACATGCTGATAGAAAGCGTGGAAAGCCCGGGCCTGGGCTTGTCCCGTTTCATTGAGCGAGGGGTCAACGCCACTCCCCTGCACAATACCCCTGCGATTGAGTTCAGTCTCTCCGTGACGAATAATAAAGATCTCTTTCTGCATCAGGATTGGACAACAGGAAGGGCTGTATACCCTCGATATACCACCTCATCAGCAAAAACATGATCCGAATAGTCGGTAATGACCTGATATAAGGTATCGCGTTCCAGCGGGGTGCGATTGACGGATTTGATCAGTTGTACCAGGTCCTGGGTGGAGAGAGCCGGATTCTGTTCTTCTGAACCCGCCATAGAATAGATCTTGGTGGTATCATCAATCGTCCCATCGATATCATCCACGCCAAATGCGAGGGACATTTGGGCCACCGTCCGGCCGATCATGGGCCAATAGGCTTTGAGGTGATCGAAGTTGTCCAGATAAATCCGACTAATGGCATAATTCCGCAGGTCCTCCACAGTGGTGACCTCTGGCAGGTGGGACATCTGGTTTTCCTGATTGCGGAACTTCAGGGGAATAAAGGTCTGAAACCCTCCCGTCTCATCTTGCAGCTCTCGCAAAAGCGACATGTGGTGTACCCGATGAGCGAAAGTCTCCATGTGGCCATAAAGGATGGTGGCATTGCTCCGTTTCCCCAACTGATGCCACACACGGTGGATATCCAGCCATTGTTCACCGGTGCATTTGTCTGAAGCGATCTGCTCCCGGATCTCCGGATGAAAAATTTCTGCCCCACCACCTGGCATGGAGTCAAGGCCAGCTTCAATCAGCTGTTTGAACCCCTCCTCATAGCTGACTTTTGCTTTTTTAAAGATGTAATAGTACTCGACAGGAGTCAGGCCCTTTATATGCAATTCAGGGCGATGTGTCCGGATCTTCCCGAAAAATTCTTTGTAAAAGGCGAGGTTGTATTGAGGCATGACCCCGCCCACAATATGGACTTCCGTGACAGGTTGTCCATCGTAGGCTTTGACCATGTCCATCATGTCGTCCATGGAATACTCCCATCCTTCTTCTCTCTGCTTGATCAGCCGGGAATACGAGCAGAAGTTACAAGTGTAGATACAGACGTTGGTCGGCTCGATGTGAAAGTTCCGGTTGAAATATGTTCTGGAGCCATGCTTTTTCTCACGGATATGATTGGCCAGTGCTCCCAGGTACCCGAGTTCACCTTTCTCGTATAGCAACAGACAGTCGTTATCGGAGATCCGTTCACCAGCAGCAACTTTGCCAGCGATGGTCACGAATGGAGCATCCAATGATCTGTCAGAAAGGATGGCCTGAAGGGAGGATGGTGGTTGCATAATCATAACAAGTGACAAAAGTAACAACTCTGAGGTTGACAGGTTCGCAGTCACCCAAGAAATCCTCTTGTCCAAAGGATGATGAGTAGTGAAGAGAAAATGAATTTCTTACTTTGCGGAAAACCTCGCCTATGGAGTTGCCGATCTATGTTGTTGATGCTTTTGCTACTGGCCGGTTTACAGGCAACCCGGCTGCCGTCATTCCGGTTCAGGAATGGCCGGAAGATGATCTTATGCAAAAGATCGCACAAGAAAACAATCAGGCAGAGACGGCTTTTATCCTGCCCATCAAAGGTGCTTATCATATCCGGTGGTTCACTCCCACACTGGAAGTCAACCTCTGCGGACATGCCACTATGGCCAGTGCTCATGTCCTCCGGCATCACCTTCAGGAGGAAGCGCCCCGGATCCGATTCTGGTCGAGAAGTGGTTGGTTGCATGTGGATTGTCATGGTGACGGCTATTCCCTGGATCTCCCTGCTGATGATTTGAAAGCATTTGATATTCCTCCTTTTATGTTCGATGCACTGGGTGTAGATGTCATCGAATTCTGGAAAGGACGGGATGACTTTCTGGCACTGATAGAAGACAGTGTTGTTTTGCGACAGATCCAGCCGGATTATAGCCTCATTGGCCGGTTGAAGAGCAGAGGATTGATCGTGACTGCTGCTGATGGTCAATACGATTTCATCAGCCGTTGCTTTTATCCACAAAGCGGGATCCAGGAGGACCCCGCTACGGGATCAGCCCACACCACCCTGACCAAGTTCTGGTCGGAACGATCGGGGCGCGATCAGCTATCGGCATTTCAGGCTTCTCCGCGAGGGGCATCCATTCAATGTACACTTGAAAAAGAACGAGTCATTCTAAAGGGTGAATGTTATACCTACCTCCAGGGACAAATTACTTTATGAAAAATCTTTCCTCGCTCGCAGTCCTCACTGCTATCATTGCGTTTTCCTCCAATGGGGAGCTTTCAGCCCAAACATTGGTTCGCAATGGAGATCACGAAATTTTCACGCCAAAACCCAGTGTTCCGGATCCCAGTGATCAGTGCTTTCGGGAGCTCTATCCGTTTGGCGTTACTCCGCCGCCATTGAACCCGGTCAATCCTCCTGGAATTGCCTCTGCCTACGGTTCATCTGATCATCGATGTGATGCTCCCTATTCAGGTAAGGCCCATGGCGGATTCTTTATCAGCCCGAAAATGGAAAACCTGTTTTATGCCCTATGTACACCCTTGACAGTGGGAGAAGACTATGAGCTCAGTCTGGCATGGCGACTGGCAGACGGATCAGGCCAGGCAGGCAAGTCTATCTATCTCTGGCTTACGGATACAACGTTTACCTCTACGGGCCCTACTGTTTCGCCAGATGACGACCATTTACTGGTCGTCGAGGATCCTGATCCATTACAACCTCTGGATGCGATGAACTATCAGCTGGTACGCCTCCCGTTTCAGGCGGAAGCGGCGACGAATGGCTTGATCGTCGGCAATATGACACCCACCACCTCCCCAGGTGGGTCAGAGATCTTTGACCTGAAAAACGGAGGAGGCAATTACGCCTATTATTATATTGATGATGTCCAGATCCGACCGATCCCCCGTATCCTGCCTGTAGAAGCGGTCTGCCCGAATGTGCCTGTCGTCCTGCGGTTGGCCAACCATGTCGATTGTCAAGGACCCTTCGGGATGAATTGGTTTGCCATCCAGGAAGACACGGTCTTTCTGGGCACAGGCGATACTATGGTATGGCAGGGACCAGAAACGACCCAAATTATTGCTACCAATGCCTGGGATACGATCCACACGATGGTTGAGATCAATTTCATGCCGGTAGAGACGGATACCTTCTATGCCATCCCGAATGTGTTCACACCCAATCAGGATGGCACAAATGATGAGTTCCGTCCTCTGCTTCGGACCAGCGTAACGGATTATCGGATGTCGATCCATTCACGATGGGGAAAGGAGGTATTTCAGACGCGTGATCCGTCCGAAGGTTGGGATGGCCGATATCAGGATGAGGATCTGCCATCCGAGAGCTATGTCTATCGAATTGAAATGACCTTTGAGTCCTGCGGGCAGATCACAACCAAACTGGAACGTGGCGAGGTGACCCTGGTCCGATAACGCGATCGGGACACCCTTCTTTGACCCTGATCAAGACACTTTTACAAGGGGATATACAGGTTTAATGGGAAGGAGATTAGAATTCACTTTTTTCCTGTAAAAAGTTTTGGTTTCCCTGCACAATGGCTTAACTTTCCAATCAAGAAAAACTTCGTTGCCATGTACATTACATTTGAAGAACTTCGCAAAATAAAACACTCATTACCAACCGGTAGCGTCAAGCGTATCGCTGATGATCTGGATCTTGATGAGCAGACCGTAAGAAACTATTTCGGTGCCAACAAATATGACGAAAATGGCGAGTTGGTCGAGAAGCACATCCAACCTGGCCCACAGGGTGGCTATGTGGAACTGACAGACTCACGCATCCTGGACTGTGCCAAGAAGATCCTGGCAGAGCAGGAAAGTCCCACTACCGTCAATTGATCGAAGGGGGGTAAGCGGAAACGCTTGCCCCCTTTTCTTTTCCGGCATCTTCTGATCTCACCCGATCATTTATTTGACCAGGGAGATAGAATGATGATGTCAGTTCGGCATAGTCTGACGAATAGTCATTGCCCTCCGCCATTCGGATGGTCAGATCCTCCACTTCCACCCGGACGTCGATCCTGGATAATGAGACCAACATGCGGGTAACCGGCTTTTGGGGCCTGGCCCGTATTTGAATCATTCTTGATACAAAGAGCCCATATTTCTCACCGACCGACTTCAGCAACCCCAGAGAGCTCCACGGCAGGATCATGTCCAGTTTGCCCTCGGGTATCAACAGTTGATCGCTCAACCTGCAGAGATCTGCAAGTTGGAGACTCCCCTGATGCCGGGCTCTTTGGCGACTGGTTGACGCCGGCAACATGCCCCCCTCAAAGAAAGGTGGATTCGTCACCAATAGATCAAATGAATGGGTGGCTTCTTCGGATGCCCATGAACGGGCATCTGCGTGATGCAATCGCAACCGATCTCCCCAGGGACTTGATCCGAAATTGATAGTTGCATCATGAACTGCACCCTCATCCAAATCGATGGCCTCTATAGATGCAGCAGGGAATCGCTGCGCCATCATCAACGCAATCAATCCCGTACCCGTGCCGATATCCAGAATCCTGGGCTGTTTGGCCTCAGGAGTAGACCAGGCACCCAATAGAACACCATCTGTTCCTACCTTCATGGCAGCGTGCTCATGACAGACGGAAAATTGTTGGAAGTGAAACATCGTTTCACGCATGATCACCACATGACTGGTACTATAAAACTCTGGAGGCCCTCGGTGTATGGAAACCTCACCAGGTATTGTCCTGCAGCTAGCGCCGGCAAAGAAAGTGCATACGTGTGGATCCCCTTTTCTTTCCAGATGGTATGACAGCTAACCCTTCTTCCGAACATATCGATCAATTCGACTTCGATAGAACCCTCTCCCTCACCCTGACCGAATAAAAAGAGTGTTCCAGATTGGATGGTACCTGTCCAACGAATTTCTGATCGATCTGGATCTGAAACAGGTACGGGTAACTCCCCCCAACGGGCTTCAAATTCCTGCCTGAACTGATTGGCGACCAACGCGTCGTGGATGATCACCGTATTCTCGTCATTCTGTTGATCTGCGGCATTGCTCCAATTGTGCGAACCTGTGATCACCACCTGATCATCCAGGATTGCATATTTGTGATGCATGAGTGCGGATGGTGAATGATCGATCACATTCACACCCGCATTAAGGATCTTGTTGTATTCACTGCCGTTATCATTGATATTCTCAATGATCCCCCGCACCTCCAAGCCATTCTGAAGCTGTAGGATCATGGCGTCAGCAAGGTCGTCTTTTGTAAAGGTCAGCAGGGCAAATCGAATAGATGATCCTGCATGCTGCAATTCGTCAAGGATCTCCCGATTCGTAAAATCACTGGGAGAGAAATAGGATTCCACCAATGAACCGCCCACTTTGAAGAGGTGTGGCGTATTATCCCATTTTTCCGACCCGAATCGGGCATAGTCCGGATCGGGAACCTGCCCCTGACTGCCCCACATTTCTTCGAATTCCCGCGTATAATTTTTTGCCAGAGCATGATCCTGTATCAGGACCATATTATTCGGATAACTCTGGATCTGAGAGGTGGTAAAATTCATGGATCCTGTAAAGACTGCCGCTTTTTCCGGAATGTCGGCATCGATGACTACAAATTTGTTGTGCATTAACGCCCAATCATTTCCATAAATCACCGGAAATGCCGGTGGCGGGTCCAGGGAGGAATTCGAGGTCGCTTCAGCCGCGACATAACGCACCTGGATCCCTTTGTTCTTGGCAATATTCAATGCATTGACGATGACATCTTCATTCACATTGTAGATGGCCAGGTCGATACTTTGAGTGGCTTGCTGGATCAACTCGATCAGGGCATCCAGAATATCATCTCCGGATGTCGTGATCGGTTCCGCTCCCATCGCAAAGGTTTGGTCGACGGGCTGATTGAAATAGACAGCGATAGACCCCGGCAGCAGGGATGCCGTGCTCATCCAACGTTGCTGGCTGTTGATCTGGGAGCCTGGTCGCTCGGCGATCACATGCACTCTGTAAAAAGTGGCAGGGTCCAGTCCCTGGATCGTATAAGTGTGGGACGTTGCACTTGCATTGATCGTCTCCTGTTTTCCATTGCCGAACACATCCTCGATCATCACTAGTGCTGTAGCCGACAGGTTGGTCTGCCATTGCAAGGTCACAGAATGGTCATCCAGGTCTGTTTGGCGAATGTCATCGGTAAAAAACAGGTCTGTGGCTGGAATGATATCCTGCATATCTCGTGGCAGGATCTGATACCCAAAATAGGCGGAGAGGATACCAATCAGATCCACCGGAGCCGTCGGGATCGGCTGCCCAACAATATCCTGGCCATTGCGCACATAGACATCTGCCTGGGCACCACCTGCATCTTTGATCGTATAGGTGGTATTCCCTTTGAAGTCACCTGACTCCAGGAAGGTGACGGCTTCATAACGAGCCAACGTCCCTTCCAGGTTCTCCTGAATATCGGAGATCATCCGAGACGGTGGTTCTGGCAATGGGTTCCCTTTTGCGTGCACTACAAAACCCGTTACCGGACTCAATTCCAGCAAGCCGTTATAATCGTATAACACACCGGTCACGGTGATACTGTCCCCACGAGCCACCTGGCTTGCAAAACCGCTGACAGAACCCGTTCCGGGAAAGGCCGGTAGACCACCAGTCTCATCCTCCACATATCGGATGGTGCCCAGTTCCTGGCCATTGGTGACACGACCGGAGATCGTAACAGATGTGCCTTCCTGGAAGCTACGGGCCTGGTTGATCGGCGTCTGGCCGAAGGTGACCACACTAAAAGCCAGAAAAGCCAGCATGCATGCCGGCCTTCTGAAAAAGGATTGTCGTCGATCCGGCATCCTATTTATCCTGGACCAATACGTCATCAAGGATGAATGTCGTCGTTTGTCCACCGGGTCCGCTTCCCGTGTAGCGGAAAGCAATATATCCGGTACCGCTATATGCGGATAGGTCGACCTCACCGGAATTCACCCAGTCATAATTGGTTGTGGAGGATGTGGGCAATTGAGCTGCTAAAGAGATCCAGGTAGCGCCACCGATATTGGTTCCGTTAAAATCCGTAGAGATCAGGACAGATCCAGCATCATGCACCCAGAAAGCTACAGAGCTCAGGAAGGTCAATTTCTTAGCGACGGAAAGATCAATGGCCGGGGTGATCAGCCAGGTTTCCATTTCCGGATCGGTATCATTATAGGCTGTGGCCTGCACATAGGTGTTCCCGCTGAAGGTCTTCCCACGCCAAACCCGGGTCCCTTTTGTCGCTACATTGAGCCACCCTGCAAGAGCTACGTCCGCATTGTTCCCAACAGTTTCAAATTTTTCATCGACATCTCCGCCGCTTGGACCACCTTGTCCACAACGTGCCGCCTGCATATCAACATCATTCTGATCCCGAACGAATAATTGGAGATCACTCCCAAAAACACCCAACAGAGCGACCAGCGTCCCTTTTCCACTCGGGGTCAATTCTCCGGCAAAGTCAGCGTATCCATTGGTCCGCAGGAGAATGCTGTTGCCGGAACAATCTTCGACCATGTGATTGACCGACAATTGGGTCACTGGCTCCGCATAGGTTTGCCCTGCATCTGACTGGATGAACTGGACATCCGTCAACTGGATCAGGGTACTCATGTCATTGGTATTAATATCCTTGATCCCTTTCACCTTCGGGGTGACAAACTGATCGCGTTCCCCTGCCACCAGATAATCTTTCAAGAGCGCCTCTTCGATCCCTGAAAGACGAGTCTGTCCGGCATCATCGTAGGTGCCACCACCCAACTGGACCAGACCGTTATAATCGCTGATCACCAACCCACGGCAACGAATAAAGACCTCGCGGCCGATGGGGTAATCATTGGCCAGACCAACTGAATTGAGCTTTATTTCAATACCCGCCGTTTCATCCTGGATGACAATTGTTTTATAGAAGTTGCCTGAAGCATCATCCGCAATGACAATACCCCGGATGATCAACTCATCCGTTATCGCAGTAAACGCACCGGGAACAAACCACGATCTCAGATCCAGAATGGTCGCATTGGCCGTAATATCGATGGGCTCACCTCCGGGAGGCGGTTCATCAAAATCGAGGTCCACACAAGCCGTTGGAATGAGCAGGCCAACCAGGAGGAGATAGTGAAATAGACGTTTCATAAGTGATTAGATGCGGACACTAAAGTTGATGAAATAATTCAGACCAAAAGCGTAGAAATACCGGTTGGGGAAACGACTTACATCACGGGATTCGTCATCAAAACGCAGCTGTTCAAATCCACCCGTGATAAAGTCAGTGTTGTTCAAAATATTGTTCACACCGACATTGAGATACAGGTAGGTATCCTTGATCTTCCAGGATTTGCCACCGAATACGTTTAACATAAATCCGGCAGGAAGCTCTTCCTGGTCCAGAATGGCATGCCATTGTTCGGATCCCTGTTCCACTCCGACCACTGCAGCTGCTGTACGTCTGTCGGGAGAGAAATCGAGGAAGGACTTTCGAAAGTAGTTTAACTGGATATTGGCAAACCAGAATTTGCGGCTGTTATAGGTAACGCCCAATGAAAAGGCCTCCTGTGGCATGCCATCCATGTGGAAGTTTTTGATGTAGACCGTACGATCCTGGTAGACATACTCGCCGGTGTTGTCCTGGATCACCGATGCCAACGCACGATCCGTATAATAATACTGACCCAGGGCAGCCGCCCCATTGATCACCACTGATGGTGTGAGTTTCCATTCCGCACCCCACTCTGTACCAATATGGCGTCGATTCAGTCCGCTGAGGATATAGTTGCCAAAAGTGTTTTCGAGGTCATTAAAGAAGGTAATCACATCGGTTTGATCTCGTATCTCGGTGAGATAACCGGTGGCTCTGAATTTGAAGTTTGGTGCCTGGAGCCGGTACGTCAGCTCCCCACTGAAAACCTTTTCTGTGGAGATGTCTGGAACAACCTGATCACGAGTCCGTGGTGATACAAAGGCATTCGTAAAATCAGGCGCATTCGCAGCGGCAAACACCGCGCCGGTGATGTAGTTCCGCCCATTGATCTTATAGGTCAGGCCACCCTTCCCGGCCCAGGTGAGAAAATCGAGAACTTCTGATTTTCCCTGAGAATTTTCAGGGAAGCGGCCATTGTGAGTGTTCCCCAGTCGGTAGAAACTGGTCATGCCCAATTCCGCACCGATAAAACCATCCATCCGGCTACCAGTGAAGTTTGCTTGTGCCCAGCCCTGATAGTTTTGGGACCGGATCTGGTAATCATAGCCAAACTTGTCTCCCTCCCGAACGAGATGATTCGGACGATCCAGATCATTCTGCAGAACCTCCGGATTATTGGGAAAGTCAAACTCGGCAAACCGGTCGATATCCAGCCAGAAGTCTCCCCCCAGAAGATCCAGAACGGATTTGAAGTAGTCCGTTTGCAGCTGTTGTCCCTGCAATCCAGCGCTGATCAGATGGCGGTTGTTCAGACTCTTCATATAGACCACCCGCCCCTGCAACGTACGCGCATCGCTGCGATACTCCTGAAGCATGTATTTGGACCGCAGACCGGAGATGGAATTGCCCGCAATGCCATCCACATTCTGGATCGTTGCAGGACTGTTGTAGTTGGTATTATAGAGATAGGTCCAATCCACCTGGCGCAGGGACTCATCGTTCATCAGGGCCTCTTTGACCTGTGCCGCTGATGCGGGGTCATCCATACTGCTGGGCCAACGGCGATAATATTCCGGACGTGGATCCCGGGCATCTGCCCATTCCAGCGCACTGCTTCCATATTTCCCA
Organism: Saprospiraceae bacterium; assembly: GCA_021738725.1. GTDB lineage: Bacteria > Bacteroidota > Bacteroidia > Chitinophagales > Saprospiraceae > JAGNXB01. The sequence continues at coordinate 20,802 of JAIPBE010000022.1, read as the reverse complement.
TCCTGCCAGGAGAAGGAGGCCATCAGATTGCTGGAAGCATCCATTTGCCAATCGTAGCGCAGGATGGCAATGGGTTGATGTGCATCCACGACCCGACTGTTTCGCACTTCACCCTCCTGTTTACCCCAATACGGATTGTAATAGTTTGTGCCAGCGATCTCGTTTTGTTCTTTCGTATTGGCGATGGAACGTCCTCTGTTCACAGGTGCACCCAGGACTGTCAGATTGAGCAGATGGTTTTTAGCCAGTCGTTTGTCTACGGACAGAAAATAGGACCAGCCATCAAAGTGTGTTCCCGGGATATATCCTTCCTGGCCCCAGCGTCGGGATCCCGAAACGGAAACCGCCCAATCATGCTTCAACCATCCGGTCGACCAGGTGACCATCGCCCTGTTCCGATAGGTCCGGTTGGACGTGGCATAACCGGCACGGATTTGTTTGCGCTGGCGATGCGCTCTGGTATCAAAAGTGGTGATGCCGCCGATGTTCGCAATAGATTCCCCCTGAAAGGACAAACCCACCTGATTCTCCTGGGCACGCATCACATCATTCAGTCCGGCCCACTCACTCCAGAAGACATCCCCGTTTCCCGGGTCATTTGCACTCACGCCGTTCAGGAGCACTGTGGTATATCTGGATTCATATCCCCGGATCCGAAAACGAGCAGCAGAAAACTGGAAGGCGGCGGCACTGACGAATGGATCTCGGGCGGCTTGGAGAAGTCCCGAGACATTACCAGCAGCATTCTCATCAAAGTCTGACTCCGTCAGTTCGATGACGGGAATATCCTGGATCAGCTCCTCTGTTTGGGTCCGGTCAGATCCTTTGGTAAGAGTAATATCGCCTAACTCGATCGACTTGGATACGTCTTTGGCGATGGGAACCACCCTGGGATTATAGCCAACCATGCTGATGGTCAATTCTCGATCCATTTCCAGATTGAGACGAATGACGAAAGAGCCATCTGCGCGCGTTCCAAATGCCATGTCGCCAACAGCAATGACCGCATCGGCGATACCTGCACCTGTCACTTTATCTGCCACGCGTCCCTGAACAGAGATCACCTGGGCATAAAGAGGGAGAGAAAAGAGTGCGGCAAGGAGGAAAACAAGGGCAGAACGGACCATAGTAGTAGCAAAGAGAAGCTAAGGTACTGCAACCCTTTAATCCAACCAACGAGAGATTAACAATTCATGAAAAAGTGCCGAGCGACCATTTTCATCATCGTACTTTTACATCATGAAGCAGTTTTTTGCCCTCGTTTTTATCATCCTGTGCCACTCGAGTTATGCACAGCAATACCAGGTGGTATCTGTGGGGTTTTACAATTTTGAGAACCTCTTTGACACCCTGGACACACCGGATGTACGCGATACCGAGTTCACACCGGATGGCACCCGTCATTGGACGCCCGACCGATATCGGGAAAAACTGAAAAACCTGGCTCGTGTAGTAAGTGAACTGGGGACCGAATTAACCCCTGATGGACCCGCCATCCTGGGCGTCGCCGAGGTCGAAAACCGCTCTGTCCTCGAAGACTTCGTTCGGGAAGAAGCGATAGCAAACCGGGACTATCAGATCGTGCATTATGATTCGCCGGATTTCAGGGGGATCGATGTTGCACTACTCTATCAAGCCAAATATTTTGAAGTCCTGAGCAGCGAGGCGATCCGGATGAACCTGACAAATGTAGAAGGTGGAAAGGTCATCACCCGCGATGTTCTGCATGTGCATGGCAAACTGGGCGATCAGGAACTGCACGTCCTGGTCAACCACTGGCCCTCCAGACGGGGCGGCGAAAAAGCAACCCGACCGATGCGAAATGCGGCTGCCGAGGCCAACCAAATGCTCGCTGATTCCATCCGATCGATCGACCCGGATGCAGGGATCCTCATAATGGGTGACCTGAATGATGATCCGGTCAACCAGAGCGTCACCAAGCATATACGCACCAGGAAAAATAAGGAAAGTGTTCGTCCGGGTGAGTTCTTGAATCCATGGACACAGTATTACAAGAAGGGGATCGGCACACTGGCCTACCGGGATGCCTGGAGTCTTTTTGATCAGATCCTGGTATCGGAATCCCTCCTTTCCAAGTCGGATGACCGGTATTTTTACTTCAAATCGGCCATATACAATCCACCTTATCTGATCCAACCAATGGGGCATTATCGGGGGTACCCTTTTCGGACGTTCGATTTTGATGAATACATTTCCGGGTACAGCGACCATTTTCCTGTAGTCATCTATCTGGTACGACCCTTATGATCCGCTGTTGATATGACATTTACCCCTCTTCAGGTCAGTCCCATCTTCCATGAGATCCTGGATCGGCTTGAACACAGCCCGGACAATCTTTTTATCACCGGTCGGGCCGGCACGGGAAAATCGACCTTACTGCGATTGTTTGCCGCCTCCACCCGCAAAAAAACAGTTGTGGTGGCACCCACCGGCGTTGCTGCGTTACAAGCAGGCGGACAAACCATCCACTCATTTTTCGGCTTTCCACCCCATCTATTTGGGCCTCATGAAGTCAAAAAGAGCCGTTATGCCAAAATGTATCAACGGATCGAGGTCCTGGTGATCGACGAGATATCCATGCTTCGCGCAGATCTGGTGGACAGGATCGATCTGTGTCTGCGGATCAACCGGGCATCCATCCTTCCGTTTGGTGGGGTTCAACTGGTGATGTTCGGAGATCTTTTCCAACTGCCTCCGGTGGTGACCCGTGACGAGGGGAGTATTCTACACTCCTGGGGTTATGATTCCCCCTATTTCTTTTCTGCAAAATGCCTTCAACCACCCTACCATTGGGATAAGATCGAATTGCAGGAAGTTTATCGGCAACAGGAAAAACGGTTCCTTCGATTGCTGGAGGATATCCGGACACACGAAGCTGACGCCGATACGCTGGCAGAACTGAATGAACGAGTGGATCCATTGGCGGAACCGGGTTCTTTCAGCTTGATCCTGGCTGCCCGTAATTACAAGGTAGATCGGATCAATCAGGGATATCTGGAAGCATTACCCGGACCCGAACGTGTCTTCAATGCGACAATTACTGGAAAATTCAATGCCAGCGTCTATCCGACCGATGCCCTCCTCCGATTACGTGAAGGCGCACAGGTCATGTTCATCCGCAATGACCCGGAAAGTGCATTTGTCAACGGCACCATTGGTGTTATCACTGGATTGGCAACAGATCATGTCATGGTCTCTATCCCACGACAGGGGCAGGAATCCAGAACGTTGAAAGTCAGTGCGATCTCCTGGGAGATCATTCGGTACGGCTTTTCGGCAGGAGACGGGGGTGCTTTGACCCGGGATGTAGTAGGCACTTTCGAACAATTACCCCTGCGTCTGGCCTGGGCGGTGACCATTCACAAGAGCCAGGGACAGACATTTGACAAGGTCATCCTGGACCTCAGTGGTGGCATGTTCGAACACGGCCAGTTATACGTCGCCCTGTCCCGGTGCCGAACCCTTGATGGCATTTCTCTTCGGCAACCGATCCGACCGCAAGATATTCGTGTAGACGAGCGCGTTGTCGACTTCTATATGAATGGCCATTGAATAGCTCTTTGCTGGAAAATTTCACAGGACACTTGTGAACCCAATGAGAATTCCGCTAAATTGAGCCTACAAAGCACTTCAAATATGTCTAAGCGAAAAGCAAGAATTGCGGCGAAAGATCATCGCGATTTTAAGAAGTTCACCACCACTCTGGTGATCATCACTTTGGTACTCGTTGCACTTGTGTATTTCTTCTTCCTTCGGGAGATATAGATTCCTGTTCCACAGCTGAAGGTTCCGCTTCAATTGTGGTCAGAGCCAAGACCGCCATCGGCTCTTTTCTTTGGGCAACCCATCCACGACCTTCGTCAACTCAGGCGAAGTGAATCGTTCATGATTAGCGTTGGATGCCTGGTATTGCTATTCCTGTGCATCAACATACAAACTTTGGCTTCACGACCCTCTGTATCCTTCAGCGGTGTCGGCTACCGGTCATTCCCACGTTTTCTCGGGTCGAAACACAAAATCCATTCTCTCAGACCCTTCATTGTGCATTATTTTTCAAAAAATGATGCGCATGCGTTTGGTTTTACCTCTTTGTACCCTGTTCCTTCTCTGGCAAAGTGCTCAAGGGCAATCCTGGCAACCTACTGGTGAGATCCTCAACAGTGGACGGTATGACGATGTCGAATTTGTGACCCCCGATCTGGGATGGACTGGAGGGGGCTCCGGGAAAATCTATAAGACAGAAAATGGGGGCGATACCTGGGAAGAAGTATTCTCAAACCCAATCCTCTTTTTCAGGTCCCTTGCATTTCTGAATGAACAAGTAGGGTTTGCCGGCACACTCAATGGATTATTAATGCGGACGACTGACGGAGGAACGAGCTGGGAGGAGATCCAGAATGCGATACCAGGTCCTGTGGATGGTATTTGTGGGCTAGATCACGTTGGCGATCATCTCTTCGGAGTGGGGGTCTGGTCAAAACCCTCTTTCTTCATCCATTCATCTGATCAAGGGAATACCTGGACGTATCAAGATCTGTCAGAATATGCTGATGCCCTGGTAGAGTGTCGATTTTTAACTCCAGACATTGGTTGGGTTTCTGGAACAAAAGAAAACGCAGGTGGTGTCATATTGAAGACTACGGATGGCGGCCAGAATTGGGAACTGGTCCATGAAACGAACATGGGGCTGGAGTATGTCTGGAAGATAGATATCGTCAATGATACTATCCTGTACGCATCCATTGAGTCCTTTGATGAAGCCACCAGTATCCTGAAATCCATAGATGGTGGAGATAATTGGGTGGAACTACCTGTATCCCCTCTGGGATTTGATGTACAGGGGATCGGGTTCAGAGATGAATGGCACGGCTGGGTATCTCCTCGATATGAACCACTTTTTGAAACGCAGGATGGAGGGGTCACCTGGCAACAACTCTCTGCAATGCCCGGGATGAATCGGTTCTTTCGTATCGACCAGGATTTGATTTATGCCTCTGGAAGAGGTGGCGTCTTTCGATTTGACGGCATGAATACATCGATCCAGGAATTTCAGGAGGAACCCCCGATGCACGCTATCCTTGAGCTGTCGCCAAATCCCGCTGTGCAGGAATTATTGGTCCGCATTCGACTAGATGTCACCACGATGGTCTGTATGGATATTCTGTCCACAATTACGGGGCAGGTCTCCCCGTGTATAAGAACCCGAATGGACGCTGGCCAGCATACTCTTGCAATACCTTCAGAAGTGATGAGCGGTCTCCCCTCTGGTCCCTATCTCATCACCTTGAGAACCAATGAGGGATTCACCTCAAGCCCCTGGATAAAGTACTAGCAGACAATCTGAGGATCCGTTCAACACGATCCCCTAATCCTGAATCATCAACTTGTGTGGTTGCCCTACAGAACTTCCCTGATAGACCATCACTGTATAAACCCCCTGAGGAAGGTAGGGCAAGGCGATGGAATGACCATTGCCCGGTAAAACAGATATTCTGGAGAGCGCCACACCAAGTGCATTGTTGATCTGCACCTCAATCTTGCCTTCGGTGGTGATGCCATAAACATCCATCCAAGTCTGTCCACTGCTAGGATTGGGATAGATTCTCACATTGGGGCCTTGCCCCTTCAGATCAGAAACAAGTGTCGTTCCTAGATCCATGCAAGAGGCTATATTGTTCACATCATTACTGGATGCACTCTCACAGGTCCCGCACAAGATGCTCTTCAGAAAACAGCTGCTTCGGGAAATGATCGTCGCATTCGGGTAGGAGCAGTGATTCAAACTGTTCAATCGCAAATTCATTTCGAAACAGTTACCCGTTTCTGCTGATTTGGCTTTCATTTCCTTGGAGCCATTGGCCAGGAAAAAATCCTGACAATTGAGACAACCCAGAGCATAGCCATATCCGGATGGGACGACGCAATCCCCATCATCGTGAAAACTGACCATCGGCATGGGTAATCCAGCCTCAAAAATATCCAGGTTCAGGACAGCCCCGCAATTATTCACGACACCCTGAATCGTATAGGGTGCCTGCACCATGTTCACACCTGAATCCAGCTGTCCGACTGCGGACACGCATTCTGGACAAAAGATGTCTGCTTGTGTCTGATCGAGGAAAGCGGCGTGAATAGCGGCGACACTCCCGGCACTGGTACCTCCAACGAAAAAGTTGTCCGGATCGATCCCATAGTCATTCGCATGATATGCAACGTAACGGAGTGCTGCGCGCGTATCCTGAACAGATCGATAGGCAGCCACTTTCAGCTTGTCCGCCAGTGGACCACAGTAAAAACAGATCAGAAATCCCGAGTTGGGATCACATTCCCATCCCAGTCGATAACTCATGGTCGCCGCGACATATCCCCGACGTGCGTATTCCTGGCACAGACTCTGCATGTCCTCGCGCTGACCTCCAAAAAATGCACCACCATGGAGCAACAGGATAAAGGGGCGTTCTGCGAGTGGGTCGATCGACGGGTCGGGCATATAGATATCCATCTTCAGTGTATCCACAACGGAGGAGGGCCAACGCATGGCCGCACCGTAGGTCACATCTTTGAGTGCGACGATTTCATTCGTCGTAAAGTATGGTGCTTCAGCGAATCGTCCCTGGATACAATATTCACCGCTTTGTGCGGAGGCCTGTCCGAGGGTGAAAAGAAGAAGGCAAAATAGAAATCCAGGAGTGCGATTGATCATTATTCGAGGGTTGTAGTCCATCAAATTTAGTAATCTTCCCGAATGCCGAATGAAGGGATGCGATTGAACCAGCGACCATTGGTGAAATCAGGGATGATCTGAGGGGCGGAGCCCTGTACGATGTTGCGTTCACTCAGCGGTGTGATCGCTATCCAGGCGGCGGCATCATAGACGTCGATGGGAGGATGCTTTCCACGTTTTGCATGCTCGACAAAGCTGTTGATCAGGAACCAATCCATCCCCCCGTGCCTGGCGCCGGTGGCCAGTTCTGCGTATTTCTGCCACAGTGGAAGATCAAATTTCTCCAGCCAGGGCCTGCATCCTCCCAACGATGGGCCGGACAGCTCCCTTCCAAATGGAGGGATTGATGCACGTCCATCCACAGCCCTTTTGTTCCCTGCACCCGGAACCCGAGGGAATAGGGTCTGGGCAAAGAAGTGTCATGTTGGAGTAGAATACTCTCTCCATTCTGACACAGGATCATCGTGGTCACCACATCGCCCAATGCAAATTGTACCCGGGCATTCGGATGATCGAACGAAATCTCGTCTATTCATTTATCACTACATTTTGTTGATGATCAATTATTTGCACCCCGTCATCTAATTCGATACAATACACATCACAGGTGCGATTAAACTGCTGCTGATATGTGGATTGGATCGTCGTCTGGATGTCCGTGAAGCGCTCTGGCTCCGTCAGGAAAAGGACACTCCCCCCAAATCCGGCACCCATCAGTCGGGCGCCGAACACCCCGGGCAGCGCCATCAAAGAATCGACTAGAAAATCCAATTCTATGCAGGATACCCGATAATCATCGCGTAGACTCTGATGGCTTTGGAGCAGCAATGCTCCTGCAACCGCCCAGTCTTCTTCCTGGAGGGCCTGGACCATTTGAAGTACACGATCATTCTCCGTGACCACATGACGAGCCATGGCCAGATCTTCTGGAGTTGCCTCCGGTGCCAGCGCATGGAGAGTCTGCAGGTTCAGATCCCGAAGCGCCCTGATAGCTGGATCTTTCCTGGCAGCCAGGGCCACCATCCGTTCGCAGGCTTCCCGTCGTTGATTGTAGGGTGAATCTAGCAGGTTGTGATGCACCCCACTATCCACAAGACACCAGGTGGCGCCTTCTTGAGAAATGGACACAAATTGCGCTTCCAGGCTTCTGCAATCCAGCAATAGAGCCTGCTGCCGGCGTGCCGAAAAAATGGCAAACTGGTCCATCAACCCGCCGCGAACACCTGTGCGGTGCTCACTTTCCTGAGCCAATTTGATCAATCTATCAACAGGCAATTGCCACCCGCATTGATGATTCAGGATAAAGATGAGCCCACAGGTCAGCGCAGAGGAAGAGGACATGCCCGCTCCGGCCGGCAGGTTGCCTTCGAATATAATTTCCAATCCGGTAAGAGGCAGGTCATGAGCCCTGGTAGTATGGACCACTGCGGCGACATACCTGGACCAGTGATCCATGCGGATGGTGGGGTCTTCCAGCTCGACTGTGACTGTTTCTGCATACCGGCATGCATGTACCTGCAGTTCTTTGCTCAGGGTCGGTTCTACGGCAAAGGTCAGATGGAGGTGAGATGCTCCCGGTAGGACAAACCCGTCATTGTAATCTGTGTGTTCTCCGATGATATTGATCCGTCCCGGGGCTTTGTAACGAGTGGCCAGGGGGCGTCGGGCAAGAAATGAAGTGATGGATGGGGTTCGTTCCACAGGTATGTTTCTGGTCCAGCTACTTTCCGGTCCAATATACCGATGATATCTGCTTGTTCAACACTTGGGATATGCTTAAGGTACCCTTTAAGTACCCTTTAAGTACCCTTCAAGTACCCTCTTTGTTTTACAAGGATATTCATGGTCACCTCTACCCCAGCCCACTGGCACGCATCACGGCCTGGTTGCCGAAGCGATTGCGAATCCGGTCCATAGCCTGCATCAGGTGGACTTCTTCGAGGGTATCCTCGAACAGGTCGATCTGGTAGTGCCCCTGGACCAGGCCACTGAATTTTACGCCGATAAGACGGATCAATTGTCGCCGTTGGTAAAGTCGATCGAAGAGCGCCAGGGTGGCGGTCTGCAAAGGCCCATCGGTAGCGGTATAGCTGATACGTCGCTGCATGGTGTAGGTATTGAAGTCGGCATAGCGGATCTTCACGGTCACGCAGCTGGTCAGCTTGTTGGCCTTGCGCAGATCAAAAGCGAGCCGTTCGGTCATCCCGCGCAGCATATCCCGGACCCGGTTCACCTCCAGTGTATCCTGGTGAAAGGTTCGCTCCGACGACATGGATTTCTGCTCCTCATAGGGTTCGACGGCAGCATCATCAATGGCATTGGCCTTGCGCCAGAGGTCCCGGCCATGCTTCCCGAACTCACGTTGTAACAGCCCCATGGGGATCTCGCTCAATACCTGCACGGTTCGAACACCCATAAAACTGAGCTTCTTGTAGGTCTCCTTCCCGATACCGGGAATCTTGTTGGTCGACAGGGGGGCCAGAAATCCCTTTTCTGTACCGGCTGGCACCGAGATCATCCCATTGGGCTTGACCTCTCCCGTCCCCACTTTGGATACCAGCTTATTGACCGACAGGCCGAAGGAGATGGGCAAGCCACTTTCTTTCATGATGCGCTCCCGCAATTCGCCTGACCACTGCATACAACCGAAGTAGCGGTCCATCCCGGTCAGGTCCAGGTAAAACTCATCGATAGAGGCCTTTTCAAAGACCGGTGCCTGATCGGCGATCAGTTCGGTGATCAGATGCGAATAGTGACTGTAGCTGTCCATATCCCCTCGCAAGACCAGGGCGTCCGGGCACAGGCGCAAGGCCATCTTCATGGGCATGGCCGAATGCACCCCGAATCGCCTGGCTTCATAACTGCAGGCGGCCACCACCCCCCGGTCGCTCGTCCCCCCGACGATCAACGGCTTCCCCCGTAAACTGTCGTTCTTCAGACATTCGACGGAGACGAAGAATGCATCCAGATCGAGATGAAGGATGGCCCGGTTGTATGGCGTTGCATTCATTGGAGGGGGAGGCGGTTATGAGTGGAGGAGGTTATGAGGTTATGAGGTTATGAGTAGAGGAGGCAAGGAATTGAGGAGAAAGTCAAAGCATGTTGAGTAGGCTCCATTTAAAGCACATTACCCCCTCCATCCGGAGCCGGGTTCCGATTAACCCGACCCTGCGAACCGCGAATAGCGAACGGCCCCGTGGTCTCGGCACGAATGCCTGCCAGCAGTGGCTGGTGGGATCAGGATAAGGAGTGAAGCATTCGGTCATTCGTATTTGTTTGGGATTTGAAATTTGTGATTTTCACTCGTCTGACAAATTTAAAACATTTTGTGTCATTATCAATAGACTGGGAAAGAAAAACCCGTCCTATTTTAGGCGGCTAAAACAACTTCGATGCCAGACAGCCACTCGACCACTCGCAGCTCCTCCCTGTATATCCTCATCACCGTCTTTTTCTTCTGGGGATTCGTGGCCGCATCGAATACCGTGCTGATCCCCTTTTTCAAGGAAAACTTCACCCTGCTCCAGTGGCAATCCCAGCTGGTCGACCTGGCTTTTTACGCCGCTTACTTCATCGGCTCGCTGATCTACTTCCTGATCTCCGCCCGGATCGGTGATCCCCTCAATCGGATCGGATACAAAAAAGGGCTGGTTTTCGGATTCCTGATCTCAGCATGTGGCGCCGCCCTCTTCTTTCCGGCGGCCAGCTTGAGTTCATTTCCCCTCCTCCTGCTGGCCCTGGCCGTGATCGGTCTGGGATTCACCCTCCAGCAGATCGTCGCCAACCCGTATATGATCGCCATCGGTGACCCCGCCACTGGCGCGCATCGTATCAATATGGCCCAGGGGATCAACTCCCTCGGCACCATGACAGGCCCCCTGTTGATCAGTTGGGCCTTGTTTGGCAATATCCAGGCCGAGACCACTCAGGGACTGGATGTGGTCCAGGTCCCCTATCTCGTCCTGGCAGGATGCCTCGTCCTCTTTGCCCTTATTCTGGGGCAGTCTCGACTTCCCGACATTACAACCAAGGAGAAGATCCGTCATGATCTGGGGGCACTGCGCTTCCCCCAACTGGTCTGGGGCATGGCCGCCATATTCGTCTATGTCGGTGTCGAAGTCAGCATCCAGAGCAACCTGCCCGCACTCATGGCCGATCCCAGCATTCTCGGACTGGATCACACCCAAACCGTACACTATATCAGCCTGTATTGGGGAAGCCTGATGATCGGTCGGTGGACAGGCTCCATCGGCGTGTTCAACGTCTCCTCCGGCCTGAAACGGATCTTATGGATCGTGGTCCCGCTGCTTGCGTATGCAGTTATACTGTTTGTCAATAGTTTGAAGGGAAGTCCGATTGCAGATCTAATTGGTTATCTGCCTTTTGTCTTCATTTGCATTCTGGGATTCTTTATAGGCAATGACAAGCCTGCCCGAAGCCTCATTCTGTTCAGTATCCTCGGTATGATCATGATGATCGCCGGTATTCTGCTGGATGGCCAATGGGCCGTTTATGCATTCGTCTCCGGTGGCCTGTTCTGTTCCATCATGTGGCCCTGCATCTTCAGTCTGTCCATCGCCGGCCTGGGAAAATATACCAATCAGGGATCTTCCCTGCTGGTCATGATGATCCTGGGTGGTGCATTCATCCCGCCGCTCCAGGGCTATGTGGCCGACATCACGGGCATCCATATGAGCTACTGGATACCGGTGATCTGTTTTGCCTTTCTGGGCCTGTACGCCTGGCGCGTTCGACATATCCTGTCCCTTCAGGGTATCCATTATGACCAACCTGATGCGACACACCCGGAGCCATGATACAGACGCCCTTTTCCCAAATTCCCGGATCCGTGAGAATATTCATTTTATGTGTGCTCATATCCGTTTTTTCAACGATCAGGATGAACGCCCAGGAGAATTTCACACCGGCTCTCATCCCTGCCCCTCAGGAAATGACCCTGCTAGGCAACTGGTTCGAATGGGACCTGTTTGATGAGGTCGTCTGCCCACCACAAAGCACCCTCACCCGGGAATGGATCCTCCCAAAAATCACCCCGTTTTTCAAAGCAGGAACACAAACCCGAACGGGCACTCTCCTACTGGTGAAAGACAACCTTTCGACAGATCGCCCAGAGTCCTATACCCTGGATATCCTGAAACACCAGATCATCATTCGATCCGGCACGGATATCGGCCTCCAGTATGGCCTGACGACCCTCCTTCAGACCGTCCAACTGGATTCGTCAACCAGCAAATACTACTCTCCCTGTCTGCATATTCAGGACTATCCGAGATACACATACCGGGGTATGCACCTGGATGTCTGCCGGCACTTCTTTCCCGTGGCGTTCATCAAACGCTATATCGATTACCTGGCGATGTACAAATTCAACACCTTCCATTGGCACCTGACGGATGACCAGGGATGGCGAATAGAGATCAAGCGCTACCCGAAGCTGACAGATACAGGTGCCTGGCGATCAGAGACATTGCTCGGCAAATCTGGAAATGAGACACCCCTATTCGATGGAATGCCCTACGGAGGATTCTATACCCAGGAAGAGATCAGAGAAGTGGTCCGATATGCCACAGCACAAGGCATCACCATTATCCCGGAGATCGAACTTCCCGGTCATGCCCTTGCCGCACTTTCTGCTTATCCGGAATTATCCTGTACAGGTGGTCCCTTTCAACCGGCCACTACCTGGGGGGTATTTGATGATGTCTACTGTACGAAGGAGGAGACGATTACCTTCCTGGAACATGTGCTGGACGAAGTCATCGACCTCTTCCCCGGTCCGTACATTCATATAGGTGGCGATGAATGCCCGAAAACCCGTTGGAAATCCTGCCCGAATTGTCAGAAAAACATCCAAACGCATGGTCTCGCAGATGAACACGAGCTACAGAGCTGGTTTATCAAACAGATCGCCACATATCTTCAATCCAGAGACCGCCGGATCATCGGTTGGGATGAGATCCTCGAAGGTGGACTGGCTCCAGACGCCACCGTGATGTCCTGGAGAGGGGTTGCCGGAGGCATGGAAGCTGCCGCGCAGGGGCATGAGGTGATCATGACCCCGGGCAATCCCTGCTACTTTGATCATTACCAATCCAGGACCGCTGATCAGCCATTGGCAATTGGTGGTTACAATCCGCTAGAGGCCGTCTATACCTGGGACCCGGTGCCTGCAGATCTTGACACGGCACTCCACCAGTACATTCTGGGAGGACAGGGTAATGTCTGGACAGAGTATATGTTGGATGAAAAGCATGTAGAATACATGATCTTTCCGCGCATCACTGCCCTGGCAGAAACACTGTGGTCCAATCCAGAACAGAAGGATTATGCCCATTTTCTGGATCGGGTCGATGTCCACCAAAAACGATGGCACCAGGCTGATATCCGATACTTCCCGTATTATCGTTGACTGAAAATCAAAACCTGGCCATGTCCTCTCGACGTTCATTTCTGGAGAAAAGCATTCTGACAGCCGCGGGGTTGATGACCACTTCACGTGTCTCCAGTCTTCCGAAAATCCCTCCGACTACCCAGCCTTCTGCGCTGGTAATCAGTACGTGGAATTTCGGCATTCCCGCCAATAAGGCCGCCATGGAAGTGCTCCAGAAAGGTGGCTCCGCCCTCGATGCGGTGGAAGCCGGGGTCATGATCGTGGAAGCAGATCCCATATCCACCTCCGTGGGCCTGGGCGGTTTTCCGGATGCCGAAGGTGATGTGACGCTGGATGCTTCGATCATGAATCATGAGGGGCAATGTGGCGCCGTGGCCTGCTTGCAACATACCCTTCACCCGATCTCTGTCGCCCGCGCCGTCATGGAACGAACCTCACATGTGCTGTTGGTCGGGGAAAAAGCGCGTGATTTCGCACATGATCTGGGTTTTCCAAAGACCAACCTGTTGACCAAAACAGCAAAAACAGCCTGGAAGGAGTGGAAGTCCAATAATCCAAAATGGAGACAGTACAGCACCGATATCAGCAATCATGATACCATTGGCATGCTGGCCATTGATCAACAGGGTAATTTATCCGGGGCATGTACGACATCTGGATGGGCCTTCAAAGTACCGGGGCGAGTGGGTGACTCCCCCATCATCGGTGCCGGCCTCTATGTCGACAATGAGGTCGGGGCAGCCACCGCAACCGGGACCGGTGAGGAGGTCATCAAGATCTGTGGCTCATTCCTGATCGTAGAACTGATGCGCCAGGGGTACTCGCCGGAAGAAGCCTGTGTAGAAGCGATTCGACGTATCAAAAAACGCAATCCGGGGAAGCCCGAGCTTTTTGTGGGCTTCCTGGCGATCAACAAGGCCGGAGAACACGGGGCCTTTGCCACCAAGGACGGCTTTGAATATGCGCTTTTCCAGCATGAGGAGAACAAGCTGTTTCAAGGCCGGTATTGATCCCACTTTGCTATGAACTGTTTCAGTTCATCAAATGCGGGCTTTCGTTCGCCATAATAATCGATGATCGACCAGCTCGCCCCGGGCCAGGGCTCGTTCAATTGCCACAATAAACTACCCATGCAAAAAGGCTGGGCTCCCAGATGGGCTTGCAGTGCCATACTGTATGCCTTTGCCTGGATTTGCTGACCCATTTCTACCCAGGTCCTGAAATCCATGGCGTCGACCTCCTCTCCTTCCATTTTCAAGTATTTCGTGATCGTGCCATTGCCCTTGTAGGACCGCTGATGGAACTGCATGACCCAGCTATCCATCTGCCAGTCTTCCGGTCGGCTGAAGCGCTGAATGGAGGACCAGGTCGGAAAGGATTGCATCCCGTACTCACTCATAAAACGGGGGATCCTGGTCTGCAGACTGTCCAAGGCCATTTCGCCATGCCAGACCCCCCAAAAGTGGTTGTCACCATGCGCCAGTTCGGCGGGATCACCCCAATTGCTCAATGGGCTGGTATGGATATATGCAGTGGTGCTGTCCAACTGCCCGACCAATCGGGGTAACATCCGGTTAAAAAGCGCTTGATAGGAAGTGACCATCCACGCCCTGGCATCCGGTGTCCAGCCATATGTTTCAGGCCAGCCCCAATTCTTCCAGGCCACATCGATCTCATTATTTCCACACCATAAGGCCAGACTGGGGTGAGTCCTCAATCGTTCGATCTGTTGCGTCGCTTCCATTAGCACATTCTCCAGGAATTGTTGATCACCTGGATACATGGTATTGGCAAACATGAAATCCTGCCAGATCATGATCCCCAGTGAATCTGCAAGGTCATAGAAGATGTCGCTTTCATAAATGCCCCCACCCCATACACGCAGCATATTGAATCCTGCCTCATGGGCTGATTGGAGCAATGCGCGATAGGTCTCGGGCTGCACCCGTCCAGGAAACATATCCGCCGGTACCCAATTCGCTCCGACCATAAATACCGGTTGGCCATTGACGATGAACCGGAAGGGAGTGCCCCGTTCATCCGGACTTCGATCCAACTCGATCGTGCGGAGACCCGTAAGCCAGGCGATCGAATCTGCTCCAGCAGTCCCTGTGGCAAACATCCTGACCGGATATAAAGCAGGCGTGCCCTCGTGTTGCGGCCACCAAAGGCGAGGGTGAGGGATCTGCAAAGGAATCTGGATCACTGTCTCTCCAGCCGGGATGTCCAGGCTTCTTCTGGTAACGTAGTCGCCAATATTTACCTCTACATCTACCGATTGGGCCATGTCGGAAACCAGTGTTGTTTCTACGATCACTTCTGCTGTGTCTCCATGGATCCTGCTTGTCTTCAGCCATGCTGCCGAGCATACAAGTTCAGACCTCGTTTCCAGGTAGACAGACTTCCAGATACCGCATCCAGGCACCGAAGGGGCAAAATCCCACCCAAACTGATAGGCTGCCTTTCGGGTAAATACGGATGGTTTGCCGGGAAAAGGGTCACTATCCGCAGGATAGGTCCAGGGGGCCTTTCTGGATGCCTTTTCGCCCAGAAGCACAGCCGGGTGGAAGACGATCTGAATCAGGAGTGAATCGATCTGTCGGTAGTCGGCCAAAGACACTCGCCAACTGCAAAACATATTTCTCGCCTCCAGGACCAATTCATGGTCGATGTATACATCTGCATAGGTGTCCAGCCCTTCGAAGACCAGATCTACCTGTCTGTCACCGGCAACACCCGTATGTTCGGTGAGCATTCGTTCATACAACCAGGTGGTTGAATCAATCCACCCCAATCGATTGATCTCGTCCCGATAATAGGGATCAGGGATCTGTCCGTTTGCCAACAGGTCTGCATGGATGGAACCGGGCACCGCAGCGTATCCTGTATATCCAATACCCGAGTGATCCGAATATGTCCAGCCATTCAGCAAAGGGATCCGATTCGTTTCGAGTTGCATCGGTTGTGCTCCCAATCCATGGAAAAAAGAAATGCAGAACAACATGCATATCAGTCCGAATCCCTCCTGCCACCGGTTGGCATACATGAGCTTAAAAAGCCCAAATACCAGATTGGTTCTCAAACCAGATTGCACCATTGTTGATTCAATTGATGAAGCAGGTGTGCATCGGCTCTTCCATCCGGCCGATTTGACGCTGCCGAATGGATGCTTGTCAGGCCGGCGGCACGAAATGATGGAATTTGATCTGGCCGTACATGGCCTGCCGCCACAATCGACATGTGGGCATTCACTATATCCTGGTATTGCTGAAGTACCTCCATTGCATCTACCGCCCGCGGCCTGCCTCCACTGGTCAGCACACGATGCACCCCAGAGTGGGTCAGGGATTGCAATGCAGATGGTACATCCCGGATCAGATCGATCGCACGGTGAAAGGTCCAGGTAATCCCTGCCTCCGAAACATCCTGAATACGTTCAATGTGTTCCCAAGCAATTTCTCGATCTGAATTGAGACAGCCGAAGGTGATGCCATTTGCTCCAAGGGCAAGGGCCTGTTGCACCTGTTCGCACATGGTCATCACTTCTTGATCGGAGTATATGAAGTCGCCCGGTCGTGCACGAATCATCACGCGCAACTCTCCGGAGAAGGCCTGCCTGGCCTCCTGGATCAGACGTTCTCCCGGAAACAAGCCCCCTTCTGTATAATGGGTACACAACTCGATAGCTGCAATTCCTTCCTGTTCAGCCAGACAAACGCTTTCCAGGTCGAAGCAGCAGATTTCCAGTTGGCAGGTATCTTCTATCTTGCGTGCCACTATTTCATTGATTGTATATGCGGAAGATAGCGATCCTCTTATTATTTGCTTCTACGGCTTTGTTTGCGCAAGGACCCTATGATGAATTTGTCAATCCTTTCGTCGGTACAGGAGGTCATGGACACACCTTTCCCGGGGCTACCACACCATTCGGCATGGTCCAGTTGAGCCCAGACACCCGACTGGAGGGTTGGGACGGGTGCTCAGGATACCACTATGATGATGAAGCGATCTATGGATTTTCTCACACCCATCTCAGTGGAACAGGTGTCCCCGATTATTGTGATATTCTGGTCAGCCCGATGAGCGGCAGTCCAAGCATCGACCCTGAAGTATATAAATCCCGGTTTCGGCATGAAACGGAGGTGGCTACTCCAGGGTATTACCGTGTCATCCTGGAGGATGATGCCATTGAGGCGGAGATGACCGCCACACCCCGTATTGGTATGCACCGTTATCAATTCGGACCGGCGAGCCCCCGGAATATAATCCTGGATCTACGACATCGGGATGCCGTTCTGGAATCCTCTCTGGAGGTCGTCAACAACTATCGCGTCACAGGAATGAGACGATCTTCTTCCTGGGCAGCAGACCAGGTCATCTATTTCGTCATGGACTTCAATGAACCTATTGCAAACTGGGTGGTCCATCACGACAATAAAGCAGATCCCAATCGTACCGGGGCCATTTTCGGGCAGGCCCTGGCTGCCAGCTTTACCTTTGCGGAAGGCACACAGCCGCTCATGGTCCGAGTAGGCATTTCGCATGTCAGTGTGGATGGGGCTTTGCGTAATATGGAGAAAGAGTGCCCGGATTGGAACTTCGACGGTGTTCGCACCAGGGCTCTGGATTCCTGGAATCAGGACTTGTCCAGGATCCAGGTACTGGGGGATGACCGGGATGATCTGACCAATTTCTATACCGCCTTATATCATTGTATGATCCATCCCAACATCGCTTCGGATGTGGATGGACGATATCGAGGAATGGACAAGGAGATTCATTTTGCTAAAGGCTTTACCTACTACACCGTTTTTTCCCTCTGGGACACCTATCGCGCCTTGCATCCGCTTCTCACCATCATCGATAAGGATCGGACCCGCGACTTCATTCGAACCATGCTGCTCCAATTCGATCAGAGTGGACGATTGCCCGTTTGGGAGCTGGCATCTAATGAGACCAATTGTATGATCGGATATCATGCAGTGAGTGTGATATGGGACGCCATCCAAAAACGGATCAGCGGGATCGATGAAGAAGCCGCATTGGAGGCCATGGTTCAGACTGCACGGGCCAAAGTATTTGGCCTTGACACGTATACCGCCAAAGGCTATCTGGAGGTTGAGGATGAGTCTGAGTCTGTATCCAAAACCGTGGAATATGCCTACGACGACTGGTGTATCGCTCAACTGGCCAAGAAATTGCGCCAT
Source organism: Saprospiraceae bacterium (assembly GCA_021738725.1). Taxonomy (GTDB): domain Bacteria; phylum Bacteroidota; class Bacteroidia; order Chitinophagales; family Saprospiraceae; genus JAGNXB01. Next base: position 2,438 of record JAIPBE010000022.1, on the reverse strand, counting down.
CAGGACATCTTTGAAGAGTTCCTCGAACGGTCCGTCGGATATCGCAATCTGATCGATCCCAAAATCGGATTTGCCCGGCCTCGTTCCAATGGCGGCTGGTTGGAGCCCTTTGATCCCCGTCAGGTCAATAACCACTACACCGAAGCGAATGGGTGGCAGTACAATTTTGCTGCTCAGCACGATATCTCCTATTTGATCGAACAAATGGGAGGTCCCTCTGGCTTTGAAGCTCAACTGGATCTATTGTTTTCGACAAATTCGGAGACAACCGGTCGAGAGCAGGCCGATATTACCGGTCTGATCGGCCAATATGCGCAGGGAAATGAGCCCAGCCATCATGTAGCCTATCTCTACAACTACATCGGCAAACCCTGGAAGAGTGCTGCTCAGATCGTGAAGATCCGCGATCTCTATCGTCCCACTCCAGATGGGCTGCCCGGAAATGAAGACTGCGGGCAGATGAGTGCCTGGTACGTCTTTTCGTCCCTGGGCTTTTACCCGGTGGTCCCCGGCTCCGGAAGTTATGCCATCGGAACTCCACTTTTCCCGGAGGTCCGCATTCCCATGGAGGAGGATAAGGTCTTTGAGATCCGGGCCTTGCGCAAACAGAGGTCCGACCAATATATTCAACAAGTACTGGTCAATGCCGAGCCATTGCCCAACTCCTGGCTGGTCCATCATTTTATCACCGCTGGCGTGAATATGGACGTCGTTTTAGGGAGCCAACCCTTTCCGTCCTGGGCAGAGCAACCCCATTTGCGGCCAACATCAGAGGTCGTCTGGCCCGATTTTGTCCCGGTACCTGCTGTCCAGGGCCCTGCGCATCCATTCCGCGACCTGGCTGACATATCGATTGAGGACCGTGCCGGGTTTCAAGCGCTCTACAGTGTTAATGGAAAGGCCCCATCGATTCCCTACACAGGGCCTTTTCAAATACAAGCCACAACCACCGTTCATGCCCTGCAGGTAGATTCTACCGGGAAGCGAAGTGAAGTGGTATCTGCTACGTACCATCAGCTACCTCATGACTGGTCCGTCCAGGTGCTTTCACAAGTACACCCTCAGTATACTGCTGGTGGTCCCGATGCACTTGTAGATGGTCTTTTCGGGGATGTTGAATGGCGCAAAGGCAGGTGGCAAGGGTATCAGGGAACGGATCTCGAGGTGGTTATTGACCTGGGGGAAAAACAACGGATCCCTTATCTGGAGGCTTCCTTTTTACAGGATTATAAAGCCTGGATCGTCTTCCCGAAGGAGATCACCTTTTTCGCCTCTTCCGACGGTGATCGATATAAGGAAGCCTTACATGTGAACCAAACCTTACCCGCGGATGAAGCCCACCACCAACGGATCACACTGGGTGGAAAAAGCGAGGTCAAAAAAGCACGTTATATCAAGCTCTATGTAAAAAACTTTGGCAAGCTTCCTTCCTCTCATCCCGGGGCTGGTGGAGATGCCTATATCTTTATCGATGAGATCAGTGTCGGAGAAGACCAATGATCTGTAGCATAACGCTTATAAATAATCATTATGAAAGTAGCCCACATTTACATTCCTGTCATGTTCTTGCTCCTTACCGGTTCGACTGCTCGAGCGCAACATCAGATCGGCGTTGAATTCCAGGCCTATCCGGCCGGGCAAATCGCCTCTCTCAATTATGGCTGTTCGCTTGGCACCAATGGGGCCCTGGAAGCACGGATCGGTTACAATTTTATCGATCATCGCGATCAGGGCGTGCAAGACGATGAAAAAGGAGGTGGTTTCGGAGGATCCATCGGGTATACCTATCGCATCTGGAATCTTCTGCGTCTTGGCGCTCGGGCAGATGTCTGGTGGAATACGATCGATTGGAAAATGGATCCGGGTACACCTCTAGAAATCACAGGTACAACAAAGGTCACCGTGTTTCAACCCACACTGACCCTGGATTATCCGATCCCCCTTGGAAACTGGGTGCTTATACCTCGGATCGCATTCGGTGCAGAGATCAATGTGCAAACAGACGGTGAAAAGGTTGGACAGGGAGCTATCCTGCTGGGTGGAGTCGGATTCGCCCGAGTTTTTTGATCAGATCAGGTTCAACACAGCAAAGAAAAAGGGCAAGCCGATCGGCTTGCCCTTTTACATCATTGTGCAATAATGGTTGCTTATTCGCGGCCCAAAAATGCTTTTACACCAATGCTCAAACCAAATTCGGAACCACCGTCAAAGGAGATGTAATTCACCATTGGTTCAACAGCAACACTGTTGTTCACAAATACGGTGTAACCGACACCTCCTCCAAAGGATGTAGAACTATCGGAAAGAGCACTTTTTAGCCTATTCCTGCAACTCACTGTATTACTATGCTCTACACATCAGTGTTTTGTAAATATTGACACCCTTTGAACCTGATATTTGAATCTACTGACAGACTTATGACGGGCATTAATACACAT
>JAIPBE010000104.1 GCA_021738725.1 Saprospiraceae bacterium | reverse complement strand
TTCCGATGTCTCAACATTCGTCTCTACCCTTGATACATGCCATTCCGTTCCAAGTTGAAGCAGCTTGTCAAAGAACTCTACTGTCATCATTGCTTTTCTTTACAAGTTATGATTTTCCACTAAAATGACAGTAGAACCTTAAATATTTGTGCCAGCATGAATCCGATTGGGAATGTGTCGATGGCAAGAGTGCCATAAAGAATAAGGAAAGGAATATGGATCGCATGGTCACGCTTGATTTTGAGACAAAAAATCAAAGATGAAAGCAGAATGGACAAAGCTATTTGGAACTGTATCGTCTAACGACAGGTATAGGAATGTCTTTGACCGTATCAATGTACAATTTTTCTCCCTTCAGCACAAATGGGTCACCGGAGCAGAGGATTATCAGGCCCCAACCGTATGCTCGATCTCCCCGTTGGGCTTGATGCGGTACTTGTCGACCACACTCTGTGTGGGATCGGCCAGATCATCATTGCCATCGTGCTCACTTTCCACCATGAAGATCTCACCCTCTGCAGAGATCATGGCAGCGCCCTGGCGCACCTGCGTGTCGGCCACCTCGGTCTCCGCCAGGATCTTGCGTTCGATGAAGCGTCCCTTTTTGTCCATCAACACCAGGACGTAGGCATAGTGGAGGAGTCCCGCCTTCCAGTAAACCAGACCGATGTAGTTCTTTTCGTCAAAATGGAACCCCGGAATGTACTCCGTAAACTCATCCGGAGTCTCGCCCTCCCAGGTAGCCAGGAAGAAATCGGAGAGCATTTCCGGCAGGGGCTTGTTGTCCCTGGAGAAGGCATGGTGGCTCGTAAAGGTGATGGTCACCGGCAGATCGATGGCCGGAAAGTAGGTGAGCAACAAACTCAGGTCCTCGGATGTGGGCTGGACTGACATGCCGCAAATGTCGCAATCTTTCCCATTTCAGGGGCATTGCGAAGGATTCTTTGGCCTAAATCTTCTTTAGATTACTTCTAAATAAAAAAGGGTGATGTTCCTCATCGGTTCCCTACCTGTTTCCGTTTTACTTTTGTGCCTCTTGAAAATCCTATCCCTCTTATGAGTTGGTTTTCCCATTTCCTGAAATCATCCATTGGCCAGAAGCTCATCATGAGCCTCACCGGCCTCTTCCTCATCCTTTTTCTGGTGGTCCATCTGATCGGCAATCTGCAGCTGCTCGCCGAGGATGGAGGGGAGTCCTTTAATGTGTATGCCAGGTTCATGACCAGCAATCCGCTGATCAAGACTATATCCTACGGACTGTATTTCTTCATACTCCTGCATACCTGGCAGGGCATCGTCTTGTGGTTCAAGAACCGGGCAGCCCGGGGAAAGGAAGGCTATGCGGTCAAGAAGACTCGTGCAGTCGGCACCAGCGCCGTTCTGTCCAGTCGGATGGCCTGGCTGGGGATCATCGTCTTTGTGTTCATTGTGATCCACATGGTCCAGTTCTGGCTGCAAATGAAACTGGGTAACGTCCAGATGGCCACCTATCCCGGACATGATGGCGAATACAAGGACCTGTTTGTCATGGTCATCGACGCGTTTAAAAACCCGGCGTTTGTGATCTTCTATGTCATCTGTATGTATGTGATCGGATTGCACCTCTGGCATGGATTCCAGTCCTCCTTTCAGACGCTGGGCCTGAATCATAAGAAATACACCCCGCTGATCAAGGGCATTGGGAAAGTCTACTCCATACTCATACCAGCCGGATTTGCGATCATCCCGATCATCGTGTATCTGTTCCGTTAACCGACCTTCAATTCCCGCGATATGAAATTAGATGGTAAAGTCCCCGCAGGCGAACTAGCCGAAAAGTGGACCACATACAAATCGACCTGCCCCATTGTGGCACCGCATAACAAACGCAAGCTGGATGTGATCGTCGTTGGCACTGGCCTCGCAGGGGCCTCCGCAGCGGCTTCCCTGGCAGAACTGGGGTATAATGTCAAGTCATTCACCTTCCACGACAGTCCCCGCCGGGCCCACTCGATTGCGGCACAAGGAGGGATCAATGCGGCTAAGAACTATGCCAACGACGGCGACAGCGTCTACCGGCTGTTTTATGATACCATCAAGGGTGGGGACTACCGCGCTCGGGAAGGCAACGTCCATCGCCTGGCAGAAGTCAGTAATGATATCATCGACCAGTGCGTCGCCCAGGGTGTCCCCTTTGCCCGGGAGTATGGCGGACTCCTGGAGACCCGATCCTTTGGTGGTGTACAGGTGAGCCGGACCTTCTACGCCCGCGGCCAGACCGGCCAGCAACTGCTCATCGGCGCCTATCAGGCCCTCAGCCGCCAGATCCACACCGGCAAGGTGGAGATGTTCAACCGCCACGAAATGCTGGATGTGGTGATCATCGATGGCAAAGCCCGAGGCATTATCACGCGCAACCTCCTCAACGGCAAGATCGAACGCTTTGGCGCTCATGCGGTCATCCTGGCAACCGGTGGATATGGCAACGTATTCTACCTCTCCACCAATGCCATGAACTGCAACGTGACAGCCGCCTGGCGTGCCGTCAAGCGCGGAGCACTGATGGCCAACCCCTGTTATACCCAGATCCACCCCACCTGCATCCCCGTCAGTGGTGACTACCAGTCCAAACTGACACTCATGTCCGAGTCATTGCGAAATGACGGTCGTGTCTGGGTCCCGCAGAAGATGGACGATGTGAAGGCCATTCGCGAAGGCAAGAAGAAACCGGTGGACATTCCGGAAGCCGACAGGGATTACTACCTCGAGCGTCGATATCCATCCTTTGGCAACCTGGTGCCGCGTGATGTGGCCTCCAGGGCAGCGAAGATCGCCTGCGATGAAGGTCGTGGCGTCAACGCCAGCGGTTTGGCGGTCTTCCTGGATTTCGCCTCGGCCATTCAGCGTTATGGCATTTCACAGGCGCATACGCATGGCCTCGAAAATCCGGACAAAGCCACCATCACCCGACTGGGTGAAGAGGTGATCGAAGAGAAATATGGCAACCTCTTCCAGATGTATGAGAAGATCACCGGCGACAATCCGTACAAAACACCGATGATGATCTTCCCGGCTGTCCACTATACCATGGGCGGTCTTTGGGTCGATTATAATCTGGAGACCAATATCCCCGGACTCTTTGCCCTGGGTGAAGCCAACTTCTCCGATCACGGTGCAAACCGTCTCGGCGCTTCCGCCCTGATGCAGGGTTTGGCAGATGGATATTTTGTGATCCCCTATACCATTGGATCCTTCCTGGCCGGTGAGATACGGAACGATAAGGTGGACACCAACCACGATGCATTTGCGCAGGCAGAAAAAGATGTCCAGGACCGACTGTCCCGCCTGATGAATATTGGCGGCAACCAGTCCGTCGAAAGCTTCCATCGCCGTCTGGGTCTCACGATGTGGGATTACTGCGGCATGGCCCGGAATGAAGAAGGCCTGATAAAAGCCCGACAGATCATCCGTGACCTGCGCGAGGAGTTTTACAAGGACCTCTACGTGCCCGGCACCTTGGATGAATTCAATCCGGAACTGGAAAAAGCCAATCGTGTCGCCGACTTCATGGAGTTAGGTGAAATGATGGTGGTGGATGCTTTACAACGCCGTGAAAGTTGCGGCGGGCACTTCCGCGAAGAGTGCCAGTCCGAAAGCGGAGAGGCGCAGCGGAATGATGAGGAGTTTACCTATGTCTCCGCCTGGGGCTGGACGGATACCGATAGGGATCCGGAATTGCACAAGGAGGAGTTGGTGTTTGAGAATGTAGAATTGAAAACACGCTCATACGCTTAGAAATTCCAAAAAACAATAATCAAATAACAAATAAATCCCAATTTCGAAAAATCAATGACCAAAACGGATGGGTTGAATATTGAAGAATGGTTGAGTGAGGTGAACGAAGGTTCACCAACATATAACCTGGAAGAACGAACGTATCAGTTTGCCAAGGAAGTTCGGCTATTCATCAAGGAGTTGCCATACTCTCTCGCAAACACTGAGGATGCAAAGCAATTGGTCAGGGCGTCTGGATCGGTAGGAGCAAACTACATTGAAGCCAATGAGTCCTTGAGCAAGAAGGATTTCATGATGCGGATCAAAATCTGTCGGAAGGAGGCCAAGGAGTGTGTGTACTTCATTCGCCTCATTCGTGAAACGCAACAACTGGCCAATGACCAGGAAGGATTCCGTTTGCAGGACGAAGCCGGTCAACTGAAAAAGATCTTTTCGGCCATTTTAGTAAAGTCAAAATAATTCCTTGGAATCATTTTGTACTTTGAGAATTGATTTTTTGAATTTGTTTGTGATTTGATTTTTGTGATTTCACCCTGTTTTGATCATTCGTATTTGTGATTTTGAATTTATTTGAGATTTGTTTTTTGTGATTTGTGATTTCACCCTGTCTTTCCTCCAACGACTGTTGGCCTTTGAATAAAACATAATCGGTATTACGATGAAACTGAACTTAAAAATCTGGCGTCAAAAAAATGCTGCTAATAAAGGGGCATTCAAATCCTATACCGTGGATGCCAATACACACATGTCCTTTCTGGAAATGTTGGATGTGTTGAACGAAAGCCTGATCGCGAAAAAGGAAGAACCGGTAGCGTTCGACCATGATTGTCGTGAAGGGATTTGCGGGGCTTGCAGTATGGTCATCGATGGCCAGCCCCATGGCCCGTGGAAGGGAACGACCACCTGCCAGTTGCACATGCGAGAATTCAAGGATGGGGAAACCATTACCATCGAGCCGTTCAGAGCACGCTCCTTCCCTGTGGTGAAGGACCTGGTGGTGGACCGCTCCGCTTTTGATCGCATTATCCAGGCGGGCGGATATATTTCGGTCAACACCGGACAGGCGCCGGATGGCAACTCTACCCCGGTCGAGAAGGAACAATCCTCCCTGGCCTTTGAAGCGGCTGCCTGCATCGGTTGTGGTGCCTGCGTCGCGGCTTGTCCGAATGCATCTGCCATGCTGTTTGTGTCCGCCAAAGTCAGTCACCTGGGACTCTTGCCTCAGGGACAAGTCGAACATAGCGACCGCGTTCTGAATATGGTCCATCAAATGGATGAAGAGGGCTTTGGTCGCTGCTCCAACGTCACCGCATGTGAGGCCGAATGCCCGAAAGAGATCTCGGTGGCCAATATCGCCCGCCTCAATCGTGCCTATTTCGGTGCAGCGTTGAGCTCGGAAAAAGAGGTCTAGGCTTAAGACATACTGGATGAATGAGAACAGCCCGTCAATGTACATTGGCGGGCTGTGTAATTAACTTTGGCCACATTCACTAATGTGAGACAACCATGGTTTTAGATCCTAGGATAACCGGCCCTGCGAGAAGTTGAACCACATAGGTGCCACTCGGGAGCAAGCCCGTATCTAGAATAAAATGGTCTTGTCCAGGTTGACCGAAATGAGTGCGAATTTTTTGGCCCTGGGTGTTATAAAGGACCACTCGATCAATCAAGTGAGCACGGGGGCAAGCCTGATCAATCTTAACCTGAGCCCAAGAACCAGCGGGATTGGGCATCAGATGCCAACATTCATTCTCCAGGCGAACTTCCTCCGCTTCAGTGGAGGTGATGATGGTTTTATCACAACCGGGTACCAAGCAGCCGACGGAATCCAGCTTGAGGAGGAAGACTCGACTGGCATAATCAACGGGATTCTCTGGTGGTACCGTGAAATGCCCGCTAATCAGGATGCCATCATCAGAAGTCCTGATACAATCTCTGAAATAAGGTAGGGAGTAATTGAGACTATCTGAGTAGGGTTGCATGTCAATGATCCTTCTCCACTTTTCTGTTCCAGTTGAAGAATATTCTACGAGTAAATAATTTCTACCAAATTCAATTCCGACCAAGATATCGCCATCCTGGCTTATTACAAGGGAATGCTCAGAAATACTACTCGGGCCGGTACAATCATAGGGCGGTTCCCAATGCCAGAATTCTCTGCTCCAGAGGGTGTCAAATGCGACAGGATCTAACATATAGATTCGGGAGCATGGAAGATCGCTGTCCAAAATGTCTGGACGGCTAACATAGATCAAATTTCCTGATGGATGGAGTTGTAGAGCATCATTGTATCCTTGGTAAGGAGCATCCGATAAGGAAAGGAAGATTCCAGCACTGTCCACATGGAGAAAATAGGCGGCCTTATCCAAGGCATTTGCTGTGAGTGATATGATAATGGATTGATCAGGTAAAATGACTTGCTTGAAACTTCCCTGGAGTGTCCCTGCAATATTCAATAGGTATTCCTGCCGCCACAGAATCTGACCAGATGTGTCCAGACAAGCGAGAACTAAAATATTGTCAGCTTCTACTCGGCAGGGTAGAATAAAGGAGACACTATCGGGCCGCATGATGCTGCCATGCCCTGTCCAGTTCTCCATTCCAGGCAAAGTGACCTTCTTTACCTGGATAACATCCCCAGTGCTGTCAGAAAACCAATTGATCAAGGGGCTGACTACCTGAGTATTTTGATCTGTTGTATGGCTGAGATAAAGAATTTCGTCGCCTTGAGAAAAGAGTAGGTCTTTAGGGCTAATGGTAAAGGTATTCGAAAGACTCCCGGGTACATCCTGAAAAGTGCCGACCCATTCTAGCTCCAGGTCGGTTCTATGTTTCAAGACCCGATTTCGGGTGACGGGTGATACCTGTCCGGAGGATCTAATCAGACTATAATAAAAATGGTCCTTTTCATAGAGAGCCGCAGGATCATAAGATTCATTGTTAGGCACGAGTGTGTACACCTTTAGTTTCCCGGATTGAGCCAACACTTGTTGGAAACCACATAGTAGAATAAGAACAAGGGTAGTCGTAGACCAATTCATCATCGCTGTACAATTAGGGTGGTCCAGATCATAGAGCCATCCTTTCTTCTGACCACAATGAAATATGTGCCATCCATATACTCTTCGACTCCCAAGATCCCGTGAATTTCTGGATCGGGAATGGTGTTTTGAACCTGACCCATATAGTTTAATATGAACAACTCTACGATTTCTTTACTATTTGCATCTACCAAAGTGTAGGAAACTTTCTTGCTGCCAGGGTTCGGGTAGATATTGATGCTTCCCTCTGTTGAGGAGACACTCTTGTTGTCAATGTCGTTTAGTTAAGCGAATTGTCTTATCTTGATAGGGATATAAGGGGTTATCCCAAAGTAGAATCAAACTACGAGATTATCGGTACAAATTATCAAAAAACATAAGCAATGAGATTGACGACGAATCTTTCATCG
>JAIPBE010000103.1 GCA_021738725.1 Saprospiraceae bacterium | reverse complement strand
GCTCACCGAATAGAACTCAAAGGAGATAGTCTTCGTAAGAATCAGTAACTTTGTCAGGTGATGATGTTCACCATACCCTATTTCTTTAGGGGGGTCAGTTTCACCAGAATGGGGGGTCAGCTTCGCCAGAATATCCACTAGAACCATAAAATCTCTGGATCTGCGTTTACATAATCAAGTGGACACTTTTACACCATTCCGACATGAAGCATTGTATGACCGTTTTCCAGTAACCCGCCCCTATGAAAACCATTCCTCTTTTTTTCCTGTTGTGGGGTACCAGCATGACCGCCCTGGCCCAGGTCAAGGTAGATCTCCAGGCAGGTGGTGCCAACTTCCTGGGATTCACCATCAACTCTGAATACGATATTCCGATCAACAGAGAGAAGGAACGCGTCATGATGCCTCGTTTCGGGGTGGGTATGAACATCCCGCAGTACGGAACCCCGTCCGCGATCATCCATGTTGGATTACATTACCGGATCAGGAAGTTCGGTCTGGGGGGTGAGGCATCCGGATTCTTTCGCAATCCTTTTGTCAGCCGCCGAGCCATCCATGATCCGCCTGCAGATTTGATGCTTTATCCGGATCTCAATTATACGATCACCTTTCACAACCACCCGCACCTCTATCTTCGGATTTCCGCAGGAGCTTATTTTGCATTTGAAAAGACAGCGGATCCCTTTTCGGGTAAAGAAACATTCAAGTGGCAGGGGGATCCCATACCCGGGGCCGGTCTGAATTTCGGATACGCATTCTAAACGATCCTTCTGTCGTAGCCATGCAGCATGATGAAATCCTGATGAACGTGGTGGAAGCGGCCATTGCAACCGGGAGGTCTCCTGAACCGGTTATTGACAGTGCAGGACAGCTTCACCATCTGAAGGAGGCGTATATGATCGGCGGAGGGATACATATGTTCAATGCATCCCTCCAACGGATCAAACCAATACACTAGAAAAACTTTAACGAGATCTGCCTGTCAGTCATGCCTGCAGTGGCAATGCTCCTGAAGACATCTGGGATGTCATCATCACATTCCAGGATTGAATAGAACAACCAAATCACTACACGCCTTTGACCGTAGTTCCGACAGCCAGGGCAATGAAACCTATCAGCAACAACTGATAATTATATTCTGTCAGAACATCCACGCGTGCAAAATGTCCGATAATGCCAAGGATCCCTGCGGTCAAACCGATGATCCAGGTGATTTTCATAGGAGCGGAAGGGTTTTTCATAATCAAGGCTCTTTTGCTTGGTCGATAAAATCTTATGACTTGAATGTTCGCTTTGAATCGATATTTAAAAGGTAGCAAATTCGATAAAGCAAATATGCAAAAGCATCCTATGAACTATGCTGAAACAAATAGAACAGAGACAACTGCATCCCACGGTTATATGAATTTGTCGCATCACTGGTATTGATATTGGTCAATCCATGATTGTATCGAATGTCAATCCCAAACCCGGTGGATGGCTTGACATAACTCAGACCAAAGATCCAACCGAGATCAGCACCTTTATAGTCACTCTTTACATCCGAATCGTTGTTTCCTACAACTTGCTTCGCCGAGGCTAAGAATCCCACTTGCGGACCTGCCTGCAATCGAAATCCATTGTCAAACATGAATTGAAAAATCAGTGGGACATTGACATAATTCAGATTGAGATCGCGATTGACACCCCCGATCTTGTACTCGGTACCTTGAAGTGAAAACTGGATCTCCGGCTGGAATGCGAACCTGGAATCAATGTGGATGTGACCCAACAATCCAAAATTAAACCCCACTCTTGAATTGTAAGCGACATGATCATCGCTGGCGATGGTATAGACATTCAATCCGCCCTTGATGCCGACGTTGATATGCTGCGCCTGAGCGACGCTTCCCAAGAATAGAAAAACAATGGCTGTAAGTAAGATCTGTTTCATAGGTTAAATGGTATAAGCAATCTCATGATAACTGCATCAGAGAGAGCAAAGTGAACACAAAAATACCCTCTGGTGATTTCAATAGATTATACAATTTCCGGGTATCCTTACATATTTCACAGATTCATTTGTGGGCACTTCTATTAACCTCCGAAATAGGCCAAGACTAAAGAAAATCAAGCGAGACTCGCCTACGCCAGGGCTTCGGCGAGCAGGCAAGGAATTTCGACCACGTGCCACCTGAGCTTCAGCGGTGGCGCAAAGAACCCAACCATAGCTAAGTGATTGAGAAATAATCCCGCGTAATCGCGGGACGCAGTTTTATTTTGGTCAGAATCCTCCAGCTAGCGGATTTGATTGGGCATTGAGAGGGGTTGATAGAGGTGCCCTTGTATGAATGAAGGGCGCTGGAAGGGAATAATCCCGTGGAAAGTGCAGGCTTCAGAAATACACCCTTCAGGGGGCAAGAATCCAGGAGTCATCTGGTCCGGCCAAAGGAGCATACATCTTGCAATATGAGAATCTCTTTGCCATCTCGCAACATCCAGGCAACGTGGTATATTTATTGTTCCTCTGGTCCAGGATGCACCAAAATGTTTGTACAGCATGCAATAAACCGACATACATGAGAAGAACCTCTACCCTTCTTTTGCTGGTGATGGCACTACCTCTGTTTTCACAAACCCTGGATCCCGATCGCAGGGTTGACTGGACCCTGGCCGGCCTGAGGGATACGATAACCAACGGCTTCATCGCGATCGATATGCAATCGCATGGCGCCATAGGGGATGGCACGACTCCTAACGATGCCATTCTTGCAGAGATAATTGCGGCCAATATCAAGACCGGCCTCATTCTTCATTTTCCTGCTGGCAATTTTCTTTTCAAGGAAACCATCCACATCCCCGGCAACGTCATCATTCGAGGAGAAGGACCCGGGCAAACGACATTGACAATGGACCTTGGTGGCTCCGGTCATTCCCTGAACATTCAGGGATCTTTGATCAAGGCAGACACTTCATCCCTGATCGCCTCCGCCGCAAAAGACAGCAATCAGATCCTGGTTGCAGATCCAGGTGGCTTTCTGAACGGAGACTGGATCCAACTTTCACAACTAGACAGTGACCTGGTCACTTCGTCCTGGGCCGAACATTCCGTGGGCCAAATAGTGCGGATCAAGACCATAGAGGACAATATCATCACACTTGAATCACCCCTGCGTATGGGGTATAACACCAGTCGTGCCCCGTTCATCCAGAAAATAATCCCCGTAGAAAATGTCGGGATAGAATGCCTGAAAATTATCCGCCTGGATAATACTGCGCCGGAACAATCCAGTAATATCAATTTTACGTTTGTCGTGAACTGCTGGGTATCCGGAATCGAATCAGTGAATTGCACCTTCAGTCATATCCAGGCCAATCGATCTTCAAATCTACTGGTCTCAAAATCCTACTTTCATCATGGGTTCGAGTACGGGGGAGGTGGCCGTGGATATGGCGTTATGCTCCAGTCCACCTCGAATGAATGCCGGATCGAAAACAACCTCTTCGAACACCTGCGCCATTCCATGATCCTTCAGTCGGGAGCAAATGGAAATGTATTCGCCTATAACTACTCGTTTGACCCCTTCTGGGATTCAGTACCCAATGATGCTGCCGGAGATATGGTCGTGCACGGGAATTACACCTACGCCAACTTGTTCGAACAAAACATCTGTCAGAATATCGTCATTGACAATTCGCACGGACCCAATGGCCCTTTCAACACATTTTTCAGAAACAGAGCAGAAGGATTTGGCATCTTTTTCAGTGCTGCGAATTCTCCGGATCAAAATATATTGGGCAACGAACTACCCAATACGGCATTTCCCTATAGTCTGGTCAATTATACCATTCAGGGCGCCAACCATTTACTTCACGGAAACAACAATAAAGGGGTTATCCATCCGCCGGGAACAACCACCTTGGACGACATCAGCTATGCCTATACAGAACGACCCGTTTTTGTCCCCGTCGAACAATGGGCCGGAATAGGCACGCCCAATAGTATGGGCGCAGCATCCATCCCTGCCTATGACCGATATGCAGCCGGCGTTATCTTCAGTGATGCTTGTAACAACCCGCCCGTCTCTGTCAACAATCCCTTCGACCCTGGTGGCAATCTCTTCTTGTACCCCAACCCTGTGCAGTCCGAACTGACCATTGAAAGTACGCTCCCCATTCAGCATGTATCTATCACCACAGCAACTGGCCAAGGCGTTTACACTCGGGAAAATCCCGGCACTTCAGATCGCATCCACACCGAACACTGGAAGAATGGCATCTATTTCCTGGTCATCCAATATGCCAATCATCATTCCGCAGTAAAAATGGTCGTCAAAACAAATACATTCTAGTCATACCCAACCCTTTCAGTCATCCATGCTGAATGGAATAAAAGAAATTGCCAACGTGTAATGACAGCCTCTTTGGGCGGCTGATCTGCTTGTGAATACACTTCATTTGCATTCGCTTCCATCATCACCGGATGCTGTTTGCCTGAAACACGCCACTCCCCTGCTTGCCATCTTCAGAAATTCATGATCTTGAGGAGAAGAGTCAAAACGGTATGCAATTTTCCAAAGCACCCTGGCATGTCATCCTGCTGCTGATCCTGGCCGGAGAGGCCGCATTTATCCTCCCCTTTGTGCTGGCCCGGGTCTTCAGACCCACAGTGCTGGAGGTGTTTGGCCTGGACAACCTCCAACTGGGTCTCTGCTTCTCTGTCTATGGCCTGGTCGCCCTGTTCTCCTATCTCTTTGGTGGTCCGCTGGCCGATCGGTTTCCGCCGCGCAAACTGATGGCAGTGGCCCTGTGGATGACTGCCCTGGGCGGCCTGTTGTATGCCACCTTTCCCGACTATACCACCCTGCGCATTCTCTACGGATATTGGGGATTTACCACCATCTTTCTCTTCTGGGCACCGATGATCAAGGCCACTCGGATCTGGGGCGGCACCGATGCGCAGGGGAAGGCATTCGGCTTCCTGGATGGCGGTCGTGGACTGGTCGGAGCGCTCTTTGGCACCCTGGGTGTCTACATCTTTTCCCTGGTGATGACAAGTGGCCGCACCGAACTATCCCTGGAGGAAAGCAGAGACGCTTTCAGGCAGGTCATCCTGGCCACTTCCGGCATCGTGGCCGGGATTGGCATCCTGGTGTGGTTCTGGTTGAAACTGAATCCACGAGACGATGAGCCGATCGTTCAGGATCGCATCACCGTCGCCCAGATCAAAGAAGTCTTGCTCTTGCCATCCGTCGGGTTGTTGATGGTCATGATCCTCTGCGCGTACGTCGGTTACAAGATCACAGATGTATTCGCCCTGTATGCCCGGGAAGTTATGTTGTATGATTCAGTCCAATCAGCACAGGTGGGCACCCTCCTGCTCTATATTCGACCGGTGATTGGCGTCCTTATCGGTGTTGTCGCCGATCATTCGCAGATCACCAGATGGCTCGGGCTCAGTTTTGTGATCTCGTGTGCAGGGGCCCTGTTATTTGCCACCGGCATGGTTGGCCCGTCGACCACCGGATTGTTTTTCCTGTCGGTCTTCACGGTGGCAACCGGGGTGTATGCCGCTCGGTCCCTGTATTTTGCCGTAATGGAAAAAGGGCATATCCCGCTGGCATTGACCGGTACAGCGGTAGGGCTCATTTCATTGATCGGATATACGCCTGATATCTTTGCAGGCCCCACTATGGGTTATTTATTAGACGCTTCGCCAGGCATTGCCGGGCATAAACATGTCTTCTGGATGCTGGCAATTTGTTCCGTGATCGGAGGATTTGCTGCCTGGAGGTATCATCAGAGATATAAAACCTGATACCTGTTTTTCCACTCACCACTCCAGGAAGTTCTATATATTTGGGTGAACAGACCTGTCTGTAAGACTAATTTAGATTTAAACCAGCATCTTTTCATCCTTTATCTGAATAAAATTGATTTTTTATGAAAAGGACTAAAATTCTAATCATACTATTTGCCTTCCTTGCAATTTCCAACATCCATGCACAACAAGACGTCAGCATAGGCGCATTGATCGATATGGAAGTCTTTACTAATTATGGCGATATAGATACCTATGATAATATTACAGATGGTTATTCTCAAAATGGAAATATAATCAATTTAGGATTTGAGATCAAATATCAATCCTGGGGAATCCAGGTAAAAAGAACAAACCTCAAATTGCATAGCGATGGATTTGAACATCCATATAATTTACTGCGTATACAATCTGAATACTATCCCAAACCCTGGTCAGAAAAAATAGGATTTTTCTCTAATAATGGATACTCATTTGCTGGTTTTTCATTTGGACTACTGAAAGTTTTTCATTTTAAATACTTTGACCTTCAGGTTGTAGGCGAATACGGCGTCATGGACACTAAAAACAACCACAGAAATCCATATGAATTGTTTTCTTACTCGTATGATGCCGGGAATGCCTTCAATTCCAAGCACTGGGCAATTTATGATGGAGGGCACTATTTTGCATATCATATTGAGCTAGGGCGAAAGATATATAAGGGGCTATCTGTCTATTGTGGCGCCGGACACCGATTCGGCTCATTTCAATATGTATTCAGTGAAAACATAACTGACTCCATCATGGAAGAGAATAGTATTCATTCAGTCCTTGATATAAACCGAAAATTCAATTCGGTAGGTATTAAATTCGGGATAAAATATAATTTTGATCTATAGTACAAGTTCTGATGAACCGTTTCGGGGCAAGCATGGATATCACGAGAAACTGACTCATCTTCAATCATTCATTGTGGATTGTTCCGGTACAGACGGTGAAGCATTTGTTACATTGGCTGGAGCGGCCGCAGCGGTCCAGGCAGAAGACCTGGTCCTGATCAGTGGCGGTATCTTCATTAATAAATAGAAGAATCACTTCTATGGATATTCAAAAATCATATGACAGTTGGTCAGAACAATATGATACCAATATTAATAAAAGCAGAGATCTGGAAGCTCGGTCCCTGAGGGAAACCCTGACAAACATCCCATTCGATACCTGCCTGGAAATGGGTTGCGGTACGGGTAAAAATACGGCCTGGCTTCTCGAAAAAGCCAAGCAGATCACCGCTGTTGATTTTTCAGATCAGATGCTGACAAAAGCTCGTGAGAGAATTATTGCACCACGTGTTGATTTCATCCAGGCAGACATAACACAGCCCTGGGCCTTTGCAAAACCTTCCTATGACCTGGCAGTCTTCAGTCTTGTCCTGGAACACATCCAGCATCTCGATGACATTTTTTGCAAACTTTCATCAGTGATCAAACCGGGTGGATATTGTTATATCGGCGAACTGCATCCTGCCAAACAATACAACGGTACAAAGGCCAGGTTCGACTCGAAAGAAGGGCAACAGACACTGACCTGTTTTATGCATCATCTTTCTGACTTCACCACGCCTGCGCTGCACCACGGATTCAGCATTGAAACGATCCGAGAATATTTCGATGAGGATGACCGAACGTCCATCCCCCGGATCCTGACCCTCCTCTTCAAAAAGCAGGAGAGCTCTCTAACCG
>JAIPBE010000021.1 GCA_021738725.1 Saprospiraceae bacterium | reverse complement strand
ATGAATTGCGATCAAGATCACAAGAAGATATTATTCAACCCCTCCGGCTCCTTCTTTTCGAAATAACTCAATATCGAAATAACCCAATAACTCCTCAACTCCATAACTCAACATTCTCATCACTTCCTCCCCTAACTGGGCCCTCTTTGGGTTGAACTGCTGATGCGTTCCTATAATCGTTCCCATACTTGGGCACAGGGAATTATCCTATCATAATGTTTTGGCCAACATCTTCGCAAAAAGACTACCAGTTTCACCCCTACGGGGCGAGGGGTTAGGGGGAGCACTCTCGGTGCTATAAACGTGCCACCCCTACGGGGCTGAAGTAGTCTAAAAACCAGTTGATTTATTCTCTCCTTCTCTTCGGGATAATTAAGTTGTCTATGAATCCAAATCTTCTGGCCTGGTGACTTAAGGGACTCTATCCACCCATTCACAACCCGGAATGGGGCCGTAGGGGTCAAACGTTTATAGCAACAACCCAGTGAACACGAACGGCGGCCCCGTAGGGGTCGTACGACTACTCATCACACGTTTACTATCTTCTGCATGTCGGTTTTCCAATGAGTAACCCTCTGAATTGCGTTCATGATTGCAAGACGTGCTTATTCAACCCCTGCGGGGCGAGGGGTTAGGGGGAGCACTCTCGGTGCTATAAACGTGCCACCCCTACGGGGCGCTTAGTATGGATTTAATTCCGAAAGGGCATTGGATTCTCGAAATAACTCAATAACGAAATCACGCCATAACGTAAAATAGCCCCGTAGGGTTCAAACGTTTATAGCAACAACCCAGTGAACACGAACAGCAGCCCCGTAGGGGTCGTACTTCTACTCATAACACGTTAATTACCTTCTGAATGTCGGATTCACATTGAGTCACCCAATGAATTGCGATCAAGATCACAAGAAGATATTATTCAACCCCTCCGGCTCCTTCTTTTCGAAATAACTCAATATCGAAATAACCCAATAACTCCTCAACTCCATAACTTTCCTCATAACCTCCTCAACTCCAGGACCTCCTTCACCTGCTCCAGGTGTCTTTCTTCATGGGTCACGATGATCTCAAACGCATCTGCCAGCGAGTAAACGATCATTCGGCTGGCCGGCGAGTAGATTCGGGCGCCTTTCTCCAGGAGGGGAAGGGCATCTTCTATCCGCGACTTGAGTTTGGCCTGATGGCTGGAAAACCGGGCGACCATATCGCCAGGCAGTTGACTGGAAGAGGGCTCCCAGATGGGGAACGTGCTGATCTTTTTCTCCCGTTTCGGCGAAACGCCTTTCAGGATGAATCGGCCAAAAAAACGTCTTAGAAATGGAAGCCTGCCATGCAAAGGCAAGTCAAATTCGCCCAGGGCCAGTTTGTCCAACATGGGGAAGTAAGACTGGTTTGTGGTCATAATATGGTCCAGGATCTGGGCGATGCTCCAGGATTCCAAATTCGGCTTTATGTTGAGCGACTCAAGATCAAGATCTGTACAGCAAATATTGATTGCCGCACTCACTTTATCAATCCGGTCGCTCCACTGTGCAATACGCTCTTCCATCACAATAAATTGGATATTAATATAGGATTTTCAAATGGGTATGATCCCTTAATGAGCAATGTGATCTTGTCTAACCTTGCGCGATGCTTTCCATACTTCTACCCACAGCGTACCGATCGCAGCCAGGATCAATGGCAGGATCAGATCAGAAGGTTGTGGCGGGGATAGATGAAACAGAACATTCAGGAAGGGTACGTACAGCATACTGAGCCACAGGAACAGGGAGATGCCAATAATCCAGGGCAACAATGTGTTGCGCCACCGGATCGTTTGCATGATCGTTACATGGAAGGAACGATTGGCAAGAGTCAGGAAGATATTGCTCAGGATCAGTGTGCTGAATATAGACGTTCGGATCATCGTCTCACCTGCGTTCTGATGGAAGGTCAGCCAACCGGCAACCAGACATGCCAGCGTGATCATGACCCCCTGCAGGATGGTCAAACCCAGTTCCGGTCGAGAAAGCAGATTTTTCCTTTTTGAGTCAGAAGGCTGATTTCGGGTGGCCTGCCGGATGGGTTCATTTTCATAGATAATAGAGCAGGTGGGGCCCATGATCAGTTCGAGAAAAATGACATGGATCGGAGAAAAAAGCATGCTTGGAAGCCAGCCAAGAAGGATGGGTAGCATGACCAACAGTATGATGGGGATATGTATGGAGATAATATAACGAATAGCCTTGCGAAGGTTGGCATGAATCCCTCTCCCGATCTGCACGGCTTCCAGCATGGTCCCCAGGTTATCATTTGACAGGATCAGGCCAGCCGCGCCTTTCGCCACCTCGGTACCCCGCTTTCCCATGGCGATGCCAATATGTGCAGCCTTTAAAGCCGGGGCATCGTTGACTCCATCACCGGTCATCGCCACGATTTCTCCCGAGGCCTGGAGCGCTCTGATGATGCGCAACTTGGTATCGGGTCTCACTCTGGCGAAAACGAGTACACCTTTGATCGCCTCCACGAGCGCTGCGTCTGAGTATTGATCGATCTGATCGCCAGTCAGTACATCACTGGAAGGGAAGCCCACCTGACCGGCAATTGCTACAGCGGTGGCAGGATGATCTCCGGTGATGATACGGACACCCAGTCCGGCATCCTGGAAGCCCTTGATTACCCCCGGAATATGGTCCTCAGGCGGATCTGCAAAAACGATGAGACCGAGGAAGTGAAAAGAGATCTGTTCCTGCTTTTCTGGCATGTTCTCTTCACTCCATATTCCCCGGGCAACACCCAGGATACGATAACCCTTCCTGGCGAAGGCTTCTGCTTTCTTGAGGGTCTGGTTTCGTATATCATCGTCAACCTGGCACAGGAACAGGACTCCTTCGACGCCACCTTTACATGCGATCCGGCGGTTGCCGTTATCGTCTTCCCACAAATGGGTCATCACCGGAGGTTTTCCGGCCAGCGGAAATTCATGGATCATGTGAAATGCAGGTCGTTCGTCAATGGCGGCACTCCTTTCATAATGATCATGGATGGATTGTTCCATCGGATCAAAAGGGGAAGTTTCACTGGACCACATCGCCATATCGAGAATCTCAGAAGCGGGTGAAGATGTGCCGTAATCCAGGACACTGTCGTTTCTGGCGTCCCAGACATGAACGACCTGCATGCGATTTCCAGTCAGTGTCCCGGTTTTATCAAAACAGATGACCGTCGCTGCACCCAATGTTTCGACAGTTTGTGGTTGGCGGGCGATAATGCCATGGCGGAGGAGACGGTAGGCGCCCATCGCCATAAATGTGGTCAGCGCTACAGGGATCTCTTCGGGAAGAACAGACATGGCCATGGTCAGTCCATGCAGAAGTCCGTGGATCAAACTCCCGGTGGCCCATGCATGATAAATGGTGACAAATAGAAAAGCGATGCTGCCGACCACCACCATGAGTCTGACGAATCGATCCACTTGTTGCTGCAGCGGAGTTCGCGTTTTGTCCACGTTTTTCAGGGACAGGCCAATTCCGCCAAGAGTGGTCCCACTACCAACGGCGGTCACTCTGGCTGTACAATATCCTCGGACGACCAGGGTGCCCTGCAGTATCTGGCTGTCTATTTGCTTTTCTACAGCCAGAGATTCTCCGGTGAGGATCGCTTCATTCATGGCCAGATCATTGGTCGATACAATCTGCGCATCCGCCGGGACGATCATCCCCTCCTCGCAGATGATGAGGTCGCCTACCACGATCTCTCGGACAGGCACTTCACGGCGTATTCCGCTACGGATCACTTTCGCCTGCACTGCCGTGATCCGACCCAGTGCTTTGACGGCTCTCTGGCTCCTCAAATCCTGAAAAATGGAGATTCCGGCGACAAACACCAGTGCCACTCCCATGGTGATGGATTCGGGCACTTCTCCTAAAATGGCATAGAGGAGACAAGCCGCCGCCAATAAAAGGAACATCGGTTCAGTGATGACCGGCACCACGGCATTCCAAAATGTGCTCTTTCCTTGTACAGATATATTCTCCCCATGCAGCTCACGCAGTCGGACTACCTCCTCTTCAGTAAGGCCAGTAAATGAGGTCTGATTGGGTTCGTTCAATTTGAATGATTCAGTGAGCGAAGATAGAGTAAGCCAGTTTCCTGAAGGATTAATTCCCACTACATCCGCATGTTCAATTGAAATGCTCTTCAGCACGGGCAGGAATGCACGAGGCATGCTTGTGATCTTATGCTGGGAAACTGATTTCTGCTTTTCCCAAAACCGACAACCGACAGGGTAAATCCCAAATTCCAAAAGACAAATCCCAAATAAAAATCAAAAACCAAAAACGAATGTCCAAAACGGTTGAGTAGGCTGCCTTGTCTCACCCTCGTTTCACCCATTTTTCCGTCCCTGAACCAGGATGAACGAACATCACGTTGAACCTTGAACAAGATCAGCGTCAGCTGAGCCTTGAACCTTGAACTGCCCAACGTTTGAGATTGGCCCACCTGGAACCGTGCCTCCGCCATACAAGCAAGGAACACAAGCCTCCGGCTTGCAGGTAGGAAAGTGAAACCATGCTTGCAGGAACTCCCAGGCAGGTAAATCGGATCAGGCTCATCCAGTGTCGGACACCTTCTATCCGTATGTCAGGTTGATTTAGTCCGTGTTTACTCCGTATGTAAGCCAGGGTTTTGCTATGGTAAAGCTGTTAAACCCTTTGTTTTCGGCCCATTTTTGGCCTCGAAGACGCATTAGGGGCAACGCAGGTCAGGTATTGACACGGCCTCAACCAGGAACCAGGAACGCAGGAACCAGGAACGCAGGAATCCTGTATTCGTTTATTCGTTTATGGGTTTATTCGTTTATACTACCCCTGATTCATCACTCCAAAATGACAACCGACAGGGTAAATCCCAAATCACAAAAATCAAATCACAAATAAATCCCAAAACTCAAATGTCAAATTCCAAACGGACAACGCTAATCAGGTATTGACACGGCCTCAACCAGGAACCAGGAACCCAGCCTCCGGCTGGCAGGCAGGAACGCAGGAGCGCAGGAATCCTGTATTCGGCCAAAGCGTTTTTGGCCCATTACCTTTTACCCTTTACCTGCCCAAACGGATCCACCTTTCCTCAAAACTGATAACTGACAACTGACAACTGACAGGGGAAGCACCAAATTGCAAATCCCAAATGACAAATAAATCCCAATTCCCAAAAGCGAATGTCCGAAACGGTTGATTTGGTTACTTTCTCTCACCCTCGTTTCACCCATTATTCCGTCCCCGAACCAGGATGAACGAACATCACGTTGAACCTTGAACAGCGTGCTCGTGAGAGCAGCGCTTGAACCTTGAACGGCCAAGCGTTGTATTCTGAGGTCAAACTGGTAATCGACAACCGACAGGGGAAGCACCAAATTGCAAATCCCAAATCACAAAAATCAAATCACAAATAAATCCCAAAACTCAAATGTCAAATTCCAAACGGTCAACGCTAATCAGGCATTGACACGGCCTCAACCAGGAACCAGGAACCCAGCCTCCGGCTGGCAGGCAGGAACGCAGGAACGCAGGAATCCTGTATTCGGCCAAAGCGTTTTTGGCCCTTTACCTTTTACCCTTTACCTGCCCAAACGGCTGCACCTTTCCTCAAAGCTGACAACTGACAACTGACAACCGACAACTGACAACTGACAGGGGAAGCACCAAATTGCAAATCCCAAATGACAAATAAATCACAAGCACCAAATCCCAATACTAAAACGGATAACTCTAGCCAGGCATTGACACAGGCTCAACCAGGAACCTGGAATCAGGAACGCAGGAACGCAAGAACGCAGGAATCCTGTATTCGGCCAAGCGTTTTTGGCCCTTTACCTTTTACCCTTTACCTGCCCAAACGGCTGCACCTTTCCTCAAAACTGATAACTGACAACCGACAACTGACAATTGACAACCGACAACCGCCCTATCTTTACGTCATGTTCCAATCGCATTCCACATCTGCCCTGAAGGCCAGAGCAGCCGACATGGGCTTCTTCCTCTGCTCTGTAGCGAAGGCGGAACCAATGGATGCAGAAGCCCGTCGTTTGGAGGATTGGCTGAATCGGGGGTATCATGGGAAAATGGGGTATATGGCCAACCATTTTGACCTGCGAACAGATCCGACCAAACTGGTGCCGGGAGCCAGAAGTGTCATCTGTCTGGGATACAACTACCATAACCCACTAGGGCCTGAACACCCGGATGCACCTCGGGTCAGTCAGTACGCATATGGGGAGGATTACCACAAAGTGGTGCGGCGTAAACTGAAGGAATTGTTCCGCTGGTTGAAAGACGAATACGGTGACCTGCAGGGGCGGGTTTTTGTCGATTCAGGCCCGGTTCTGGAACGCGACTGGGCACGCCGATCCGGCATGGGCTGGGTGGGCAAACACACCTTATTGATCAACCGGGATGTGGGGAGCTACTTCTTCCTGGCAGAATTGATCATCGACCTTCCCCTGGAACCGGATCCTCCGATCAAGGACTACTGCGGGACCTGTACAAAATGTATTGATGCCTGCCCCACAGAGGCGATTTCCCCTTCTGGCTATGTCTTGGATGGCTCGAAATGTATTTCCTATCTGACCATTGAACTTCGGGAGGCCATCCCGGAAGCATTCCAGGACAAACTGAGCGGCTGGGCCTTCGGATGCGATATCTGCCAAGACGTTTGTCCCTGGAACCGATTTGCACAACGTCATGCTGAGCCGGCCTTCGAGCCGCATCCGGATCTACTCTCCATGACCTCTACCGATTGGACGGAAATGACCGAGGATGTTTTTAACCAAGTCTTTGGGCAAACCCCGGTCAAGCGGGCAGGGTGGGAGAAGCTGATGGAGACTGTTGCAAACGACTGATCATTAAATTCTTACACAAAGGAATAGTCTGTGCCTCTTCCAAGCGCATAGCTTTGGCGCATCTGAAGTTTGACATATGACAGAGGCTCTTTTTGTGCAGCCTCATCCAGTCCTGGCCCGGTATCCAATTTTGAGCTAAAGTTGATCCGTACGATGTCCTTATTCGTGCGCAAATTTGGTCCAGTTCTTATCATTCAGGCGTTTATCAATATTGGGGTCTAAGAGTGCATTATCTGTACCCAGGTAATATCCGTCTCCAGAGACCCAATAATAGTTGGATCCCGCCGGGACATCATAGTGCTCACCCGATTCGTGATTTCCGATCAGGGTGGTTTCATTGATGGATCGAACGGTTTTGGCGTGACCGGCATCATTGATGCTACTTCTGTTGAGGTAGCCCTGATGAGATATATCCAAAATGTCACTATAGGTTTTACCGGTAGACAGTGCGGTTTGACCGCGCGCTGCGATGGCACTCATGCGTTGTTGATGTGCCGCCGCACTCTGCGCTGTCGCTTGTGCCCAGAACTGATTTGATTTTTGAATATCGCCAACCAATTTTCCATTCATGTACTGGATCCATTGCGGGTTGAGTTGGGCATTTGCAGATGAATAGAAATAAGCTGTTTTTGCCTGGTCAAATTGTGATGGATCTACTTCCATTTCGGTGGTCTGAACCGTCCAGAATACTGTTTGCTGTTGTGCGACTTGATGTTGTACCAGCACAATGAGAGACTTCCTTCCGTTTCCCGTAGTCCATTCTGTACCAAGCGCCTCCACGCGTCGAACGGAGCCCGTGTTCGGCATTGCATTGATCAATCGTTGCCAAAGTCCCGACACCTCGGGCAAAGGATAGGTCTTTAACAATGTATACCCCTGGGCTTCTGCATTTGGCTGCACCATCTGACGCAGCACCTGTTGCGTATTCATCGGTTGCGCAATTCGCTGACCATTCATCTGGAGAGTCTGTTGCATCATGGGATTTGTGCTCCAGGCAAAATTTTCTGTGACGGCCTTGTACACGGTCAATTTGCCAGGACCTTCAATATAGATCGGATCGTCCGGGTGGTGGACCTTCCAGCTTTTCGGAATGGGATATCGAGCTTGGACCAGTCCATTGTTAGGATCAATAAACTCATGATATTTCGTCGGTTCAACATCCTCCATGGATCGCTTGAACAGGTCTTCTATAGAATTCGATGCGATACCTGCTCCTTCTGATGTCTGGTCCGCTACAGTTTGTTGGGTGTTGCCATCACTGCAACCGAAATAGGTCAGCGCAATGAAGGCTATGGAAATCAGTCGGAATATTTTCATAATGAATCGAATTGTAAAGTGTAATCTTTCATGACATGATCAGACACCACTCTGAAAATGATCAGGAGAAAATCACGTCAAGCAGGGGCGGCCTGACATCGAATATAAAAAATTCGCGTTAATTCAAGTTCACTATAGGATACACCCGGATCTATTGGAGGGTTTTTATTTGTCTGTCTGACTGCGATGCTGTTCCGTCTTCTACCAACTTTTCGTGACCTGCCTGAGGGCGTGAGTGTGGCCGTTACCACGTGCTTGATCAGTTGTTCGTCTTCAGGATCTTCCGAGTGGCAAGCAGCTGGTTTCCGGATTGCAGTTCCAGAAAATACTGGCCTGCCGGAATCCATCCCAACAGTAGGACATGTGAATCCGAATCCAGATTGGATTCAAGGATCTGCCGACCCTGTGCATCCATCACTTTGACGATCAGCGGATCCAGAGGTAGAGTGGGGGCCATCTTCCACTGGATGGTCAGATCACTTGAAAATGGATTTGGATAGATCTCCAGGTGGAGGTTCTGATCCTCTAGAACGACTGTACCAGTGGTCGGATCGCCCAGGTCGTACTTGTAAGATTCAACCTGGTAATCTCCGAAAGACGGTCCATTGATCAGATACACTTCATTGTTGATGATAAAGGAGGCAGGCGCCCATCTCGAGGATCCCGGGTGGGGAGGAAGTTCATTCCACTGATTGGAATCCGCGTTATACCGCCAGAATTCTCCTGTTTCCATAGAGTCATGATCTTCGCCGTCTCCACTCAATACATATCCGAACCCATTATGAGAGAACTGGGTGCCGGCTACTCTCCCTTGACCAGGCATGCTGGCCACCTCTGTCCAGCTGTTCATCTCCGGATCGTATTGGTACCAGGTGTCGTAGATCTTGGGTTCAACACTCCCGTGTCCAAAACCGGCATAGACATAATCTCCAATGGCAAATTGATAGGGATGATGCCTCGGATGGCTTGGCAAATCAGCCTTTTGAGCCCAGGTGTCCGTGGCGATATTGTAGACCCACCAATCATTCAGGTTGCCAATTCCTGAGCTGCTTCCAAGGCCAACATAAATATTGCCTTTATGTGTAATGAACGCAGGGTGAATTCTGGGGCTACATGGGCATGAACTGAGTTCTGTCCATTCATTCGTTGAGGGGTCAAATGCCCAGAGATCATTTTTCTGCACTTCCTCAGTAGAATCCGGGTGCATTCCGGCACCAAACCCGAAGTAGGCGATATCTTCCCATACTTCTCCGATGCCAAAGCCTCTAGTGCCTCCGGGAAAATCGGGAAGTTGGGTCCATTCATCCTGTCCGGGCAGATAGCGGTAGAAGTCAGCCCGCAGTTCGGAGGATGTCTTGCCTGCCACAATGTATCCGGTATCCCGAATGGCAAAGGCAAAGGAATGATCCGTCCTGAAATCCTCCGGAGGAGACGCAATCTGAGTCCATTGTGCCATGACGGAAACATGGATAAAAAATAGGATCAAAACGACACTGGAGTACTTCATAAAATTCGATTAATGATTGGATGGATGCCTGATTCAGCAAAGCGTGTGGCTGCCAAGATAGGGCGATCCCGGCCACCCGGGGAAATTCCATATCAAACAAAACAGCCCCATTGTGTGCAAAATGGCAAATGGTCGGTAAACATGATGGAACAGTCTCCCCAGCACCCATTACCTTTCTCCTCCACTCCTCAACGCCCCAACTTTCCTCATAACCTTCCAACTGCGTACCTTTCCCTCATGAATAAATGGTGGATTACGCTCAAACAAGGTCGGACTATCGCCCTGATCGCTTCCCTGGTCTTTATGGGGCTGATCATCTATTTCTTTACCGATATCGTGACCTATATCCTCCTGGCATGGGTCGTATCCATGGTCGGCGCGCCCCTGATGTCCCTGATGCGGAAGGTCCAGATCAATAAATGGACGCCAGGGTCCAGCCTTCGGGCGGCAATTACGATCATCGTCTTCTTTGGGATCCTGGGAGCATTGGGATGGATCTTCATTCCGATGTTGCTGGAGCAGGCAGCCGCGATATCCAAGGTCAACTACGTGGCCATTGCCCAGTCGTTGGAAGAACCACTGAATCGGTTGAATGTGCGTCTGACCGAACTGGGGCTGGTCAGCGATACCCGGTCTCCGTCAGAGCAGGTGATCGCCACGCTCAAGACCTGGTTTGAACCAGCCAAAGTCGGTGGTTTCTTTACCTCGAGTCTGTCTCTTGCGGGCTCCCTGATCATCGGCCTGTTCAGTGTGATCTTCATTTCCTTCTTCTTCCTACGGGAGGAAGGCCTGTTTATGGAATTTGTCGCCAGTCTGATGCCACAGGAATATGACTCACGAACACGGCGTGTCATTGATGAGGTTTCAGAGCTCTTGACGCGTTACTTCGGTGGGGTCTTGCTTCAGATCACCCTGATCACATTTCTCCTGACCACCTTATTGACGATCGTCGGAGTGAACAATGCCTTCCTGATCGCCTTTTTTGCTGCATTGATCAATGTGATCCCCTACATAGGTCCGATCATCGGGATGGTTTTCGGGGTCTTGATGACCATCTCATCCAGTCTGGATCTGGATTTCTATACCCAGATGTTGCCCCTTATCTGGCGGGTCATTGGTGCTTTTGCCATTGTCCAGCTGCTCGACAACTTCATCTTTCAACCCTTCATCCTGGGCAGTCGCGTGCTCGCCCACCCACTGGAGATCTTCATTATTGTCATGGTCGGTGCCAAGATTGGCGGCATCACCGGCATGGTCCTGGCCATCCCCACCTACACTGTACTGCGTGTCGTAGCCCGCGTATTCCTCAGTGAGTTTACCATTGTCAAAAAGCTGACCAGGCGGATGGAAGAGGCGGTCATTGAAAAAGAACTGTCTAATTGAGGGTCATTTGCCCGGCATGAACGAATCCAGACCCAAAGACCTGGCCATTATCGGCGGTGGAGCTGCCGGTTATTTTGCGGCCATCACGGCAGCAGAAACAAACCCGTCACTCCGTGTAGTGATCTTTGAACGTGGTCGTGAAGTCCTGCAGAAAGTGAGGATTTCAGGTGGGGGAAGATGCAATGTCACCCATGCCTGTTTTGATCCTGTCGAGTTGGTGCATTACTATCCACGCGGTGAAAAAGAGTTGCTGGGGCCCTTCATGCGCTTTGCTCCAGGTGATACCGTTGAGTGGTTTTTGCGACATGGGGTAAAACTAAAGACAGAAGAAGACGGCCGGATGTTTCCAGTGACGGATCAATCGGGTACCATCGTACACTGTTTGATGCAAGCGGCATCACAAACGGGTGTGGAAGTCCAGCTTCAATCCCGTGTTGAACATCTGGTTCTGCCCAAATCCGAGAATGCCCCCTGGGTCCTGACGGTGAATGGTCAGAAAGTGATGGCCAGAAAGGTCATGCTGGCTGCCGGAAGTAGCACTGCGATCTGGAAGCTGCTCGTCAGTCTGGGAATACATATCATTGATCCGGTACCTTCCCTGTTCACATTCAATATCAAAGATCCTCGTATTCAGGGCTTGTTGGGGATTTCGGTGCCGGAGGCTGAAGTGACAGTTCAGGATGGGGATATTTCTGCGCGTGGTCCCCTTCTTATTACGCATTGGGGGCTGAGTGGGCCGGCCATTCTCAAGTGTTCGGCCTGGGGTGCCCGGGAACTGGCCCAGCGGAACTATCAGTTTTCTATATCCATCAACTGGACGGGAAAGACTATGGAAGTGGTCCAGGATTGGATGAAAATCCACCGTGAAGGTTCGCCCAAAAAGATTGTCCTGAACACACCCTGGCCGGATATGCCAGCACGTCTATGGCAACGATTGCTAGAGCGGTCGGGCATACCCCTGCGCCGGATCTGGACAGAAATGCGCAAGGAAGAGACGCAGGCGTTACTCTCCGAACTTATTGAAGGGAACTACAGAGTCAACGGAAAGAGCACATTTAAGGAGGAGTTTGTCACCGCAGGCGGCATCGATCTGAAAGAGATCGATTTTCGGCGATTTGCTGTCAAGCGACTCCCGGGTCTCTTTGCGGCAGGGGAAATGTTGAATGTAGATGCCGTGACGGGAGGATTCAACTTCCAGGCGGCTTGGACGGGTGGATGGTTGGCCGGGAAGGCGATGGCGGAAGATTAGCAGAAAGGTGCTTTTACCTCAAGGAAGTGACAAGGAAGACGAATCTGTCAACTCTTGTTTTCATGGACTCCAGGTAAAAAAAAAGCCCCGTCCGAAAGGACAGGGCTTGATTGTATGTGTACGCTAGCTAGCGTTAGTCGTCAGAGCGATTCCAGCGGTTGTCGCCGCCATTGTCATCACGGCCACGGAAATCACGGCCTCCGCCGCCTCCGCCTCCATAACCACCACGGCCTCCGCCGCCGCCTCCGCCGCCGTATCCACGACCGCCTCCGCCGCCGCCGCCAAAGCCGCCACGACCTCCGCCGCCGCCTCCACCACCTGGGCGGAATTCGCGACGAGGACGATCCTCAGCTTCTTTAACAACCAGCGTGCTGCCATCGAGTTCAGCACCGTCTAAGGCATCCACAGCTTGCTGTGCGGCCTCGTTGTCAGGCATTTCGACAAAGCCGAAACCCTTAGAACGACCAGTTTCACGGTCGATAATTACCTTGGCGGAAGAAACCTCACCAAATTTTTCAAAAGCGGCTTGCAGATCCTCACTAGAGGTCCGGAAGTTGATTTTGGCTACAAAAATGTTCATAACACAGTTAAATAAATAAAGAAAAAAATAAAGATGACAAAGTGAACGGTTTCAGTGTAGCCAGCATCGATTCAAAAACTTCTTATCGGTTAAAGCTGATTTCCACTAAGTTGGAAACATCAGGGTCTAGCAGCTTTCTGCCATTGACCGGGGGATGATCTCCGCAATAATACGACAAACTTGAGAGTAAAGTTCCGCACTTCCTAGGGTTTTCCAAAATTATTTATCCTGACGGGCAAACACACGCTTGAGAAGATCACTCGTCCTCGAAGCAGTGTTGGTTCGGATATTGAGCTCTTCCAGCTCGATTTTGGCGAATAGACCATCCAGGGCCTTGTTCGTTACATGGTCATCCAGACGGGTATTGACATCCGTGACAAACGGCAATTTGTTGTAAGCTGTTGTGGCTGAGGCCCATAGTGAAACGGCATTGACCTTCTCCAGTGATTCGAGAATGACCGGATGAAACTCGTCATACAAAGGCGGTCGTGTCGTGCGGTCCAGATACTGGGTGGCCGCATTCTTCTGGCCCATCAGAATATTCATGGCATCCTTGAAGGTCATCTGTTTGATGGCGCTGATAAAAATAGGCTTGGCCTTGTGAGCGGCATCTTCTGCCGCACGGTTCAACCGCTCTGTGAGATCAGCTTCCAGATTCTGGAATCCGGGTACTACCTTCAATTTATTAATGACCGTCTGTGCTTCGGCTGGCAACAGGATCTTGTACGGGCTTTTGTAATAGCCGTCGGCCTGTGCCAGAGCATCTGCGCCTTTACTCACGCCGATCTCCAGGGCTTCCTTCAAGCCATTGCCGGCATCCGTATCTGAGACGGGCAGGACTTTTTTCGCTTTACCCAGCAATCCATCCAGAGTTTGAAGTTGCGCTGTTGAACAGGAAAAGAGGAATAGGGTGGGAAGCAGTAGGGTGGTTAATTTCATGATACTGGTTTTCATATGTTGCGATAACGCTTGAGTCGAGTCAATCGTTGTTATCAAATCTTTAAAGTTCTCAGGGGAGTGAAATATATTCCACAAATACGGCCGCACAGCCGCCCTTGAAGGTCGGATGCTCCTTGGTCAGCCGGATGCGTACCTCTCCCGAACGGGGATGCTGGCTGCGGATCTGCCGGATGATCCGGGTGGCAACGGTTTCGAGCAGATCGGCTCGAATGGCCATTTCCACCAGGCATATGCGGTGGAGGGTCTCGTAGTTCAAGGTGTGGTCAAGGTCATCTGATGCCGGATCCGAGAGCACAGGTACTTCGACCTGCAGGTCTATCCGAAACCAATGACCGGTCAGGGCCTCCTCAGGATAGACCCCATGATAGCCATGGATCCGAAGACCCTGGATGCCGACGAACTGTCTGTTTACAGTTTCCATACCGGGAAGAGTGCGTAAGGGCGGTAGTAGATGGAATCATGTGTTAAGGTCTTTTTGGAATAAATGTTACCTACACTTACTTGATGTTGACCACGAGGGAATGAATCGATATCGATCATATATAAGAGTCCGTATTGGGTCGTGGAAGGGTGTTGATAGAAGAACGGAAGGCCGTCCAATTCTTGATCATCAACGCTAACGTTGAAGAGTTTGCTCATGCAGTCTAGATATGGTTTGACCTTATCTGCAGCCTCAATTGTGGTTTCATCATTTTTAAATAAAGCAAATGCTGAAGAGATAAGTGTTGAATGTACAGTCTCCAGGGGAGAACAATACCGGTTGATCTGAGTGGTTAATTTTTCATTTAAAGTGATGGGGATAAATACTTCCAGCATACCATTCGATACATATTTGCTCGGAGTACTAGCCAATCTTATGGATGGTTCATGATTGAGATTCTCATAATAACCAGGTATAATGGACAGTGTATTGGAGGTTTTCGGGATCAGAGGCTGGGTTTGAAAGTACAAGGAATTCCCAAGGTAAATAAGGAAATAGAAGGGTATGATGAACCATAGAAATCGTCTGCTGATCCGATTTCCCATCATCGTATAGTAGAGTGTACGATAGATGAAGGAAAGCGAAATCCAACTCAGGAATTTATAAAAAGGATAGAAGATCTTGTCTACTCCTCTTTCTCGTTTGAACGGGCTTAGAAATGCAAAGTCCAACACATAAATGGATGAAATGAGAATGATGAGTATCCCCCAGAACGCGATGATTGGCTGAAAGATGGGGGAGGACTCCCCTCCGACTATCCAGGTTATCAGAATAATTGATCCTTTCAGGATGAGAACATAAGTCCCTGTACAAAGAGCCACGAACAGGATCAGATATGAAAATGCAAAAATATTACTGCAAAACTTGTCCAGTTGAATAATGTAGCTGTCCAACGGCAGGGTGTTTTGCTTCAATGTCCGTTGAAAGAGGGGGGTGTAACCTTGAGTTGCAATACTTGTGCCTCTGTTAAAGGTGCGAAGACCAACAGCTGCGATCCAAAGCCCTCGTAGAAAAAGGTGTAAAACCAGACTATATAATAGGCCTTTGGCACCCATGAGGAGAAACCATGAATACGAATTCAACTCCTTGTGAAGGTTGAAATCCAGAAATTGGACCCTGTTGAAGAAGAGATGGAACTGTTGCTCCGCCATATCCAATCCCTGGATCAACAGAAAGATGCTGAATCCGGAGATCAGAAGCTCGAGATGCCAGCTTTCCCGGCCCAGCTTATCCAGCCATTCATGTGATTTTTCGCGTCTCACCATTGGAATTGCCTAAAGTTAGGCCCTCAAAATAAGACGGCTGTTGTAATCTGAGGTCAGATTGTACCTTTGCGGCAAGAAATAAAGGAATGGATACCACACGCACTACGAATTCGCAGACAAAGTCGGCAAAAGAGGATCGTTATCAGGGGCATGATTACTATCAGATGGACGAATTACTGCAGGAGGATCACCTCCTGGCACGGGATGCCGTCCGAACCTGGGTCAAGCAGGAAGTCAGCCCGATCATCGAGGATTTTGCCAATCGCGCCGCCTGTCCATACCATCTCTTCAAGGGGCTTGCCGAGATCGGTGCATTCGGCCCTAGTCTGCCGGTCGAATATGGCGGTGGCGGGATGGACGAGATCGCCTATGGGGTGATCATGCAGGAGCTGGAGCGGGGCGATTCGGGTATCCGGTCCATGGCCTCCGTCCAGGGGTCGCTGGTGATGTATCCGATCTACAAATTTGGAAGTGAGGAGCAGAGGCGAAAATATCTTCCCAAACTGGGAAGCGGTGAGTTTATCGGCTGTTTTGGACTGACCGAACCGGATCACGGGTCCAACCCGGCTGGCATGGTCACCAACATCAAAGATGATGGCGATGCCTATATCCTCAACGGGGCAAAAATGTGGATCACCAACTCCCCTGTCGCGGACATTGCCGTTGTATGGGCACGTGATGAGGCAGGCAAGATCCGAGGCTTGATCGTGGAAAAAGGCATGCCTGGATTTACTGCCCCGGAGATCCATGGCAAATGGTCCTTGCGCGCATCCATCACCGGTGAGCTGGTCTTTGAAGATGTGCGTGTTCCGAAAGAGAATGTATTGCCAAATGTCGTCGGGATGAAAGGTCCATTGTCCTGTTTGTCCAAGGCGCGTTATGGCATCGCCTGGGGGGTGATCGGCGCGGCACTGGATTGCTATGATTCAGCACTGCGTTATTCCCTGGAACGGGAACAGTTTGGTCGCCCGATCGCAGGATTCCAACTCACCCAGAAAAAACTGGCTGAGATGATCACGGAGATCACCAAGGCTCAGTTGTTGACCTGGAGGCTGGGGACATTGGCCAATGAGGGCAAGGCAACGCCGGCCCAGATCTCCATGGCCAAACGCAACAATGTAAACATGGCACTGGTGATCGCCCGGGAAGCCCGGCAGATCCACGGCGGCATGGGCATTACCAATGAATATCCGATCATGCGTCATATGATGAACCTGGAAACCGTTCTGACATATGAAGGAACCCATGATATTCATTTGTTGATCACCGGTATGGATGTTACAGGGATCAATGCCTTCTCATAGGAGTGGTTGAACGTTAATCAAATGCTAATCCCATGCGCAGTGCATCTTCAGATGCAATGGAAGTTGGTTCTGGCCCGTTATTTGGGACAGGCCTAAGTACGAATATGAAAGTGCAGAACACCCTTTATACATTAATCTTCTGTTGGGCGGTCCTGGGCACAGGGCTCCTTCATGCCCAATATGAACCGATCCGTCTTGAAAATCCCTCGTTTGAAGATGTCCCGGCTCCTGGTTCTCAACCATCGGGATGGTACGATTGTGGATTCCCCAGTGAATCACCTCCGGATACCCATCCGGGAAAGGATTCTGCTTTTTTCAATGTGACCACCCTCCCGCAGAAGGGGAATTCCTATCTGGGTTTGGTGACACGGGATAACGATACATGGGAATCGGTATCTACCCCTCTGCCACGCCCGTTGGAAGCTGGAACCTGCTATACATTCAACCTCTATCTCGCCCGTTCACAAGATTATTTTTCGCCGAACAAAAAAGGGGAGAAAGTGTACCATACCACCCCGGCTGTCTTTCGAATCTGGGGCGGAAATAGTCCCTGCGACAAATCGGAAATGCTGGCCTCGACCTCTGTGATTACACACCCGCGCTGGGTGCGATACCAATTCACATTTGAGCCTAAAAAGCGCCTGTCCTGGTTTATTCTGGAGGCATTTTATCAGACACCTGTCCTCTTTCCCTACAATGGGAATATTCTGATCGACAATGCATCCGTAATCCGGCCCGTACCCTGTGATGCTATCGTGCTGGAAGAAGAGGATGAAGTGGCTCCGCCTCCAAAAACGGCTCCAAAGGAGGTCGCCACTCCCAAGCCGGCACCCAAACCTGAAGCTACTCTGGGAGGTCTCTCCCGGGAGCAACTGAAAACAGGCCAGGTGGTCAGTGTTGACAAGATCTACTTTAAGGCAGACACGGCTGCACTGAATCAGGAGTCTTATCCAACCCTGGATGAGATCTACCAATTTCTGGAAAAGAACAACGATGTGGTCGTCGAGATCGGAGGCCACACCAATGGGAATTGTGATCATCCCTACTGCGACCGTCTGTCGGCAGCTCGGGCCAAACGGGTCGCAGACTACCTGGTCGAACGCGGGATATCCGAATCTCGCCTGCGCTATAAGGGATATGGAAAGCGCAAGCCAGTGGCTTCGAATGCCACCCTCGGCGGAAGAAAGAAGAATCAGCGCGTGGAGATCACCATTCTGGAGATGAAGGGTTAGATCCTGTCGATCTTCCATCCAATTCCCTCCAGTTCCTTCCAATAGTTCGGAAAGGACTTCTCGATGACCTGAGGATCCTCTATTCGGCATATTCCCGCAAATGCACACAAACTCAGGGCCATGGCCATGCGATGATCGTGATAGGTGGCGAAAGTGGGGGTGTCTGCCAACGTTACTTTTCCGGTCAATAGCCAGGTGGCGGAGCCCTCCGACTCAGGTTCAAATTGCACTCCTGTTTTGCCTAATTCGGACTGGAGGGCGGCCGTGCGATCGGTTTCTTTGATCTGTAAGGTATGCAGCCCGCTGAAACGACCCGGACATCCCAGGATTGCGCATAAGACAATGAGTGTTTGGGCCAGGTCCGGCGAATCACTGAAGTCGAGTTCTATTCCATCTGGCGTCACCTCATGGCTGCGGCGAAGCGTGGTGCCATTAACTCCCTCCATCGTATCGATCCCGAAGGCCGTCATCCATTCCGCCAGAATCTCGTCTCCCTGCAGACCAGATCGGCACAAGCCCGGCAATTCAATGGAGCTGCCGCTGGGCGCCAGCGCGAGAAGGGCATAGGCATAGGAAGCGGCGGTCCAGTCGGCCTCCAGGACAAGTTTGCGAGGCAGGATCGGTTGGGGCTCCACGATGATGCGATCTCCAATCACGTCCACCTGGATCCCCCAGTGACGAAGAACGGCCAGGGTCATATCGAAGTAGGGTCTGGACGTGATTGGCTGGGTCAGATGAATGGTCAGACCTTCTTGCAGGAGGGGGGACGCCAGTAGAATAGCGGTCAGAAACTGACTGCTGCTGGAGGGGTCTAATGAGATCTCTTTTTGTGTTTGCCCCCTGAAGCCGTTCAAAAGGATGGGCGGGCAGCCAGTGATCCCTGAATAGGCATAGAGGGCACCCAATTGCTCCAGGGCATGCATCAGTGGCGCAATGGGGCGTACTTGCATGCGAGCTGATCCGGTCACGATGCCATCCTTTCCCGATAAAGCGAGATAGGCCGTCAGAAATCGCAGGGTTGTCCCCCCTGCACCGGCATCCCATACCGGACCCGGGTGGGCCAGCAGATGAGCCAGCCTCCGGACATCCTCGGGGAGTGACGAATCGGCCATCGCAGGGAACTGACCCGCCTGAGCGGCCAGGATCAACTGCCGATTAACCAGGCTCTTACTGACTGGCAGATGTATAGTGCCATGGATCTGGCCGGTCGGAAATTGAAGCTGAAGCATCATCGGAGACAGGTCAAAAATAAAGCCAATGACCGGACCAGCGGCCTTTGGAATCCAGAGAAAATGCAGGTGCCGGGATCTTGATAAAATTCAAACCATGGAGGATGGTTCTCCAGAATGGATGTCTCACTGAAATCCGTGAAAGGTCGATGTCAGGCGAGAAGAAAACCTGGGTCATGCGGGGGTAGGTGGTCGGGTCCGCCTGAAAGGTGCTTCCATCATCTTCTGTCCAGGTATTGGCATATCCACCATAGAGATGTTCGCCACTGATGCCCACGGCCACGTTCAGCCAGGATGGCAACCAAGCGGGTTTTTTAGCCATAAAAGATGCAGGGTTGACGCTCATCCAGATCGTCATGGCATTGTAGTCCTTGAGGTATTGAGCGGCAAAGGTGCCGCCAAAAAGATCATGCGCCCTTGCTTTCAATGAACTCGTGCCTTCCCCATTGATCCCGGTGATCGGATCAGCGGAATAGGGGACAGGATTGCTGGAGATCTTCATAAGGATCCGTTGTTCCTTCCAGATGATATCCTGCGTGGCAAATATGCCGGCTCCGAGTAAATTGGCGCCCATGTCTGGCCAGGAAAAACCCCATTTGGCCGAGAATGCATCCAGTATCTCTACACTGGTCTGAAGCGCCAGCGCAACACCCAGCCCTGTCCATCGGGAGGCGGATCGATCCATTCCCGTCCATCGCGCTCCCTGGGTCAACCAGCGGGTTTCGCTGTAAGTGGTCCAGATATGGCCCAACTTGTCCATATGGCGCCATTCCTGCCAATCGTCGAATGTATGGAATCGGGTAGGCTCCGAATCTGCATACCAGGCGGTATTCAGACCGACCAATGCGATGCCGTAGGCAGTCGCCCCAATGCCTACGGAAGTCCAGAAACGTTGGGTTTGAAAGGTGTCGGCCGGACTGAAGAAAGAAGGACTCTGACTGACACCCCTCTGCTGGCTGCAACTGCAGAACAACAGGATCAGGGTGAAAGACAATAGGAGCCCATCTCTTCTGGACGTCGGATAACCTTTGTGGTCATCTGATGTTGATATGGACGACAAGTACCTTAACATGGGGGTAAAGATATTGTCCATATATTACGAAGTTGCTAAATCACAAAAGAATGGAAAACAGACAAACTCTTCTTCGGGCCTTGATCATCGGTTTTGGATTGATCATGTTACTGGTATTATCCGGAGGGATGTTTCTCACGATTGACGCTGGTGAGCGGGGGGTGCTCTTCCACCGCTTTGGCGATGGTTTGGATATGGAGACATCCTATACACCAGGATTTCACATCGTAGCTCCCTGGAATACCATGTATGTGTATGATGTCCGTGAAAAGCAGATAGAAGAAGAAATGGAAGTCCTGTCCAGTAATGGCCTGACTATTCGGGTAGATGTGACCGTGAGGACCAATCCGAATTATCACAAAATTGCCTCCCTCCACGAAAAGTTCGGGAAGGACTATATGACGACCCTGGTCCGACCGGAAGTCCGGTCAGCTGTTCGAAAGATCATCGGCCGATTTGAACCTGAGGAATTGTATTCCTCAAAGCGGGATGAGGTCCAGCAGTTGATCCAACAAGACCTGGAAAGTGAGTTGAAGAACAACTACGTTGAGTTGCGGGCTACCTTGATCCGGGATATCGCATTGCCTGAGAAGATCCAGAATGCGATTGAGCGGAAGCTCCAACAGGAGCAGGAATCGGAGGAGTACAAATACCGTATTCAGAAAGAAACGCAGGAGGCGGAGCGGAAGATCATTGAAGCACGAGCCAAAGCAAAATCCAATGAGATCATTTCAGCGAGTCTGACCGATAAGATCTTGCGAGACAAGGGTATTGAAGCCACGCTGGAATTGGCCAAATCAACAAACACGAAGGTGGTGGTGATCGGTTCAGGAAAGGAGGGATTGCCTTTGATTCTGGGCGATTCCAAATAAGCCTTATTGAACCGGGGAGTTTTTAAATGTTGATCACTCCACATATTTCTGCCGGATGACAAGGGCAACCCAGTCATCCGTCAGAGTTATGTACCCCTGTTCGTAGCAGAAATAATAGGTGTTTCCACCTTTGGTGGTATAGATATTGGTGAAGTAGCTGAATTTGAATCCCCGATCCAGCAGTTCCTCTCGTTTCACCTTGGCCTTGCCATTCGGATTGAGTTCTGCCAGGATGCGACGATTCTTCCGCAGGGTATTGTTGATATTCCTGACGAAATTGGTGGCATCACTGTTTTGCTTATTGTGCCAGGCAGATCGACATTGGTCACAGCAGAAGCGTTTGTCATTCCGTCCATGGATGACCTCTTCGCATTCGAGGCAGGTCCGTTCGTGTTCCTTTGTAGGCATGGGCCCAATTATCCCCTTAAAATAAGGAATTTCGAACATATTAGCGTCATACAGACATGTATATGCGCCAGAAGGCTGCCAGAATGGCCGGCTATCGGAGTTGGAATGGTCTTCGACAGAGGAATGGTATAATGGAGATCTCATGACTGAACAACAACCCTTTTCCTTACTTGGACCGGATGCCTCTTTACTGGATGCCTACTCGCAGACCGTGGTCAGTGTGAGTCAGGCAGTCAGTCAATCCGTCGCTCAGATCCGTACGATGGACAGTCATCAACAAACCACCACCAAGGGTATGGGGTCCGGGTTTCTGATCTCCACGGATGGGTATATTGTGACCAACAGCCATGTCGTGGCGCAGGGGACGTCCTGGCACGTGACCCTCCCGGACGGCCGGGATTTCAGGGCCGAACTGTCCGGACAGGACCTGGCCACCGATATCGCCATATTGCGCATCGACACAGAAGGTTTGCAAACCCTCACGTTTGCGGATTCCAGTCTCTTGCAGGTAGGTCAGATGGCCATCGCTGTCGGAAATCCTTTTGGTTTTCAATATTCTGTCACTGCAGGGGTGGTGAGTGCTCTGGGGCGGACTCTGAAGTCCAGCACCGGGCGAATGATCGACGATGTCATCCAAACAGACGCCGCCCTCAATCCGGGAAATTCCGGTGGTCCGCTGTTGAATTCATCAGGAGCTGTGATCGGCGTGAATACAGCGGTCATCCGTGGAGCGCAGGGTTTATGCTTTGCTGTCTCTTCCAATCTGGCTTCCTGGGTTGCGGCACAATTGATCCTGCTAGGGAGGGTCAGACGGGGATTTTTGGGTCTTTCCGGTCAGCAGGTCACCCTGCAGGAGTGGATGCGGCTGTTATTGAAAATTGAAACTGCGGTGTTGGTTCAAAACGTCGACCATACTGGTCCTGCAGCAAAAGGTGGGCTTCTCCAGGGCGATCTTATCCTTCGGTATAATGACATCCCTGTCAAAGGGATAGAAGACCTGCACCGCCTGCTGGATGAGTCGACTATCGGCCAAAAAGGAATATTAGAGATCTTTCGAAAAGGTAGAATATCTTCACTGGATGTCGTTCCCTCCGAGTGGAACGGTTGAGGTCCGATGCCCCTTTGTACTGCAAGCTCTTTCGGGTTTTGGCAAACCCGATTTTATTCCCAATAAGCATC
Organism: Saprospiraceae bacterium; assembly: GCA_021738725.1. Lineage (GTDB taxonomy): Bacteria > Bacteroidota > Bacteroidia > Chitinophagales > Saprospiraceae > JAGNXB01. Next base: position 31,664 of record JAIPBE010000021.1, on the reverse strand, counting down.
TGTGATGCGGATTTTGTCATTCACCATATGGTCCATCCTGCTGACGACCTGTCTTTCCTCTGTCGTCCTCCAGGGGCAAGGCGGATTTGTGACACCGATGTCGGGTAGCTACGGGGATGAATATGTCATTGTGAACTATGTGGACTGGGGTGAGGATACCACCATTCAGGATGCCTACTGTCTGACCAAGACGTATGATGGCCACCAGGGGACTGATTTTGTGATCCGGAATTTTGCACTTATGGACGCTGGCGTGGCTGTGCTGGCAGTAGACACAGGTGTCGTGATCTTCACTCAGGATGGGATCTTCGATCGGGAGAAGAGCTCGGATCCGGCGAAGGGACTCGGCAATTATATCGGCATCACCCATGCTGGGGACTACCAGACCTATTACGGTCATCTTCGGAAAAACAGTTTGTTGGTCAGTGCGGGAGACACCGTTATGCCAGGCCAAACGATCGCTTATGTTGGCAGTAGTGGGAATAGTGAAGACCCCCACCTTCATTTTGAATTGTGGTTTGATTCCCTTTATCTGATAGACCCTTTTTCTGGTCCATGCGGCAATGCCACGACTTTCTGGAAGGATGCCATTCCTGTTGATTCCTTATTTCATCAGTGGATTTCTGGAATGGTGGGCTTTATTCCGGATATAGACACTCTGCGCGAGCAGCCCGTTCTGCGAGACACTTTTTATCAGGAAGACAAAGCCATTACTTATTGGAGTCTGATCTATGGTTTACGCCAGGGAGACCACTTGCATATTGAATGGACAAATCCGGATGGTGTCCTCTGGTATATGGAAGATCTGGACATGAAGCGGGACTGGTGGTATTATTACTATTGGAGCTGGATCAATTCACCACCTCCGCAAAATGCGGGGCTGTGGATGGTTCGTTTCTTTCGAAACGGTGTATTGGCAGAAGAAAGACCTTTCACGATTTCCGAAGCAACGACAAGTGTTCATATTTCTGATACCCTGGATGATATCATCTTGCGCTATGGGTCAGGGACACTTCAACTGGCCGGTCAAGGGTTGTCCGGATGCCGTTACGAACTGCTGAGTGTGGTGGGGATTGTCGTGGAAGCCGGAATCGTCAGTGGTCAATTCCTGCAGTTGAATACAACATCCCTGTCTCCTGGGGTATACGTGCTTCATGTGGTCGCAGACTCGGGAGAACAACGGGCCTTCAAGGTGACCATCCCATAGAGGGATTTACTGAGGTGTTGACTTAGAGCGGTCATACACCACTTTTCCAGCAATGATCGTCTGTCGAACCACAGTGGTTGGTATATCTTCTTCAGGGCAGGTCAGAAGGTCTCGATCCAGAATGATAAAATCGGCCCATTTGCCGGGGGACAAAGTCCCTAGCTGATCCTCTTGAAACGCGCCATAGGCATTGGCCAGCGTGTAAGTATGGATCGCTTCCTGCCTGGAGAGGGCCTGTTCGGGAAAAAATGACTCATGGTTGTCCATTCTCTTCCGGGTGATCGATGCATACAGGTTGGGCATGGGGTTCACAGATTCGACCGGGGCATCTGTTCCATTCATTAACCGTGCTCCGGAATCCAGCAATGACCGCCAGGCATAGGCTCCGGATCTGGCGCGATCTTCACCCAGACGTTTGATCACAAACGGGGCATCTGAAATACAGTGGATGGCCTGCATGCTGGGGATGACCCCCAGTGTAGCAAATCGGGGGATATCCGCAGTGTCGATGTGTTGTGCATGTTCGATCCGCCAACGGAGATCCTGAACAGGACCCAGATCCTTCCACAAGGAATCACATAGATTCAGAAATTCCCGGTTGGCTTTATCGCCGATGGCATGTACGCACAATTGCAGATTTCTTTCCAATGCCAGCCGGCCCACCCAGATCAGTGAGTCGAGTGGGGTCACCAGTTGGCCTGTATAGCCGGGTTCATCTGCATAGGGTTCAAGGAGCCAGGCACCTCTGGACCCCAGGGCCCCATCCATATACATTTTGATAGCGCGAACGGTCAGATGACTGTCTCCGATGTCAATCCAGGGCAAGCCTTTGGTGACAGTAGGCAGGGCAGATGGTTTATCAATGATCATGGCCCAGATCCGTAAGTCCAATTTGTGTTGTTCGACCATTTTTCGAAGATGATCGAGGGTATACCGGCTGCTTCCGGCATCTTGAAAAGAAGTGATCCCGAGGGACAGGCATTCCTGTTGAGCCAGCAGGATGGTCTCCTCCAGGTCACGCTCCTGCTGTTTATCAGATCTTGCATCCATGGCTTGCTGATAAGGCAATGTCACCAGTCTCATGGCATTTTCTTCCAGAACACCGGTTGGGATTCCCTTCGCATCTCGGATGATCCGACCACCGAATGGGTCAGGAGTTGTGGCATCGACCCCTGCTAAGGATAGGGCTCTTTCGTTGGCCAGGAGGGCATGGCCTGATGCATGCCGGAGTATGACTGGATGATCGGGGGTCAGTTTGTTCAAACTGGTATTCGTCGGATATCCGTCCACCAGGTCAATCGGTTTTTTGGTCCATTTTTCCTGGTGCCATCCACGGCCAATGATCCAGTCCCCCTTATTTTTGTCTTTGACAAAGCTTGTGACCCGATCCAGGACCTCGGCCCAGCTGTGGGTATCCAGCAGCTGCACCTCCTTTTTTGCATTTCCGACACCCAGCAGATGGGCATGCCCATCGATAAAACCTGGCATCACAAATTGCGCATGAAGGTCGATCATGACCGTATGCGGGCCGGCCAGTGTGGTGATCTCCTCATCTCCCCCTATCGCGACCACTTTCCCATCCTGGATGGCAATGGCCTGAGCACCCGGTTGAAGGGGGTCAACTGTATAAATATTTCCATTAAAATAAATAGTGTCAGGCCCCTTTTCAGATATTGGAAAACAGGATGTAAGGAGCAAGATGAATGAAAAGAGTGCGGTCCGAAGGATCATGCTGCAAGTTACCCTGCAAAAATAAATCGAGGCTACTGTTCGGGGATTTATCGGACCAAAGAGGCCAATCGAAAGACTTTGTGCTTGAGTTCTTCTGGTTTGAATGGCTTCGCCAGATAGTCATTGAACCCGGCGCGAATACACTTTTCGGCTTCCTGTTCAGACGCATAGGCAGAGAGGGCAATGATCGGTACTGAGGAAGTCTCCCGGATCTTTTTACACGCCATCAAGCCATTCATGACGGGCATCTGGATGTCCATCAGAATCATATCATATTCATGGGCCTTGAACTTATCTACTGCCACAAGGCCATTTTCTGCAATATCCACGGTCAAGTCGGAAGACCAGGTATGGAGGACATTCTTTGTCGCGATCTGATTGAGGAAATGGTCCTCCACCAATAAAATACGCAAGGGTTCAATCCAATCCTGGGTAGCAGAAACCTGCGGAGCACTTTGTACGAGCTGCATCGGAAGTGTAATAGCCAGTTTTAGTGAATTGGATTGCTCCCGGGGAATCTTGTACGAACCGCCCATCGACCGAACCATCTTTTCCATCGTGATCAGATTGATCTTGGCCAGGTTTTCATTGTCAGGACTATCCTGATAATGTTCGATCAGGCCGGATTCAGTGTTCCATTCGTTCAGGTCCACTTCTGACTGGACCGGCTGCGGGTCTCGGCAGCTGATCAGCAGGTTGATCCAATCCGGATCTGTTGTTTCTGCTTTGATCCGCACGGCAACACGCCGTGGCTCCAGGCTGAGATTGAGGAACAGATCAAAAAGATTGTAGAACACCTGGATCAACTTGGTTTGATCACCCAGAACATCCCTGGGTAGTTTTTGGTCCAGCTTGATATCCAGATACACAGGATGATGATCCCTGCGGAAGTCCAGCATCTTTTCCATCATTTGCAAAGCCTTTCGCAGATCGAAGGATTTGACAGTCTGGCTGGCATTTTCTTCAGCGGCCAGGGAAAAGGTGATCAACTGATTGATGTGTTGTTGCAATTCATCCAGGGAGTATTTCAAGCCTTGAAAAGCTTCCTTGTTCTGAATTTTCATAGGGCTGTCTTCCAACAGGTACAGGAAGTTGACCATGGAGTACAGAGGCGTCCGAATATGAAAGGAAAGATCGTGGAGGACCTTGTCCCTCAGCTTGGTCAGCTTTTCAGAATACTGTTGATCTTCCAATTCGCTGATGGTCTCATATCGTTCATAAACCGCTGAAAGGACACCAAGGGCGATCACTTGCTGGCTGGATTCTTCGATCTGGATGCGCGCCGTCATCTCTACTTGTTTGACAGTTGCGCCATTCACAAAAAGGCGGTGCCGGGAGGATCGGACCTGATTGGATTGGATCAGAGAGGTAAAAAAGTCTTGCACCTTTTCCTTGTCGCCTGGATGTACCAGATCCAGATAGACCCGTTTGCTGAGTGCACTGGTGGACTGTTGGATGCCAATCAGTTCGAAAAATTTGGGACTTCCCCAGATCTCCTGATTGAGAATATCCATTTCCCAGGATCCGAATCCACCGATCTCTTGTGCCTCACGGAGTTTTCGCTCTCGTTGAGTGATCTGATTGTTGGAGGTGGTGAGTTGGGTGGTGTTTTCATAACGCTGGGTAGCGAAGTAAACAGTGCGTTGAAGATGACGTGCGTCCAGACTGCCCTTGATCAAATAATCCTGGGCTCCGGCACGTATAGCTTGAACACCGATGATCTCATTGTGTTGCTGGGTGTAGATCACTATGGGCAGATGTGGCATCTTGGCCAGGCACTCCTGAAAGGCTTTGTAGCCATTGATCTCCGGCAGGTTCAATTCCAGTACGATGACATCCAGTGTTCGTCGTCCGTCAATCCGGATGGCCTCATAGATCGAATCCGCCTGATAGACCTTGAATTGGTCATTCCCCTGGACCAACAGTGATGTGGTCAGGTTTGCCTCAGTGACAGAATTGTCTATGAGAAGTATGGAAATGGTCGTTTTTGCGATCATTGTCTGGTTTCAGGCCTGGACGTACTGATGTCCGTCAGAGGCAATGTATTTTTGCCTCATATCCATAAGTACATGCAAACATTACGCCAATTCAGGGAGGAATTTGAAGCAGTCGTTCACGCGTATTGTGCACCCAGAACGCCATCCGGTTTGTATGATCCTGTAGGGTACATTCTCCAGTTGGGGGGGAAGCGCATTCGTCCGATGCTGTGTCTGTCCGGTTATCTCTTTGGTCGGGATGAAGTGACCGAATCCTTGTGGCGTGCAGCACTGGCTCTGGAGGTCTTTCACAACTTCTCGTTGGTTCATGATGATATTATGGATCAGGCGCCACTTCGCAGAGGGCGGCCCACGGTTCATGAGAGCTGGAACGTGCCAACCGCCATCCTTTCAGGCGATGTGATGTTGATTGATGTCTATCGGTTGTTGTCGCAGGCTGCTTCCACTGAACAATTGCCCATTGTGCTGGACAGGTTTCACAGAACGGCCATCGGCGTTTGTGAGGGGCAACAACTGGATATGGATTTTGAGGAGATGGATGAGGTGAATTGGGAGGACTATTTGCGGATGATCCGAGGCAAGACGGCCATACTGCTGGGTGGAGCACTGGAGATCGGTGCATTGTTGGGAGGGGTGCCAGAAGAAAAAGCAGCCGTGCTGGCCAGGGTAGGAGAGGACCTCGGCATGTCGTTCCAGTTGATGGATGACTGGCTGGATGTCTTTGGCGATCCTGAAAAAACGGGAAAACTCAAGGGTGGAGATATTCTTCGCGGTAAAAAAACAGCATTGGTCCATCAGGCGATGGCCATTTGTGGCGAGGCGGACCGACGTCAATTACGAGAATGGTACCAGCATGACCGATCCGAGCGTGCGGAGGCAGATGCAGAAACGATCGTGGACATATTTGAAACAAGTGGCGCTCGGGAAAGTGTACAGACGGAGGCGAAGGCCTACCATCGAGAAGCGATCCGGCAGTTGGACGGCCTGGCTATTGAGGAGGGCAGCGGCAGGGCCTGTCTGGAGGGGCTGATGCGTGAACTGCAGGGGCGAGAGTCTTGAATGACACGGATCAAGGTGTAGGTCGGGTCAACAGGATCTTGCCATTCCACCAGTCTGTTTCGATGAGGGCCTGATGTTTGGCATAGAAGGCGTGGGCGGGTGTATTCCAATTCAGGACCTGCCATTTGATGACCCGGGCATCCATGGATTTGGCCTCTTCCAGGAGCTGTCTGAAGAGCTGCGAACCGATCCCTTTTTGCCTCCAGGGCTCAGTCACGATCAGATCTTCCAAAAAGATCATGCGTCCTTTCCATGTGGAGTAGGCTCGGTTGAAGATGGCGACCCCGATAATCTGCTTGTTTACTTCTGCGACGATCAGGTCGAACCAATGATCGGTAAAGTCTCTGGAATAGTCGTCGATGGTGGCTGTTACCGCATGGGATTCACGTTCATAAATCGCTAGTTCCCAGACAAGTTGCAGGACTTGGGGGAGATCGGCCTGGGTGCCCGATCGAATCGTGACTTCGGGAGGATGCATGGACTGCAAGTTAGTGGATGTGATGATGAAATGGAGAGATTGGATGGACCCCATCTTCAGAAGGCATTTATTCGCTTGATAATTTTTCAAGAAGCGTTTGTTTTCCGGGCGAATACTCCTATCTTTGCATTCGCTTTTTAGAAAAAGTGAGGTGTTTTTATTCAAAACTTGTTCAGAATCAATCGGTTTGATAAGACACCACCATATTTAAACGGTAATTGCATGCCAACCATTAATCAGCTGGTCCGGAAGGGCCGCCTCAAGATTGAAACGAAGAGCAAGGCGAAAGCCCTGGAATCCTGTCCGCAGAAGCGGGGGGTTTGTACGAGGGTGTACACCACGACTCCGAAGAAACCGAACTCTGCGTTGCGTAAAGTGGCCAAGGTTCGATTGACGAATGGCTACGAGGTCATCGCATATATTCCCGGTGAGGGGCACAACTTGCAGGAGCACTCGATCGTCCTTTTGGAAGGTGGAAGAATCAAAGACCTGCCCGGTGTACGTTATACCATCATCCGGGGTGCTCTGGATACGGCCGGTGTTGCTAATCGGAAGAAAAGTCGTTCACGTTACGGCACGAAACGACCTAAGAAATAACCTTGACTACTCGATAAGATGAGAAAAAGAAAACCAAAACTGCGAGTAACGCCAGGTGATCCCCGATTCGGAGATGAAATGGTGACCATGTTTGTCAATAACCTGATGGTGTGTGGCAAGAAGTCCACGGCTTTGCGGGTTTTTTATGATGCCATGGATATCATTGCCGAGAAGACGGAAGAGGATCCGCATGAAGTGTGGAAGAAGGCTTTGAACAATGTGATGCCCCAGGTCGAAGTGCGCAGTAAGCGGATCGGTGGTGCTACATTCCAGATTCCAATCGAAGTCCGGGCTAAGCGCAAGATTTCAATCGGCATGAAGTGGTTGATCAATTTTTCCCGCGCCCGTAGTGGCAAGGGTTATGCAGAAAAGCTTTCTGCAGAACTGATTGCTGCCAGTAAGAATGAAGGTGCCGCCATCAAGCGGAAGGAAGATACTCACCGGATGGCAGAAGCCAACCGTGCATTTGCTCATTTCCGCCATTAATTTATTCCCCGAACATATTCCCTGAACGATCAATTTTCTGTCATGTCCAAGAAGGATCTCACATTCACCAGAAACATCGGTATTGCCGCTCACATTGATGCCGGCAAGACGACGACCACGGAGCGTATTCTCTATTACACGGGGATGAGCCACAAGATCGGCGAGGTGCATGATGGTGCCGCTACGATGGACTGGATGGAACAGGAGCAGGAGCGTGGTATTACCATTACCTCTGCGGCAACCCGTACCAACTGGGTGTATCGCGACCTGAACTACCCCATCAACATTATCGATACCCCTGGTCACGTTGACTTCACTGTTGAAGTGGAGCGTTCCCTTCGTGTATTGGATGGTGTGGTAGCGCTTTTCTGTGCAGTATCCGGAGTCGAGCCACAGTCTGAGACTGTTTGGCGTCAGGCAGACCGTTATAAAGTTCCCCGTTTGGGATTTGTCAATAAGATGGACCGTTCCGGTGCCGACTTCTTTGAAGTTGTGCGTCAGGTGCGAGAGATGCTGGGTGCCAACCCGGTTCCATTGCAGGTTCCAATTGGAGCTGAGGATTCATTCAGAGGGGTTGTTGACTTGATCCTGAACAAGGCCATCGTCTGGAACGAGGACGACATGGGTATGACCTACCAGGAAATTCCCATTCCAGAGGATCTCAAGGCCACTGTTGCCGAATACCGTGAAAAGTTGATCGAACAGGTTGCGGAGTACGACGACCGTTTGATGGAGAAATTCTTCGAAGATCCGACCTCCATCCAGGAAGATGAGATTCGTCGGGCTATTCGGGCTGCAACCATCGACATGAAGATCATCCCGATGATGTGCGGTTCTGCCTTCAAGAATAAAGGCGTTCAGGCTGTTCTGGATGGTGTTTGCCAATATTTGCCTTCCCCTATGGATGTCGAAGCTGTGACCGGTTTCGATCCTGAGACGGAAGAGCCGCTGCAGCGCAAACCAGATCCTTCTGAGCCATTTGCTGCTTTGGCGTTCAAGATCATGACCGACCCATTTGTAGGTCGTCTGGCTTATTTCCGCGTTTATTCCGGTACGTTACCGGCTGGTTCGTATGTGTTGAACACACGATCAGGCAATAAGGAGCGGATCTCTCGTTTGTATCAAATGCACTCCAACAAGCAGAACCCGATCGACGTGGTCGAAGCAGGTGACATTGCGGCTGCTGTAGGCATCAAGGATCTGAAGACGGGTGACACTCTCTGTGATGTCAATCATCCGATCGTGCTGGAGTCTATGACCTTCCCAGAGCCGGTGATCGGCCTGGCCATCGAGCCGAAAACGCAGAAGGATCTGGAAAAACTGGGCATGGCGTTGGCCAAGCTTGCGGAGGAAGATCCGACTTTCCGCGTCAGTTATGATGAAGAGACCAACCAGACCGTTGTGAGCGGAATGGGTGAACTCCACCTGGAGATCATCGTTGATCGTCTTCGTCGGGAATTCAAAGTAGAAGTCAACCAGGGAGCGCCCCAGGTAAACTATAAGGAGGCATTAACCCAGACGGTTTCCCACCGTGAGCGCTTGAAAAAGCAAACGGGTGGTAGTGGTCTCTTTGCGGATATCGAATTTGAGGTGGGTCCTGCGGATCCTGAGTTCCTCGAGACAGATGAGTTCAAGAGTGGTAAAACACGGATGCAGTTTGTCAATGCGATCGTAGGGGGTAAGATTCCAAAGGAATTGATTCCGCCAGCGGTGAAAGGATTCGAATCCATGATGGATAATGGTATCCTGGCAGGTTATAGTATGGATAGCATGAAGATTCGGATCTTTGATGGTTCGACGCACGCTGTTGACTCCAAACCGGTCGCTTTTGAACTTTGTGCAAAAGAAGGTTTTCGTGCAGCGGCACCCAAGTGTAAGCCGGTTCTTCTGGAGCCGATCATGAAGCTTGAGGTGACAACGCCAGAAGAATACACGGGTAGTGTCATTGGAGATTTGAACCGCCGTCGTGGTTTGATCAAAGGGCAGGACTCAAAGAACAATGCAGTATTGGTGAAAGCTGATGTGCCATTGTCAGAAATGTTTGGATATGTTACCCAATTGCGAACCATCACTTCCGGTCGGGCTAGTTCCACTATGGAATTCAGCCACTATGCACCTGCGCCAAACAGTGTTGCGGAGGCAGTGATCGAAAAAGCAAAGGGAGCCGTAAAGGTATAATCGGAAGCAAAAGAGCTTTTTAACTATCATTATTGAAAGGGTCATGAATCAAAAGATCAGAATCAAGTTACGTTCCTACGATCACAATTTGGTCGACAAGTCGACTGAAAAGATTGTGAAGACGGTACGTAACTCCGGAGCCGTTGTTAGCGGCCCGATTCCGCTGCCCACTGAGAAAGAAATTTTCACGGTCCTGCGGTCTCCGCACGTGAATAAGAAATCTCGTGAGCAGTTCCAGTTGCGTACCCACAAACGCCTGATTGAAATCTATACGCCCACGCCAAGGACCGTTGATGCTTTGTCCAAGTTGGAACTGCCCAGTGGTGTGGATATTCAGGTTAAGCTGACTTAAGCTCCGCGACCTTCGGGTCTCGAAGTAGGAGGTTGTTTTTGATGGACCAACTGACGCATGAGACAAGTGCTCTGTGGCTATTGGTACGTATTCATTATTGAAAGGACAAAACAGATCTACTGTGAAAGGTCTTATAGGAAAAAAAATAGGAATGACCAGCATCTTTGATGCCACTGGTCGCAATCAAGCTTGTACAGTCATTGAACTGGGGCCCTGTGTGGTGACTCAGATCAAGACGACTGATACAGATGGTTATAATGCATTGCAGCTGGCTTATGGTGAAATGCGGGAGAAGAGTTCTTCCCAACCACTACGAGGCCATTTTGCAGCTGCAGGTACCGGACCCAAGCGAAAAGTGGTTGAGTTTCGGGACTTCGAGATCGACAAAAGCCTGGGTGACACGATCAGTGTAGAAGAGGTTTTTGCAGAGGGCGAAAAGATCAATGCTGTGGGCATTTCCAAAGGAAAGGGCTTTCAGGGTGTGGTCAAGCGTCACGGTTTCGGGGGTGTCGGTCAACGGACCCACGGTCAGCATAACCGAGGTCGGGCTCCAGGTTCGATTGGTGCATCTTCATACCCTTCAAAGGTATTTAAGGGTATGCGCATGGCCGGACAGACCGGAAACAAGCGGATCAAGACAGGCAACTTGCGGGTACTTCGCATTTTGGCTGATCAGAATGTGATCCTGATTAAGGGTGCGGTTCCCGGTCATAAGGGATCCTTTGTAATTCTTGAAAAATAAGCCGGCGATGAAATTGAAGGTATATACGTTAGACGGCAAGGAAACAGGAAGGGAGCTTGAGCTTCCTCAGGACATCTTTGGTGTTGAGCCAAACGAGCATGTGGTTTACCTCGCGGTAAAGCAGTATCTCGCCAACCAGCGTCAGGGAACTGCCAAGTCAAAGGAGCGCAGTGAGCTCTCTGGATCGACTCGGAAATTGCATCGTCAAAAAGGTACAGGTGGTTCACGGAAAGGGGATATCAAAAGCCCGACTTTCCGCGGTGGTGCCCGGGTTTTTGGCCCACGCCCCCGGAATCACAGTTTTCGCCTCAACAAGAAAGTAAAATCTCTGGCCCGCAAGTCGGCTTTGAGTGCCAAGTATGCGGATGGTTCTATCCGGATCATTGAAGATTTTGGCCTGGATGCTCCGAAGACAACTGCTCTCAAGCAGATCCTGGCCAGCCAGGGAATGGACACGACCAAGACCATGGTAGTGACCACTGATTACGATATGAATCTGGTGCGTTCCAGTCGCAACTTGCCGAAGGCAAGTGTCTGTGCCGCCAGAGATTTGAATACTTATGAAGTCCTGAATGCAAACCATCTGCTTATATCAGAGGGTGCTGTAGCCAGGATTCGTGAAACCTTTGCATAATCGGAACTGATCATGGGAAAACAGATTTTGATCAAACCGCTGATCACCGAAAAGGCGGAGCAACTCACCGAAAAGCGGAACCAATTCACATTTGTCGTTGACAAAAAGGCGAACAAGGTGGAGATCCGCAAGGCAGTGGAGAAGATGTACAGCGTTCAGGTGATGGCCGTCAATACAGCCATCATGCCTGCCAAAACGCGTAACCGGAATACCAAGGCGGGATTTATCCGCGGTCATGTGTCTTCGTACAAGAAGGCCATTGTGACACTTGCAGCCGGTGAAACCATCGACCTGTACGGTGATATTTAATAGACAAGGCAAATTTCAGATACCATGCCCGTTAGAAAGTTAAATCCAGTTTCACCCGGCCAGCGCCATCGCGTAGCAAATACCTTTGATGAGGTCACTTGCTCGGAGCCGGAAAAGAGCCTGCTGTCGAAGATTTCTTCTTCAGGTGGCCGCAACCGGACAGGTAAGATGACGGTGAGAAACCGTGGCGGTGGCCATAAGCGTCGCTACAGAATCATCGACTTCAAGCGTGATAAGGACGGAATACCAGCAACGGTCAAGACTGTTGAGTACGATCCGAACCGCTCTGCTTTTATCAGCCTTCTGGTATATGCTGATGGAGAAAAGCGATATATCATTGCGCCGAAAGGTATCAAGGTTGGAGATATACTGATGTCGGGTAAGGGTGCTGCACCTTCGTTGGGGAATACACTCCTGTTGAGTGAAGTGCCTCTGGGAACGGAAGTGCATGCGATCGAAATGCAACCGGGAAAAGGTGCTGCTATGGCACGAAGTGCTGGTACCTATGCGGTGTTGGCCAACCGGGAGGATAAATATGGTGTTCTTCGCCTGCCTTCTGGTGAAACACGTCGGATTCTGTTGACTTGTCGGGCGACCATGGGTGTCGCATCCAACCCGGATCACGCGTTGACGGTGATGGGAAAAGCAGGTCGGAATCGCTGGGCAGGTCGCCGTCCACGGGTTCGTGGTGTAGCGATGAACCCTGTCGATCACCCCATGGGTGGTGGTGAAGGTCGTGCTTCAGGAGGTCACCCAACTTCTCGTACGGGTATTATGGCCAAGGGTCAAAAGACACGTAGCCGGAAGAAACCTTCCAGCAAGCTGATCATCAATCGTAGGAAAACGAAATAGTAAGACGAGATAATCTTCCGTACCAATGGCAAGATCAATAAAAAAAGGACCTTATGTATTCTACAAGCTGCTGCAAAAAGTACAGCTTGCAAAAGAATCCACTAAGAAGCAAGTCATCAAGACCTGGAGCCGTGCATCAATGATCATCCCCGATATGGTGGGTGAAACGATTGCGGTACACAATGGGAAAACCTTTGTTCCGGTATACGTGACAGAAAACATGGTTGGGCACAAACTGGGAGAATTCGCACCTACGCGGAACTTCCGGGGACATGCCGGAAACCGGAAAAAATAAAGCAGGCTAAAAACAGACTTCCATGGAAGCGGTAGCAAAACTGAAAAATTGTCCATTGTCGGCGCGTAAGATGCGACTGGTGGTTGATAATATCCGGGGTCGGAGTGTAGTCGACGCCTTGAACATCCTGAAATTCACTCGCAATGAAGCGGCTGTTTGGCTGGAGAAGGTGTTACTTTCTGCGATTTCAAACTGGGAGAACAAATCCGGGATGCAAAGCAGTGCAGACGAGTTTGATCTTTTTGTGAAAGAAGCATTTTCAGACGAAGCAGGGATGCTCAAGCGTTTTCGTCCTGCCCCACACGGGCGGGCACATCGGATTCGCAAGCGGAGTAACCATGTGACATTGGTGGTCGCCAATCGGGTGCCAATGGAGCAGGATGCTGTCGTCGCTGGAGAAGAAGAATAATTAAAGGAACTGATAAGAACCTGAATTCATGGGTCAAAAGACAAATCCAATCGGTAACCGCCTCGGTATTATTCGGGGATGGGAATCTAACTGGTTCGCCACCAAGGACTACGCCGCTAAGGTTGTAGAAGATGAAAAGATCAGGAGGTACCTCCGTGCTCGTATACAGAAGGGTGGAATCTCTCAGATCGTGATCGAGCGGACACTCAAGCGCATCAGTGTCACTATTCATACTTCCCGTCCCGGTATTATTATCGGTAAGGGTGGGTCTGAAGTTGACCGGGTTCGCGAAGAGTTGAAGAAATTGTCCGGCAAGGATGTTCAGATCAATATTGTGGAGATCCGCAAGCCTGAGATGGATGCCTATATCGTTGGAGAATCAATTGCCAAGCAGATCGAAGCGCGGATCAACTATCGCCGAGCCATCAAGATGTCTATCCAGTCGACCATGAGGGCCGGAGCGGAAGGGATCAAGGTGCGGATCGGTGGCCGATTGAATGGTGCTGAGATTGCGCGTCGGGAAGAATATAAAGAGGGGCGTACTCCTCTGCATACGTTCCGCGCGGATATCGACTATGCATTGGTTGAGGCTCAAACGGTTTATGGAAAGATCGGAGTAAAGGTCTGGATTTGTAAAGGTGAAGTCCTTGGCAAGCGTGATTTGTCACCCCATGTCGGTGTAGAAACCCGTGGTGGTGGTGGTGGAAATGAGCGTGGAGATCGTCGCGGAGGTGGTGGAGACCGCCGTCGTGGTGGAGGTGGAGGAGGTGACCGTCGTGGAGGCGGCGGAGGTGGAGATCGCCGTGGAGGTGGTGGAGACCGTCGTCGCTAGTATATCCGCTGAAAAACCTGTACCTTTGCCCTGCTTTTTTCGGATCCAGGGGTAAAATTGTGTTAAATACCGGGAAAACAAAGCTTTATGTTACAGCCAAAGCGTCAAAAATACCGCAAACAACAGAAGGGGCGGATCAAAGGAATCGCCTACAAAGGGAGTAGTATCTCTTTCGGTTCCTTCGCCTTGAAATCGTTGGATGCATCCTATATCACCAACCGTCAGCTGGAGGCTGCACGTATTGCGATGACCCGTTATATGAAACGGGAAGGAAAAGTCTGGATTCGGATCTTCCCTGACAAGCCGATCACCTCGAAGCCATTGGAGGTACGTATGGGTAAGGGTAAGGGTGCTGTCGACCATTTCGTCGCAGTAGTCAAGCCGGGCCGGATCATGTTTGAGATCGATGGTGTATCACCGGAGATCGCTGTTGAAGCGTTGCGCCTGGCGGCTCAGAAGTTGCCTGTGCACACGAAGACGGTGACCCGTCACGATTACGAAGGATAACCTGGAAAAGTAGCATAGCTATGCCTAGTAAGAAATCTATAGAACTGCGGGAATTTTCAGATGCCGATCTGCTCAATGAGTTGACCGAGACACAATCGCAGTTCCAGAAGCTGAAGTTTGATCACGCCATCAAGGGTTTAGATAACCCTATGACGATCAGGGAGGTACGCCGGGATATCGCCCGTTTGCAGACGGAAGTCCGCCGACGTGAAGTGGGTACCTTTTCGGAGGCTGAAGTGGCCTTGCGGGATCGGATTCGGAATCGCAGGAAAAACAACAAGTAACGCCTTGCTGTCAATCGAGACTTATGACTGAAGAAAGAAAGCAAAGAAAGCAGCGTGTAGGAACTGTCACCAGTAACAAGATGACGAAGTCCATCACGGTATCCGTAGAGCGACGCTTGCGTCACCCGATCTATGGAAAGTTCGTCAAGAAGACGACGAAGTTCATGGCTCACGATGAGAAAGCCGAGTGTCAAATCGGTGATCTTGTGCGGATCATGGAAACACGCCCACTGAGCAAGCTGAAACGCTGGCGTTTAGTGGAGGTGTTGGAGAAAGCGAAATAATTTTTGACCTGATAATAAGCGGAAGCGATGATACAGCAAGAATCCCGTTTGAGAGTGGCGGATAACAGTGGTGCCAAAGAGGTACTTTGTATTCGGGTGCTCGGTGGCTCCGGTCGGCGATATGCCTCTATAGGCGACAAGATTGTTGTGACTGTGAAAGATGCTACCCCAGGTGGTCTGAAGAAGGGAACGGTGTCCAGAGCCGTGATCGTTCGGACAAAAAAAGAGATCCGTCGTCGGGATGGCTCGTACATCCGGTTCGATGATAATGCAGTTGTACTGCTGACACCTAACGATGAACCTAGGGGGACCCGTATTTTCGGCCCGGTTGCACGTGAATTGCGGGACCGTGATTATATGAGAATTGTATCACTGGCTCCCGAAGTCCTTTAATTACAGAGAAAGAAAGCGGCCATGGCTCAGCAAAAAAAATCAGTTAGTCGACAGAAGCGGTTCACGCCGAAGCTCCATGTCAAAAAGGGAGATCGTGTACGTGTAATTGCTGGTTCTCAAAAGGGGAAGGAAGGGGAAATCCTTCGCATCTTCCCGGAGAAGAACCGCGCTATCGTTGACAACGTCAATCTAGTAAAGAAACATGTCAAGCCGACCCAGAACGATCAGGGAGGAATTCACGAGATCGCAGCTCCGTTGCATCTGTCCAATCTGATGTTGCTGGATCCTAAAACCAATGAGCCAACCCGTGTCGGGCGCAAATTGGTGGATGGCAAGCTTGTACGATATTCGAAAAAAACCGGTGAAATCATTCAGTGATGAGCTACGAACCGAGTCTTAGAAAACACTATCACGAGCACGTTGTACCGACGTTGATGAAGCAGTTTAACTACGGCAACATCATGGAAGTCCCCAAGTTGCTCAAGATCGCCGTCAACCAGGGTGTTGGAGGGGCCACCCAGGACAAGAAACTGGTGGATGGCGCTTTGAAGGAAATGTCCACTATTGTCGGTCAGAAAGCGGTCCCCACCAAGGCCAAAAAGTCTGTATCCAACTTCAAGTTGCGGGAAGGCATGACCATTGGGGTTCGCGTGACACTGCGCAATGAGCGGATGTTTGAATTTTTAGAACGTTTGGTTGCTGTAGCGCTACCACGTGTACGTGACTTCCGCGGGATCAATGACAAATCTTTTGATGGCCGTGGCAACTATACCATGGGGATCACAGAACAGATCATTTTCCCGGAGATCGACATCGACAAGGTAGATTCGATCAGTGGTATGGATATCACGTTTGTGACCTCCGCTAAAACGGATGCCGAAGCATTGGCCCTGCTCAAGGAATTGGGCATGCCATTCAAGAACCAACAACGCAATTGATCCTACGATTATGGCAAAGAAATCCATCATAGCCCGAGAGGCAAAGAGGGCCCGTATGGTGAGCAAGTATGCTGATTTACGTGCTAAACTGAAAGAGGAAGGCCGTTGGGATGAACTGGACAAGTTGCCCAGGAATTCCTCAGCAAAACGGATGCACAACAGATGTCAACTGACCGGTCGGCCGAAAGGCTACATGCGGAAGTTCGGACTCTGTCGGGTGATGTTCCGCCAAATGGCAAACGAAGGAAAAATCCCAGGCGTCACTAAGGCTAGCTGGTAATTCAAAATTCAATTATTCGAATTCGCACATTATGCTGATTCTTGACCCTATAGCAGATTTTTTGACCCGTATCCGCAACGCGCAGATGGCTGGCCATAGTACAGTTGAAATCCCTTCTTCCAAGTTGAAGAGGGAGATGACGAAGATCCTGTACGATCACGGCTTCATCTTCAAGTACAAGTTTGACACGGAGTCAAGTAAGTTCGAGACGATCAAAATCGCTTTGAAGTATGACCCGTCTACGCGTCAGCCTGTCATTCGCGAGTTGGGTCGGATCAGCCGTCCTGGTCTGCGGAAATATGTTAAATCGACCGAAATGCCACGGATCATCAATGGTCTTGGCATTGCGATCGTCTCCACCTCTCATGGCATTCTGACGGACAAGCAGGCACGTGAGCAGAACGTTGGTGGTGAACTGTTGTGCTACATCTATTAATCTGAAGGATAAATCACGAGACTATGTCCCGGATAGGTAAAAATCCCATCACCATTCCCAGAGGAGTGGAGATAACGTTGGAAAAAAATAACCTGGTCAAGGTGAAAGGCCCTAAAGGCGAGCTGTTCCAGCAAGTCGACAAGGACCTGGAGATTGCGATCGAGGGGAGTGAGCTGCAGGTCAAGCGTCATACAGAGCAAAAGCGCCATAAGGCGATGCATGGTCTGTACAGATCCTTGATCGCCAACATGGTACAGGGTGTTTCCGAAGGATATACGCGTTCGTTGGAGCTGGTAGGTGTCGGTTATCGTTGTACCAATACCGGACAGCTTCTGGAATTGGCACTCGGATTTTCACACCCCATCTATTTCTATGTTCCTGAAGAAGTGACGTTGAGCACCAAGATGGAAAAAGGAAGTAACCCGACCGTGATCCTGGAATCTACCGATAAGCAGTTGATCGGTCAGATCGCCGCAAAGATCCGGGCGTTCCGGAAGCCAGAGCCTTACAAAGGAAAAGGTGTACGGTATACAGGAGAAGTTATTCGCAGGAAAGCTGGTAAGGCTGCTGCGAAGAAATAATTAAGCTATTGATTTCAATCTATAGAGGATTATGAAATTTCAAAAAGAGAACCGGAGGAAGCGGATCCATATGCGGATCCGGAATAAGATACGCGGCAATGCTGCTTGTCCCCGGATTTCCGTTTATCGGAGCAATACGCAGATCTACTGCCAGTTGATCGATGACCTGAAGGGGCACACCCTTGTTTCTGTATCATCCAAGGATGCGTCCGTGGATAAAGGACAGAACAAGTCTGATCAATCACGTGCAGTAGGCAAATTATTGGCAGCGAAAGCAAAGGAAGCCAATATTGAAAAAGTCATATTTGACAGGTCCGGGTATTTGTATCACGGTCGCATCAAGGCATTGGCTGATGGTGCTCGTGAAGGCGGACTTCAATTTTAAGTTATCAAGGCACCAAGCAGATGGCAAAAAAGCAAATGAACCGGGTACGCCCGGCTGAAACAGAACTAAAGGAGAAGCTGGTTACGCTCAACCGGGTTGCAAAGGTGACAAAAGGTGGACGTACGTTCAGCTTTGCTGCCGTTGTGGTGGTCGGAGACGGAAATGGCACTGTCGGTTATGGCCTTGGCAAAGCACGTGATGTGCAGGAAGCGATCGCAAAAGCGGTTGATGATGCCAAAAAGGACTTGATCAAAGTACCAATTCTGAAAGGAACCATTCCGCATATCCAAAAGGGCAAATATGGTGCTGGTCGTGTATTGATCAAGCCCGCATCTCACGGTACTGGTGTCATTGCAGGTGGTGCTATGCGTGCTGTCCTGGAAAGCGCTGGATTTCATGACGTGTTGGCGAAGTCACATGGCTCTTCCAACCCACACAACGTGATCAAGGCCACACTGGACGCTTTGTCCAAATTGCGGACACCTTATATGGTGGCAAAGGACCGCGGTGTGAAATTGGATCGTCTGTTCAACGCTTGAGCATAGTTTTTGCAGATAAAGGATCGACCTATGAAAAAGATACGTGTGACACAAATTAAAAGTTCTATTGATCGCTCTAAGCGTCAGAAGGATACGTTGATAGCGTTGGGCCTTCGAAAGATCAATGGCAAGGCTGAACATACCGCCACTCCACAAGTGCTGGGCATGGTCGCCAAGGTGAGTCACCTGATCCAGGTAGAAGAAATCTAGATCGGAATCATATTTAATTGCGAGCAGGAATGAAACTTCATACATTAAAACCCGCAAAGGGTGCAGTACAAAGCCGTAAGCGGATCGCACGCGGTCAAGGTTCCGGTAGAGGAGGCACTTCTACAAAGGGTCACAAGGGTGATAAATCACGTGCAGGTCACAAAGACAAGCGTGGCTTCGAAGGCGGTCAAATGCCTTTACAGCGTGTATTCCCCAAGCGCGGATTCAAGAATATCCATCGCGTGGAATATGTCCCCATCAACCTGACACGTCTGCAGGCTATTGTTGAGAAACATGGCCTGGATGCTGTGACACCGGAAATTCTGGCAGATCACAACATCATCAAGCGTTCAGATCGGGTGAAGATCCTCGCCTTTGGTACCATTACCAGCAAGTTGACTGTGAAGGTGCATGCCACGTCTGAAAAGGCAAAGGCTGCGATTGAAGGTGCTGGTGGCAGCGTTGAACTCGTATAATCCCAAACGATGAAAGGACTGATCACAACCATTAAAAATATCTGGAAGATTAAGGAGTTGCGCGATCGCATCCTCTATACACTTGCGCTGTTGTTCGTCTTCCGGTTAGGTTCACATATTCTCTTGCCAGGGGTTATCCCCGGAGCACTAAAAAGTGCTATTGGTGGCTCTGGCAACGCCAATGATCTGATC
This sequence comes from Saprospiraceae bacterium, assembly GCA_021738725.1. Classification (GTDB taxonomy): domain Bacteria; phylum Bacteroidota; class Bacteroidia; order Chitinophagales; family Saprospiraceae; genus JAGNXB01. The sequence goes on along the minus strand of JAIPBE010000021.1, from coordinate 12,001 downwards.
GGTCTGATCAATATCTTCACTGGTGGTGCTTTTAATAATTCCGCTATCCTGGCACTTGGTGTGATGCCCTATATTACTGCATCCATTATCATCCAGCTGCTGGGTTTTGCTGTACCCTATTTTCAGCGACTACAACAGAAAGAAGGGGAGTCTGGTCGTCGCAAATTGAGCCAATTGACTCGTTTGTTGACTGTTGCCATCACTCTTGTTCAGGGTGGAGCTTACTTGACGTATTTGGCCAGTGTCAATGCTGTAGATCCAGCACTTAGTCGACAGGTCTTCTTCATTGCCAATATTATTGTCCTTTCTGCGGGTACGATCTTCTCGATGTGGCTCGGTGAACGGATTACAGATAAAGGAATTGGAAACGGTATTTCACTCCTGATTATGATCGGGATTATTGCCTCGCTTCCATCTGCTTTGATCTTTGAATTCCAGAATCGATTTGGTGCTGGTGGATTGTTGGTCTTTGCTATGGAATTGGCTGGATTGTTTGCTATCGTTTTGATAACAGTGGCCATAGTACAGGCAGTTCGACGTATCCCGGTACAGTTCGCTAAGCGAATGGTCGGTCGTGATGCAGGAAACATTCCACAGGCAGGTGCACGGGATTACATTCCGTTGAAAGTGAATGCAGCGGGTGTTATGCCGATCATCTTTGCTCAGGCGATCATGTTCCTTCCGGCAACTATTGTCCAGTTTTTAGCTGGTAATGATGCTGATGTGGCCAGTGGAGGTTTGCTTCGTTCATTGAATGATTTTACGAGTCTGCCGTATAATATTCTATACTTTCTGTTGATCGTTGGATTCACCTATGTCTATACGGCTTTGTTGGTCAACCCACAACAGTATGCAGAATATCTGAAACGTCAGAATGCATTTATTCCCGGAATCAAGCCAGGAAGCAGTACTGCTGAATTTATTGATTCTGTAACGACGCGGATCACCTTGCCAGGTTCAATTTTCCTTGGATTCATCTCCATCTTCCCTGCGATTGCAGTGGCCTTCGGGATCAACCAAGGATTTGCCTTGTTCTTCGGAGGAACTTCTCTCCTGATCCTGGTAGGCGTTGTCTTGGATACATTGCAGCAGATCGAAAGTTATCTCTTGATGCGGAAGTACGATGGTCTGGTGAAAACCGGTAAGTTGAAAGGTCGCAGTAGTGGCATGCAGCCAATTGGCTCACAGTTTTAAGTCGGATTGGATCGCAAATGATCTATTATAAGACGACTGAAGAAATAGAATTGATCCGGCAAAGTTGTTTGCTGGTTTCGAAGACCCACGCGCATGTGGCGTCTATACTCAAACCCGGAATGACGGGTTTGCAAATTGACAAAGAAGCGGAAACTCTGATCCGCGATCATGGAGCTATCCCTGCATTCAAGGGCTATCCCGGTGCTGCCGGACCATTTCCTGGTTCGCTTTGTGTTTCGGTCAATGAAACGATCGTTCACGGTATACCGAGTGATAAACCGTTTGAGCCTGGGGATGTACTTTCCATTGATTGCGGTGTGTTGTGGCATGGATTCTACGGAGATGCGGCGTATACCTTCAAATTGGGAACGGTCGCACCAGAAGTAGATGGATTGTTGGCCGTCACCAGGGAATGCCTCTATCGAGGTATTGCCGAGGCGAGGGTTGGGAATCGGATCGGTGACATCGGGTTTGCGATTCAGGAACTGGCAGAACGGCAACATGGATATGGGGTCGTTCGGGAGTTGGTCGGTCATGGTGTGGGGAAACAGTTGCACGAAGCCCCCGAAGTTCCCAATTATGGGAAAAGAGGGCGTGGACCGTTGATCAAGGAGGGATTGGTGATCGCCATCGAACCGATGATCAACCTTGGGGTCAGGCAGGTGCGGCAGCTGAAAGATGGTTGGACGGTTATCACCCGTGACCGAAAGGTCTCAGCCCATTACGAACACACGATTGCAGTGGGTTTGAATGGTCCGGATATCCTTTCTGACCACCGAATGATCGAAGAGGCAATTTCAAACAATCCGGAACTTTCGGAAGTCTCGGTAAAAAGTTAGATATTTGCACTCCCAAATTGAGGTATGGCCAAAAAAGATTTGATAAAACTGGACGGGACTATTGAGGAATCTTTATCCAATGCAATGTTTCGCGTCCGATTGGAGAATAACCATTTGATCCTGGCAACGATTTCGGGGAAGATGCGCATGCATTACATCCGAATCCTACCAGGAGATAAAGTGTCGGTAGAGATGTCGCCTTACGATTTAACTCGTGGGCGGATTGTTTATCGTTACAAATAACCGTAAAACGGCTAGTGATGAAAGTAAGGGCATCTATCAAAAAGCGTTCTACCGACTGCAAGATTGTACGTCGTGGTGGGAAGCTTTATGTGATCAACAAGAAGAATCCAAGGTTTAAACAACGGCAGGGTTAATCCCCGCCTTTTAACGTCTATTATATGGCACGGATAGCAGGTGTTGATTTACCTAGAAACAAGCGTGGGGTCATTGGATTGACCTACATCTATGGTATTGGTCGTTCAACGGCATCCAAGATCCTGGCGCAAGCTGAGATCGAGGAAGACCTCAAGGTTCAGGAATGGTCAGATGAGCATGTACGAGTGATCTCGGGCATTGTTCAAGGTCAGTTGAAAGTAGAGGGGGAACTTCGTTCAGAAGTTCAGTTGAACATCAAGCGATTGATGGACATCGCCTCGTATCGGGGTTTGCGTCACAGAAAGGGTTTACCGGTCAATGGTCAACGGACCAAGACCAATGCCCGTACACGGAAAGGGAAGCGGAAGACCGTTGCCAATAAAAAGAAAGTCACCAAGTAATCCACAATCGGCATAAGATTATGGCAAAAGCAGTCAAAAAGGCGAAGAAGCGTAAAGTGAAAGTCGAATCGGAAGGTTTGGTGTTCATTCAGGCTACGTTCAACAATATTATTATCTCGATTACCAACCGGGCTGGGCAGGTGGTATCCTGGGCTTCTGCAGGTAAAGCAGGTTTCAAGGGTTCCAAGAAAAGCACCCCTTATGCTGCTCAGATGGCAGCGGGGAATGCAGCTCAATCGGCGTCTGATGCAGGAATGCGTCATGTAGAGGTATTTATCAAAGGCCCTGGAGCCGGACGTGAAGCAGCTATTCGCGGTCTGGACGGCGCTGGTTTGCGTGTGACACGGATCAAGGATATGACTCCTGTTCCCCACAACGGCTGTCGTCCACCGAAACGTCGCCGCGTCTAATTTATCCAATCGACTTTTAATACGTAAGATACCATGGCAAGATATACTGGGCCAGCAACGAAGAAAGCACGTGCATTTGGAGAACCTATTTTCGGGTTTGACAAGGCATTTGAACGCCGTAAATACGGACCAGGCCAACATGGCCCTTCACGCCGTCGGAAGCAAAAGTCGGAATATGCCAACCAGTTGATGGAGAAGCAGAAGGCCAAGTACACCTATGGTGTATTGGAGCGCCAGTTCCGGAAGACGTTCGATCTGGCGACCAAGCAGAAAGGGGTTACCGGTGAGGTATTGCTCCAACTGTTGGAAGCCCGTTTGGATAACACCGTCCACCGTTTGGGACTTTCTCCTACACGTCGTGGAGCCAGACAACTGGTCTCCCACAAGCATATCATGGTCAATGGTGTTGTGACGAATATTCCGTCCTTCCAACTGCGTCCTGGTGATGTCATTCAGGTTCGCGGTAAATCACGCAGCCTCGAGGTCATCGTGACCAACGCCAATAACAAGATGGATGTCCGCAAATTCCCCTGGTTGGAATGGAATCCAGACAAGCTGGAAGGCAAATTCATGGAATATCCCTCACGGGAAGCGATTCCTGAAAAGATCAATGAGCAGCTCATTGTCGAATTGTACTCCAAGTAATCTTGAAAGATATTGGAAGGACCGCGTAAGCAGTCCTTCCGCATTTGTAGCATTCGTTTTTACCCCCTTTAACCCTCAGGTGATCATATGAGCATTCTTGAGTTTCAACAACCCGACAAGATTCTTCTTCAGAAGGCAAATGACTTCGAAGGAGTTTTTGAATTTAAACCTCTGGAGCCTGGTTTCGGCCAGACGATTGGCAACTCGATCCGTCGGGTATTGCTGTCCTCCCTTGAAGGTTATGCCATCTCTGCCGTTCGGATCGGAGGTGTAGACCATGAGTTTTCCACCATCAAGGGTGTCGTTGAGGATGTGATCGAAATTGTTCTGAATCTCAAGCAGATTCGGATCAAACAGGTCATCGAAGAAGAGCAGGTCGCCTCTGAAAAGATTTATCTGACTATTTCCGGTCGGGACCAGTTCAAGGCTGGCGATATCGAAGAATTCACCAATGTGTTCAAGATCATGAACCCGGATCTGGTGATCTGCAATATGGAGTCATTCGTGACACTGGAATTGGAATTGACCATCACCAACGGTCGTGGTTATGTACCTGCAGATGAGCTACTGGACAAGGAGGCGCCAATCGGTGTGCTCCCAGTGGATGCCATCTACACCCCGATCAAAAATGTTTCATATCAGGTTTCCAACACGCGTGTTGGACAACGGACCGACTATGAAATGCTGACCCTTCATGTGAAAACGGATGGAACTATCCATCCGGAAGAAGCAGTCAAGGAAGCAGCCAAGATCTTGATCCAGCACCTGATGCTGATCAGTGATGAGAATATCACCTTTGACGAAAGTGGTAAGAGCGAGGATAAGGTAGTTGATGAACATGTATTGCACATGCGGAAGCTGCTCAAGACCTCCCTGGAGGATCTGGAGTTGTCAGTACGTGCATACAACTGTCTGAAGGCCGCCAAGATCAATACACTGGCCGAATTGGTGCAGTATGACATGCACGAACTGTTGAAGTTCCGGAACTTCGGTAAGAAGTCATTGGTCGAGATCGAAGAATTGCTCCAGGACAAAGGGCTGACCTTTGGTATGGATATTTCAAAATATAAACTGGACGAAGAGTAAGTCCGATTTCATCACCTGCAATAATCGTTATGAGTCTGCGGACTCCGATGTTGCGACGATAACCATTCTATCATGAGACACGGTAAGAAGCACAACCATCTGGGTCGGAAAGTGGGTCACAGAAGAGCCCTTTTGATGAACCTGAGTAACGCGTTGATCTTGCACAAGCGGATCAATACGACACTGGCCAAAGCCAAAGCATTGCGCGTACACGTGGAGCCTTTGATCACCAAAGGAAAATCGAATACCATGCACAATCGCCGTGTCGTTTTCTCTTATCTCCAGGATAAGGAGTCGATCAAGGAATTGTTCGGCCCGATCGCAGAAAAAGTGGCCAGTCGTCCAGGCGGTTATCTCCGTATTCTCAAGACCGGTTTCCGTCGCGGTGATGGTGCAGAAATGGCAATGATCGAATTTGTCGACTTCAATACCACTTATGTTAAGCCTGGACAGGAAGGAGCTGATACGACGAAGAAACGTACCCGTCGTGGTGGAAAGAAGGCCGATAGCGCCGTAGCCACTACAACAGGTGCACCTGTCGCTACAAAGAAAGCAGAGGAAGCTTCTGCTGAAGAAGAATAGATCTGTTTTCTCAAGAAATAATCAGGGCGGGCTCCATACGGATCTCGCCCTTTTTTTGTTGCCAATGATTCCAGCGTAGCTATGAGTTGATTCCCATATAGGGAATGGACTGGGAATCAGGATTGTCAGTCGCTATGCATATGACCCGCTTGTTTAGGGCTTTCTCTTCAACCCTGCTAAGTCGCTTTTGTCGGGCGATCGCATACCAGTTGAAGAAGACTCCGACTGATGATCTGATCAGAACTCCACGACAAATGAACCTTTGATTCCGTACTGAGGGGCGCCAGGATGATCGAGATAGGTAAATCGTCGGATCACATCAATCCGGAAGACTTTGAAAATGTTGCTGATCCCGATACTGGCTTCTATATAGGGTTCTTTCTCCAATGTACATGTCAATGGAGTGCCGTCTTCCTGTCGGGGGAATTGGAGGATGTCAGGATCCGTTTCATCACGGTTTGCTGCGGAAACACCCCCGAACAGGACTTTGACTGCAAGGACTTCCCGAAGATGAAGACGTTTGATGAGCGGGATCTTGTTGACGAAGAATCCGTTGAAATATTGATTCACGGTCAAGGCGACATATCGGTCACTGACGAACTCCAGGAAATTCATCAAATTGTAATTAGCCGATTGATAAAAATAGCTTTGGTTGGCCCGGTGGAGGACAAGGAAGGGGTAGGGGACACTGCCCAGTATGGCTCCTGCTTCCAGGGTGGTTGAATTGTAACCAAATGGGGGGACATTGGTGAATTTTTGAAGAAGGAGCCCGATGTCATCATAGTCGAATTGGCCGCCCGGAACGTGGGCGAAGGAGTGAGCATATCGCAGTTGACCAATAAATTGATAAGAGATCCGCGACCGCGCTCCACTTGTTCCCTGGTAGATGTTCTCGCCGGGAGCATAGCGTAAGAGAACCACACTTCTCATGGATTGGAGCGTTGACGGTGGTGGGGATACCCCGTCGGCCGGAGTGAACGTCAGTGCACCTGCCGGTTCAAGCGTTTCCTGTTCTAATCCGACCTGAAATGAGAACTGACTTTCGAACTCTCGTTCATAGGTCAACTTGGACAGTCGGGTATACATCAATCGATCATTGGCGCCCCGAGTGATCGATGTACCCAGCGTATTGTTCAAACTCTGGTTTTGCCCTGGCAGCGCGAGCCGTTCCTCCATAGAGCCGGTGATCCGGTTGAAGGGAAATCGATGGTATGCCGTTTTGCCAGTGGCAATAGCAAAATTACCACCAAATTTCCAGCGTTCATCCCCGAACCCGTAACTCGCAGATGCGCCCACCTGCCATCGTTCGCTCAGAGTCGGTCTCGTCCGGGCTCCGATTCGAAGGCGGACATCTTCTACATCATTGAGGGCGACAAAGGTAGGGAGGGGCCCGACCTCTACCCCTGGGGCCACATCGATATATCCGCCCGTGAGGAGTCGGCCTACTTTCGTCATGATGATAAACCAGGGCATATGGATGAGGCTGTCCATATTGGCATAAGCTTTTTCTTCCGGCGGAGTCAAGGGTAGCCCCTTCTTCGACCAATAAAGGGAATCTGAAGCTCGTGCTTCCGGGTTTTCGACCTTGACCGCAGGATGACTGGTGAAGAGATCCGGGTCATCAGGTAGGGGTTCATTGATCAGGATATTCCGATGATCGACGAAACGCTGACTGAAGACACCCATCCCTTTGGAAGTGATGCCAAAATACATCCTGAAGTCCTCTTGTGCGATCATGTATTGGCCGCTGGGCTGCTGTTCATAGCGTTGTTCAACCGTCAGATGTTGGACCCAGTTCAGGTTGGCCTGAGGGTTGATCGTAAAGCGAATGCCCGTAACAGGATAAGTGCTATCCAGGGCGACATACAATTCCCCCTGGAGGTACATATCGTATTTATTCCGGGGATAGAATTCGAGTTTGACGACTTGATGTCCATTCTGTTCGATAGTGTCTACCGGATAATATCGATAGAGCAAAGGCGCCGTATTGGAAATCGGACTGGGGAACTTATTGGTCAACAAAAGAATATTGGGATCGTAAATGTCAATGGGCTGGTACAGATATTGGACGCCTTTGTCGATGCCTTTATCATCCATAAACCCATGAAATCGGACAGATTTGGTGGCTTGAGTTAACTTTTGTTGACTAGAAGGAGGATCCTGGCTGTAGAAATCGTAGACGTTTTCCTGAACGAAAAGAGGGACCACATCGATCTGCTCGATCTTGTTGCTGTCAACATTCTCCCACAGGAATCGGATCCTTCGGAAGATGCGCCGATTCATGGTCTTTTTCGGGATGTTCCCAAAGCCGATGACCACCTTCTCATACTGTTCTTCCTGGAATGTCGGAAGGTTGGAAACCCGGTTCTTATCGCGATTGTCTACCACCAGACGGATCAATTCAACTGCAGGGTTGTCCTTGTTGGTATATCGTTTGGGTTTTACTGTGATCTCCTGCATTTCGTAAACAGCAGGTTGCAACTTGACATCATATACCTGGTCTTTCTTCTGGTTGATACGAATGTCTATGGGCGAATACCCGATGGCTTCGATCCGAATGAAAGGGTAAGGCTTTTTCAGGTTGAATTCATAGTGGCCATCGGCATCGGTAGTCGTCGCTTCTTCGGCATTGCCTGCCACAATGGTGGCAAAAGGAACGGCTTCACCAGTTTCGATATCAGTAACTGCCCCGGTAATGGTCCATTGGGCGGATAGCATCAACGGGAACAGCAGGAGGAGGAGGAAGTGTAAGCGTTGCATGGATATGGGGATGGCTGTAGATCAGCCGGGATCTGGAAGGTTGCTGTCTGGTGCCCAGACGAGAACGCAAGATAAGGGATTGGGAGTATGTATAGCTTCCAGAAGGAAAGTTGACTCCCAGTATTTATGATGAGTTTGGAGTCCGAAAATGTTCATTTTTTATAAGTCTGGCTCATTTCGTATTATTGGAAGGAATATTGTTCATGACAATCCATCCCATTCAGATTGCAGGAGCAGTTTTCGGGACTTCAGCTGTGAGTTTTGTGGAATTCTGTCTCCTCAGTCTATTGATCTTATGAATAAAAGAGTAGACTCTCGTTTTGAAAGTGGTCTGTTTCGCATATATGTGATGGCGCTTGCATTTCTGGCAACCAGCTGTTCGGTAGGTGTTGGCCAAAGCGCCTTCATCACCACATGGCAGACGACAAACCCTGGTGTGACGGCGAACACCCAGATCCAGATTCCGGGAACAGGTACGAATTACAGCATCTCATGGGAAGAAGTTGGCAATCCAGGTAACAACGGTTCGGCAATTGGGAACAATACAACGGTGGTGAATTTCCCATCCCCCGGAACTTACAAAATAAGTATTGCCCCCGGTGTAGGTACCTTTTACAGGATCAAATTCAACAATGGTGGTGACAAGAATAAGATCCAGACAGTTGACCAGTGGGGCGAAATTCTTTGGATTTCGATGGCAAGCGCCTTTTACGGTTGTGCAAATTTGACATGTGAAGCAACCGATATGCCAGATTTGTCTTCGGTTTCTAGTTGCTCCGAGATGTTTTCCAATTGTGGATTACTTGATGGTCCGGCAAATATCGGAGGTTGGGACATGTCGTCTGTGACAAATATGAGCAGCATGTTCTACTTTGCTACTTCATTCAATCAGAATATCGGAAAGTGGGATGTGTCTTCTGTAACGAATATGAGTCAGATGTTCAGAGATGCAGAAGCGTTTAACCAGGATATCAGTGCCTGGGATGTGTCGTCAGTAGAGGATATGAGCCTGATGTTTGAATGGGCAAAAGTGTTCAATCAGGATATTAGTGGATGGGATGTGTCAACGGTGACAAATATGAGCAGAATGTTCTCAATAATGTCATTCAATCAGGATATCGGAAAGTGGGATGTGTCCTCGGTAACGAACATGAAAGAGATGTTTGCGATTAACAGCGACTTCAACCAGGATATCGGTACTTGGAACGTAGCAGCGGTGGTGGATATGGCAGGTATGTTCCGAAATGCATCATCGTTTGACCAGGACATCGGTGATTGGGATGTGTCTTCTGTAAAGAATATGAGTCGGATTTTCGAAGGGGCGCTCCTGTTCAATATGGACATCAGCAAATGGGACGTTTCTGCTGTATTGGATATGAGTCAGATGTTTTACAAAGCTGAAGCATTCAACCAAGACATAGGAAGTTGGAACGTTTCTTCAGTGACAAATATGGCAAGTATGTTCAATAATGCCCTTTTGTTTAATCATGATATTGGAGGCTGGGATGTATCGTCGGTTGTTGATATGAATTCAATGTTTAATACAGCTTGGACTTTCAATCAGAATATTGGAGAATGGGATGTATCATCAGTAAAAGACATGGAAGGTATGTTCTCGAATACCCCCAAATTTAACCAGGACATAGGAAACTGGGACGTATCCTCTGTGACTGATATGAGCAGGATGTTTTACAAATCAAAAACATTCAACCAAGACATTGGAGGGTGGGACGTTTCTTCAGTGGAGGAAATGAGTTGGATGTTCGAAAGTACAGACACATTCAACCAGAACATAAGTAGCTGGGACGTGTCCTTACTGAAGAACATGAGTCGTATGTTTGCCTTTGCTACAAATTTCAATCAGGACATAAGTACCTGGGACGTTTCCTCGGTGACGAATATGGCAAGTATGTTCTCAAATGCCTTAAAATTCAATCAGGATATTGGTAGATGGGATGTGTCGTCTGTGACACAAATGTCTCATTTGTTTTTTAATGCAATTTCCTTCAACCAATATCTCGGAGATTGGGTGTTAAATCCCAATGTTAACTTATCGGGAATGTTTGATTTTTCAGGCTTGGACTGTTGGCATTATTCTGCAAATCTTATTGGCTGGAACGAAAACCTATCCACACCAGACAATCGAATTCTTGGTGCTCAAGGAATGAAGTATGGCACAAATTCAATTGATGCTCGTGCCCATCTTAAGGGTAATAAAGGGTGGACCTTTTCTGAAGACAGTCCTGCTTACAAAGACTGCAGTGAGTGCATTTTAGCGCTGAAGATTGAAGGGGCTAAAGACCTTTGTGTTGGAGATACTTCATTGCTAACTGCCGGACAAGGTTTTATTGAATACATCTGGAATACAGGAGAGACAGGCCATTCGATCACCGCAGATACGGCTAGCACCTATATTGTTACAGCACTGGATGCTCAAGGTTGTTTGGGGTCTGACACTGTTGAAGTAATTGTCTGGGCTATTCCTGATGCGACTCTGAATACGGCGGCGGTAACCTGTGGAGACAGTTGCGACGGTCAGATAAGCGTGGAAGGGGTTAATCTTACTTGGACCTATCTCTGGACTACTGGAGACAGTACATCCGCTATTACCGGGTTATGCGAAGGAATGTACGTCGTGTCGATCACCACTCCGGGAGGTTGTGGATCTACGGATACTACTTTTGTGGCAGGAGCCGTGGAGATTGTGGTTAAGATTGTCGAAGGTGACAGTTTGTATGCCCAGGCCACAGGCGGGGTGCCACCCTACACTTGGTTGTGGAGCAACGGTTCCCAAGAACTGATCATACCTCTGATGGCCGGTATGCACAGCGTGACAGTAACTGACTCTTTAGGTTGTATGTCTTCAACTTCAGTGGTAGTAACCGATCTAGAACAGACAGTTCAGAAAGACATTGCCTGGAATATTTTACCCAATCCTGCTGGTAGTTGGGTTCGGTTTGAAGGGAGTGGGGTTGGAGGTCAAGAGGTGGTTATCACTGTTTCCGACTTGATTGGTCACGCTGTTTGGCAAGGACATGTACCGGTAATTGATGGAGACTTTGCCAGCCAGATCAACTTGTTGGGTTGGCAACCTGGGGTGTATATCGTCAAAATGAGCTCTAGGAATGAAACGAAATCTGTTTGGCTTATTAAGGAATAAACTCGGAGCGGGACGCTCTAGCCCCGCCTTCGCGAAGCTACGGCGGGCAGGCAGTTGAGCTAATCCTAGTTATAATATTGTCTCCCGGAAGAAGGAATGGATTGAACAGATATCGCTGAATAAGGGGTAGAAATGCTGATCGTCGCTTTTGCTTTTTCAGATTGCTTTCAAATGATCGTGCGTCCTGGAAGGAATCGAATGATTGAGTGTAAACGAGGAGCCAGGGTTTGCCAGCAGCGGTAGATTTGGAATACCCCTGGTTGTGTCTGAAAAGACGATCGCGAAGATTCTAAGAAGCACCGATATAGTACCGGTCTCTGGAAGGCGAGTATAGGATGGATACAAATGCGGCCATAAATAAAAAAAGCCCCTCCAAATGAAGGGGCCCTGAAGGTGGTGGAGGATACCGGAAAGAGCACTTTTTAGCCTATTCCTGCAACTCACTGTATTACTATGCTCTACACATCAGTGTTTTGTAAATATTGACACCCTTTGAACCTGATATTTGAATCTACTGACAGACTTATGACGGGCATTAATACACAT
>JAIPBE010000020.1 GCA_021738725.1 Saprospiraceae bacterium | reverse complement strand
TCCCCTTCAGGGTGCATTTTGTGCCATCTAGCTTCCAGCATAGGTCCACCTACATCGAGAAACGATTTTCCGAATATGGTGGGCTCCCCGTTGATATAGCAACCAAAGGTGTTTTCCCCTGTCATCGTTGCCGGTGGCAAATCCGGTTTCGGTTCGATATTGTCCTTCTTGCAGGAAGATGCCAGGGATAGTAAAACGATGAGGAGGAGAGAGAGAGGTATTTCATACTGATGTGATTCTGATCATTAACCTGGTTAACTACAGGTCTAATACTGATGTCTTAAATATCGCGGTATTAATCGGCATTTCCGTCCACCATTCGTGTATTAACATATTTTTTCTTGTCCACAAATCATGGTTTCATGCACTTCATGCCATCTGTTTTGTTATATTTACACGATTGGTGGGGTTTTCAAAATTTTACAATCCACTCTATGTGGAGTTTGTCGTTTTGACCCGTTGCCCATTTTTACTTTTTCAATCGAATACCATGGATCAGGATCTCCAGATTTCCTTTTTCAAAAGCCTCAAACAGACTGCCTCTCATGGCGTGGATCTGGCGGGCCAGATCGGTGCTTTACTCAAATTGAATCGCTCTGCCGTCTACAACCGGATCAATGGGAAAACCCGGCTGAATGTGGATGAGATGAGAGATCTCATTCTGGCCTTTGATGTAGACTACCCTCTGATTTCGAGAGAGGTTTCGGATACAGATATTACAGTATCCCTCACAAGTCTGCTCAGGCAACCAGGCAACTCGATCGAGTTCTTGTCGCCCATTCTCGCCCAACTTCAACTCCTGGGTGGTGAAAAATCGGTATTGATCCGTTATGTCACTTCCGAAATCCTCCTTTTCTACGCCCTCCAGTTTCCACTCCTGGCCAAATTCAAATTTTTTGTCTGGAAGTATTTCACCTGGGATCGGGAGACCCGCCTCGGTGGCGACCGGCTGTTTGACAAACATGCCGCCATATCCACTGAAGAGGCATTCTACTTCAATGCTGTCCGCCGGGCATATGATGATTTTCCCAGCTCTGAAATCTGGCATTCCAACGTCCTGGATAATACCTTGTATCAAATCCAGTATTTGGAAAGTGCCGGACATATCAATGACCCGAAGATTCGCTCCCAGCTGTATAAAGACATCCACGATCTCCTGGATATGCTCGAACTCCGGGTGGCAGCCGGCAGGAAACCAAGTGGTGCCCCCTATCAGCTCTACCAAAATGAAGCGACCCACACCAATAATATGATCTTAGTCCAGGCAGAATTTCAGTCTGTCGTTTATTTCACCTACGACAATCCCAATCTCTGTCGCACCACAGATCCTAAAATCATTGACTACACCAGAGACGCGATTAACAATCTGGAACGACATTGTATTCCCCTTTCGGTCACTTCAGAAATAGCGAGGACTTCTTTCTTCTCAACCCTTCATAACAGGGTCCGAGCGCAGGAATGATCTGTGCAAACAAATTCTGCACAACCCTCTATTCAACGCGTCCATTCTATCCTCGCGAACACCTCCACAACCTGTACGCTTCACCTCTCAATCAGTTCATAGGTCTTTTCCTCCTTCCGGATATCAGATTGCACTTTTAAGAATATCTGAAGATGGGCTTTCCCTTCCATGCATGCCATGCCATTCTATTCGGATGGGACTTTCATTCGCGCAAAGGCGCTGTGTCGCAAAGGAAGTGCTTTCATACTATGCTGGATACTATGCGTTGTTTTTGTCCCAAGAAGAAAATTCAGCTTATTTAAGGCGCAAAGAAATCCTGGGATTCTTTGCGCCTTTCATATTTGCGCACCTTGCGCCCAGACGATCCGCCATCCAGCGGATGTCTGGATCCGGACTTCATTCAATCTCGAAACAGGGGAATTAAACGTCCGGGCCTGTGCGCGCGATCTTTTATTCTAACGAATGTCCCATCAGTCTTTTCTTCTGTGCGGGCCACCTTGGCGACCTGCCCGAACTCCGTCGCATTTTCCATGGTTCAGGCAAAATTTTTGGTCGTCTTCACTTTTTCCGGATCGTGCCTATGGATCCGACGGGCCAGGTACACATCCGCACGGGAATGGTAAAATGTCAGGTCATCCATGGTGCCGGTGATCTTTAAAGCGCTTTTCAGTTAGGGCACAGCCATCATCTATTTGATCCGACCAAGCCTCTGCTTCTGGGTAGAGAAATTGTGGTATTGCTGAGTATATAAAGCTGGAATAGAGGTAAAATGAAATAGAAATGACCCATATTCCAGGTATAAATGACGTATAGATCAAGTATATATAAAGTAGGTATGAAGTATATATGAAGTATATAAACACTCTAATTACAGCTCCTGTTCATCTCAGCTGGAGTAGCGGTCATGCTGCTGTAGGGGCATCCCGATTCCCCGGAAGGGAGCAGTCCTCGTGTACGATGAAGAAGACATTCCCAAAGACAGCGGATAAGTAGATCCACAAATTCAGAAGCGTCCTAAAACCATTCCCCCCGATTTGGAGGATGCATGATGAATGAAGTGGAATAGAGAATTGAGATGCCGAGGACACATAGCCAGCTCTTTCAGGCAGAATTTGGGAATCCCAGAAAATTATGGGCAAGTGCCATAACCGGTATTCAATAAAAATGCCTGCTAAGAAGCAGGCATTCCTGGAGCCACCCAGCGGACTTGAACCGCCGACCTACGCATTACGAATGCGTTGCTCTACCAGCTGAGCTAGGGTGGCAAATATGTCTTTTTTCACCTGACAACCTTGTCGGGGTGAGAGGATTTGAACCTCCGGCCTCTACGTCCCGAACGTAGCGCGCTACCGGGCTGCGCTACACCCCGTTTGTGACGCGTGACACAATCCTTCACATTAGAAGAATCGCTCATGTCACGTTCAGGCAGCAAAGAAAAGAACTTTCAAAGTAATAAGCAAGGATAGTAGCGCTAGTGATACGGTTGGCAAAAGACATGCCACACCTCCTTGCTTATGGATGCAGGCATCCTATTTTTGCAAGGAAAGGATCACACAGGTCCTCCTACTGGAAGAATTCCCTTTTGCCACATTACCTTAGGCCACGACTAGACCTCATCACATGATCATTCTACATACGGCAGACTGGCACCTGGGAAAGCGACTGGATACCCATTCGCGCCTTGCTGAGCAGCGGCTGGTTATGGAAGAGATCGTCCAGGTCGCTGATTCCACCCGAGCCCAGGTGATCCTCATCGCAGGCGACCTGTTCGACCAATATCATCCGGGAAATGATGCCGACGAGTTGTACTACAGGACATTGAGTCAATTGTCTGACCAGGGAAGGCGTGCCGTGGTGGTGATCGCCGGCAATCACGACTCTCCCGATCATATTCTGGCCCCGGAAGCCCTGGCTCGCTCCCTGGGCATTATCACCATCGGTTTGCCCAACCAGACTATACAGCCATTCACGCATGAAAGTGGGTTAGCCCTCACTCGGTCCGCACCAGGATTTATTGAATTGAGTCTCCCCGATGAGCCGCCACTCCGGATCATCACCACGCCCTATGCCAACGCCATCCGGCTGAAAACAGCCCTGGATCCAGATGACCCCGGAGCCGCGATGACCAGCATCCTCACCCAACACTGGAAAGAACTCGGCGATACCTATTGCGATTCGCAGGGGTGTAATCTCTTCATGGGACACTTCTATTTTGCGATTGATCCGGCACATCCTGATCCGGAGCCTGACGATGAAAAACCGATCCTGTATTCAGGAGGGGTCCCCGCCTTGCCGGTGCATGCCATTCCCCCGCAGATCCAATATGCCGCCCTGGGTCACCTGCATCGTCCACACCAGGTCAGTGCAAAAGGCGATCTGCCGGTAGTGTATAGTGGGAGTCCCCTGTCCTACTCTTTCTCGGAGGCGCATCAACAGAAAAAGGTGGTGATTATCCGCCTGGAACCCGGAGAAAAAGCGTTGTTGGAGTATTACCCACTTCAATCCGGATTCCCTCTACTCCGCCATACAAACCGGGACATCGATGCAGCTGTGCAGTATTTGCAGGAACATCAGGAAGCCTTTATCGAATTGACTATGATTTGTCCTGAATTTCTCTCCAGCGAGTGGAAATCCAGACTGGAACAGGCACATCCCCGCGTGATGATCATCCCGGAGATAGAACAGTTGCCGGGCAATCAAACACCAGATGGTCATACCATTCAACTGGATCATATCGATGATGTGTTTAAGGCATATTTCCAATACAAACTGGGAGCAGAACCAGATGAAGCCCTCATGGATCTTTTTCACGAACTCCTCAATGAAGATGCCTCATGATACCCGTTGAATTGATCCTGGAGGGAATCTATTCGTACAGGGAACGCACCCGAATTGATTTCCAACCGCTCCTGGATGCTCATCTTTTCGGCATCTTCGGATCTGTCGGTAGCGGCAAATCATCCCTTCTGGATGCCATCACCTATGCACTCTATGGCCAGGTCGAACGCATGAACAAACGCGACAGCGTGGCGGCCAACATGTTCAATCTCGATGCGGATACGGCCTATATTCGATTCACCTTCGATTCGCTGGTGGATGGTCGGCGCTATCAGTGTCTGGCTACCGGAAAAAGACGCAAGAGCGGCCCGTTCATGAATCGGGAATGCTTTATCCTCGAAGCGGATGTACCCGTTCCTGTTACGGAACAAACCATTCAGGACGCGATCGGCTTGTCCTATGATCACTTTACACGAACGGTGATTGTCCCACAGGGCAAATTCCAGGAATTCCTGCAGCTCAGCGACAAGGACCGGACGGAGATGATGCAACATCTGTTTCATCTGCACCGATTCGACCTGGCCGGTCCTCTGCGCAATTTGATCGGCCGCACAAAAAGCCACGAACAGCATCTGGCCGGGCAACTGGAAACGCTGGAGCGAATCCTGGTGACACCGCTTCCCCAATTGGAAACGGAACGCAAACGCCTGCAAGCGGAACAAGTAGCAGCGGTCCAAAAGGTCAGGCAAACCACCCTGGAGTTGGAAGCGCTGACGACCTATCATCGAACCCGGATAGAATTCGATCAGAATCAGGCATCCCTGCAGAAACTTCTGCCATTGATCCAGGAACGCACATTTCAACTGGATGGACTGCAAAAGCAGCATGCCGCTCTTGTCCAAAAAGAAGCCAGCCTGCCCCAATTGCAACAGCTGACCCAACAACTTCGGCTGCTCATGGATCTCCAGTCCAGCAAGCATGAACTATCGGAGTTGGATCAGAAAACCCAGATCAAGAAACAGGCTTTGTTGCCCTTGCAGGAGCAGATGAAGCAAAAACGATTGATGCTGGAAGAGTCCAACCAGAATATCTCCAGCCTCCTGGCCAAAAGGGCCTCCTCTGAAACGATCCAGGAACGAACAGCCTGGTCCTATCAGTGGCAACAAGCCGAACAGAAAAGGCTTGAACTTGAATCGAGTGGAAAAGAAGGCAGATTTCAACTGGATCGGGTGAAAACGGAATTGCAGGTGTTCTGGCAACAACACTGGGACCCGACTCTATTTGATCATGCGCTACCAGAAAACCCGGGGGAGTTGATCCCGGAATGGACGAAAAATGTGGAAGCGAACCTGGAACGAATAGAACAAGAGATCCTGCATGTCCAGCTGCAATCCGGACTATCCCCGTTCGCCGACCAGTTGGCAGATGGACAGCCTTGTCCGCTTTGCGGTTCGCTGGATCATCCTGTGCCTTATACGCCCGATCAAAGCCAGGACAAGGTGAGATCATTGACCGAAAAGAAGGATCAAAAGCGAAAGGCCCTGCATCGCATGAAGTCCCTCTGGGAGAACTCCCTTCAACTGGAAAACAAGATCGTGATGCAGGAGGAACGATTGAAGACTTTAAGACAGGAGTATCAAAATATTCAAGCGGTTCAAGCCCGATTAACGCCGCATTTAGAGAACTGGGGACTATCCCACGATAAACTGACCGAATGGTTGGAGCAGCAGTCAACCTATTCGGCACAGATCGACAGCATGCAAAAGGCGCATCATGTCCAACAGGAGGAACTTCAGCAAATTGAAAAACAATATATCCACCAGGAAACCGGAGTGAAGGCCCACGAAGCTGAAGCCTTGCGACTGCAAAGTCGGGTCGATACACTCGCCGAGCAGATCGGGACGCTGGATGGTTTGGAGACCTACCTGGAACGCTCACGGGAGGAACTTTTGCAAACCATCCAGCAGTTGGAACAAGAAAGTCGGGCGATCGCCACGGCGGTGGGGGATTCTCAAAAAAAGGTTCAGGATGCCCGAGACCGCTTGCAGGAAGATCAGATCCGGAAGGAGTATTTTGATGAACAGGACAAACAGCTGAACGGCAGGCTGGAAGAACAGAACATTGTCCTGAAGGAGGCTCATCCCGATCGATATGCGGCCGTTGCAGATATGGATACGCAACAGGCTGTCGCGAAATTGAAGGAGGAACTGGCAGCACTGGAGGGCCAGGCTACTCATTGGTCCAACCAGCTGGCCGTCATCGAGACGCAGATCAAGGACACCAATCTGCGCATGGAGGAAGCGGTGAGGCTGAAAGCAGAATTCCAGGTGGTCTCTAACAAACTCAACAACCTCAAGACCCTCGACACATTGTTCAGAGGAAAGGGGATGGTCGATTTTGCGGCATCCAGATATTTACGGCAGATCCTCGAACATGCCAATCAACGTTTTTATAAAATGACCCGGCACAAACTTCGGCTGGAACTCGGCGAGGACAACCGGATCATGGTCCGGGACTATTACCATGGTGGGGCGCTGCGACTGGTCAAAACCCTTTCGGGAGGGCAACTCTTCCAGGCAGCACTGGCATTGGCCCTCTCCCTGGCCGAGCAGATCCGAGATCATCGACAGGGCGATCGTGATTTCTTCTTCCTGGATGAAGGATTCGGTACGCAGGACAGAGACAGTCTCATTCTGGTGCTGGATACCTTGAAAGCATTGCGTGGCGAAAATCGGAGTGTAGGTATCATCTCCCATGTCGAGGATCTGCAACAAGAGGTCAATGCCTATTTGAAGATCACTCTAGACCCGGTCAGAGGCAGTCTGATCACAGCCAGTCATGGTTGAGCCCCAATCGATCCTTAAAATATGAGGACAGATCACAACCTGTTCACTGGCCATGAATGGCGTACATTTGCATGAAAGACAATCGCATGGAGGATAAATTGAAACAGGCATTTGGTCATCTGGACAAAATGGATGAAAAAAGCCTGGGTTACCTGATAAAGGCCCTGGAACGAAACAACCAACAAGGTTTTGATTATCTGGAATTCAAATTGGCGCTGTTCCAGTTGAAAAAGATGGAAATGACCGGTGAGTTGGCGGTCAAATCTGCATTCGCCACTGCCTCTGCAATGGGTGTGGATAAGGCCCATATCCTCCAATCTCTGGATCGGTACAAGGTGGTATTGCAACAGGAAAGAAGTGATTTTGACAAGGCGCTCGCTGCAGCGATGAATCGAAAGATCGAAGCCCGCAAAAAGGACATTGACACGCTGGAAGCAAAGATCGACGAATTTAAAAAGGAGATCGAACGCATTGAGCATGCAATTGGAGAGGGTGCAAAGAGGATCCAAACTGCCCGTAACGAGATCTCGGCTGCTACAGGCGAACTAGAGCAGGCGGAGAAAACCTTCCATAAAACATATGAAGTGATCAAAGCGGAAATGGATGGAGATCGCGAATTGATCCTGAAAATCTCCTGATCAATCCATCAGGTCTCGGGCCATCATCGCCCGGGTTTCCTGCATCAGTGACTCATGCGTCGTATTATCTGACGGCGTCACCACGCCGCTCCATCGGATGTGCAGGGTGCCGGGAAAAAGGTCCATCGAACGGGCAGACCCACTTCTCTTGTGCACATTCTGTAAGGTCATCACCGCTATAGGAACACGCAGTTCCTGGGCCAATCGAAACGCTCCGGAAAAGAAAACACCAAGACCTTCGCCACTCTTGTTGCGCGTGCCTTCCGGGTAAAAAAACAGCGAATACCCTTCATCGAAACTCTTTTTCATCCACTCCAGGCTCTTCATTCTGGAGGCTGTGCTGGATCGATCTACCAGTACACATAGTTTCTTGATGACAAACCCCAGGAAGGGCACTTTCGTCAGCTCCTTCTTTGCCAGGTACTTGTACACATTTGGAAAGGCCACCGTGTTGGCCATGAAGTCTATGGCCGAGCGATGATTGCTGACCAGGATATACTGGCGACCCGTATCCAACACCTTCCGATTGTGCACCTTGATCCGAATCCCCACCAGGGCGAAGAAGATGCGTGGATAGACATGGTGATTAAACCAGATCACGGGTTTGAACCAGCTTGTGGGAAAGAGTCCCAGAATAATGAGATAAAATGGAAATAGAATGAGGAGCATGACAAAAAAGACGAGCATGCCATAAACAGCCCAGATCTTTCCCAACAGTTTACGAGTTGCCGTCATTGACCCGCTTTGGTTCGAGAAGTCACCAACCCGAGTTTCTGGCCCTCCTCCAGCATGAGGGAATACGCCTGATCAAATTGATTGGGAATATCGCCTTCCAGGATGGCTTCCCGGATTCTGGTCTTGATCATCCCGACCTCCTTACAGGGCCCTATTCCAAATGCCTCCATAATCATCTCTCCGGAAACGGGGGGTTGCCAATTACGCAACCGATCGTTCTCCTCCACCTCTTCCAGTTTGGTTCGCAGGTGGGCATAATTCTCCAAGTATCGGGTGACCTTTTTCGGGTTCTTGGAAGTGATATCCGCTTCACAAAGAGTCAAAAGTGCATCCAGGTCATCGCCTGCATCAAAGAGCAAGCGGCGCACTGCTGAATCAGTGATGTCTTCCTGGGTCAGGGATATCGGCCGCAAATGCATCCGAACCATCTTCTGGACAAACTTCATTTTATGATCCAGGGGCAGTCGTAATCTGCGAAAGATCTTCACCACCATATTGGCTCCCAGGGCATCATGCCCGTGGAAGGTCCACCCTACCTCCGGTTCAAATCGTTTGGTGGCCGGTTTGGCAATATCATGGAGGACAGCTGACCAGCGCAACCAGAGGTCATCCGATTTTTTACAGAGGTTGTCTACCACTTGCAAGGTGTGATAGAAATTGTCCTTGTGCCCGACCCCTTCTTTAAACTCCACTCCTTTCAACTCCACCATCTCCGGCAGGATCAATTGGAGGAGCCCCGTATCCATCAACAGTTTGAAGCCGACGGATGGTGTCGGCGTTTCGAGGATCTTGTTCAGTTCGGTAGTGATCCGCTCCTGGGATACGATCTGGATCCGCTCGCGATAACGGGAGATGGCCTCAAGAGTCTCTGGTTCGATGACAAACCCGAGTTGGGTGGCAAAACGGATGGCGCGCATCATGCGCAGTGGATCGTCCGAAAAGGTCTTTCCCGGATCGAGGGGTGTCTTCAGGATCTTCTCCGACAGATGTTTAATGCCATCGAATGGATCCAGAAGTTGTCCGAAATCAAACTCATTCAAACTGATGGCCAGGGCATTGATGGTAAAATCACGCCGGAACTGATCATCTTCCAGGGTGCCTTCTTCGACCGCCGGTTTTCTGGAGTCTTCGCTGTAAGATTCTTTGCGGGCGCCGACAAATTCCAGTTCACGACCCCGGTGCCGAAACATGGCGGTTCCGAAACGACGAAATACCGTCACATGGGGTTGGGGAAGCAACTGACTGGCAACGGCTTCGGAGAGTTCAATGCCGCTTCCGAGACAGACAATATCCAGATCCTTGGTT
This sequence comes from Saprospiraceae bacterium, assembly GCA_021738725.1. Taxonomy (GTDB): domain Bacteria; phylum Bacteroidota; class Bacteroidia; order Chitinophagales; family Saprospiraceae; genus JAGNXB01. The sequence goes on along the minus strand of JAIPBE010000020.1, from coordinate 45,969 downwards.
TGCCGTCCCAGCATTTTATCACGGACATACCCACCCACCATATAGGCGGGGGCTCCTAATTGCTCTGCTGTCCTCCCGATCAATCGAAGGAGGTCCTGCTCGTCTTTATCAATTGGAAAGATCAAATTTCAATCAGGTTTTCCACAGCCTGAGCGGTGTAACCCGCAGAGGAATAATGATGTTCGATTTCGAGTAAAATCGTAAGCAAGATAGAGAGATCATCCTCCGTAACCAATCTGGCCCGGAAGGTTTTGATCCCTTCGAGACCTCTGAAATAGTTGGTATAATGGCGGCGCATTTCAAGAACGCCCAGTTTGGGTCCTTTCCATTGGATGGAACGCAATAAATGACGCCTGGCAGCATCTACTCGTTCTTCCAGAGTCGGAGGAGGTAAATGTTCGCCTGTGGCCATATAATGCTTCATCTCCCTGAAGATCCAGGGATTGCCAATACTGGCTCTGCCGATCATGATGCCATCGACGCCAAATCTGTTCCGATATTCCACCGCTTTTTCAGGGGTGTTGATGTCTCCATTCCCAAAGACGGGGATATGGATCCGCGGGTTGTTCTTCACCTTGGCGATCCATGACCAGTCCGCTTCGCCTTTGTACATCTGCTTGCGGGTGCGTCCATGTATCGAGATGGCTTTGATCCCCACATCCTGTAGTCGTTCTGCCACCTCTTCAATGTAAATTGTGCTGTCATCCCAACCCAGACGGGTTTTGACCGTTACAGGCAGATTGGTGGACTTGACAATGGCCGCGGTCAGTTCGACCATCTTGGGAATATCCTTCAGGATCCCTGCTCCAGCCATCTTACAAACCACCTTTTGCACTGGACAACCGAAGTTGATGTCCAGGATCTCCGGCTTGGCTTCTTCGACAATCTCGGCAGCTCTGGTCATTGAATCGAGTTCCGCTCCGAAGATCTGGATACCGATCGGACGTTCCTCCTCATAGATGTCCAACTTCTGAACCGACTTGGTGGCATCCCGGATCAATCCTTCCACCGAAATGAATTCAGTGTACATCAGATCACAACCTTGCTCCTTACACAAGGCACGAAAAGGCGGGTCACTGACATCCTCCATGGGTGCCAGCAGAAATGGAAATTCACCTAATTCGATGGATCCGATTTTGACCATATCTATATTTTACTGCAAAAGTACATGGAACTCCGGCAGTCCACAAATCCGGACATGAGTTGATTTGGCCTGACTGACATTTACCTCGGTGTGATATTCTACTATCTTTGCGCTTTCTTAAGCACAACCCGTACGGATGATCACCGCTCTTGTCCTCTGTTTTGTGATCGGTTATACCATGATTGTTTTTGAGCATCCGCTCAGATTGGACAAATCTGTTCCGGCACTGCTGATGGGTTCTCTGTGTTGGGCTATCATTTCTCTGGGACATCTGGATGTGATCAATCACGAACATGTTGTTGGTGAAATGGAGCCGGTCCTCCTGCATCACATCGGCAAAATAGCGGAGATCCTGCTGTTTCTGATCGGGGCCATGACCATTGTCGAACTGATCGACCTGCATCGTGGCTTTGCCGTCATTACAGACCGTATCCACACTACCAAGAAATCCAAAATGCTCTGGATCATTCTGATCCTTTCCTTTTTTATGTCTGCGGCATTGGACAACCTGGCTTCAACGATCGTCCTGGTATCCCTCCTGCGAAAACTCGTTCCACAGCGTGAGGAACGACTCTGGTTTGTGTCGATGGCTGTCATCGGGGCGAATGCCGGTGGGGCCTGGTCACCTATTGGTGATGTCACGACCACCATGTTGTGGATCGGTAAGAAGGTCAGTTCTCTCGGATTGATCGAACACATCGTCCTGCCTTCTCTCGTCTGCGTGGTGATACCAGGGATCATTGCCATGTTTCTGCCGGCCTTCAAGGGCAACATTTCCCCCAAAACCGTCCAGATCTCACATGAAGAGGACAAACCGCTGAAAACCAGCAAGATCATCCTCTTCGCTGGTTTGGGAGGGTTGATCTTTGTGCCTGTTTTCAAATCCATCACGCATCTGCCACCGTACATCGGGATTATGTTGAGTCTGGGTATCGTCTGGTTGATCTCAGAATACATCCATCCCGGAGAAGACTTCAGCCGGGAGGAAAAAGAGGTCCTCACCGCACGACATGCGTTGAGCCGGATCGAAATGAGCAGCATCATTTTTTTCCTGGGGATCCTGGCAGCTGTTGCTGCTTTGGAAAGTGCCGCCATTATGGGGCATGGTGGCCATATGATCGGCCTCCTCAACTATGCCGCTGAAGGTCTGGATGCCGCCATCCCCAGTGTAGATATCGTGGTCATTGTGCTTGGATTTTTCTCCGCTGTGATCGACAATGTACCCCTGGTTGCAGCGTCTATGGGGATGTATAATTTTCCCATGGATGACCGGTTGTGGCATTTCATCGCCTATTCTGCCGGTACGGGAGGCAGTATGCTCATTATTGGCTCTGCCGCTGGCGTAGCAGCCATGGGCATGGAGCGCATCGATTTTATCTGGTATCTGAAAAATATCAGCTGGATTGCTGCTCTCGGGTTTCTCGGTGGCGCGGGAACGTTTATCCTGCTTTCAATGGTATTTTGATCCAAAACATGAGGTATTTATTGTTTTCATTGATCCTGTTGATGGTTTCTGCCTGTAGAGACCAGACACCACCCGAAAGGTTGATCGGTCAATGGCAAGCACATTCACTCACAGTAGCTGATTCGGCCTGGCAGGTCCAGGTGGACCCAATATTGTTGTCTTTCACACCGGATCGGCACTATCATCTGGAATGGTATGGTGGCCAAAGTGAATCCGGACAATACCATGTCAAAAGTGACTGGTTGCATATTCAATCTGCAGAAACACCGGATCGAAAACTACGGATCATGCATTTGAGCAATGATTCATTATTGCTCAGTGGAACCCTGCAAGACCGAAGAACTGTTATCGGGTTCAACAGAATCATGCAACCTTCGACTTCTGAATGAGAACTTTATTGATGACCGGATTCTTCCTGATGATGCTCCATAGCGTTGCAGGCCAGGAAATCGAGTGGATCCCGGGAACAGAAATAGACTTAGGCAAGCTGGAGGTACGTTCGGATACGGAATTTTCTTTTTCATTCCTCAACAAATCGACGGCGCCCCTGGTCATTGAAACCATCCGCACAAGTTGTGGATGCACGAATCCCCGGTGGCCATCCGGAGCCATCGCACCTGGAGAGACCGGTGAGATCATGGTGACATTCACCCCGAATCATGAAGGATTCCACCGAAAGAAACTCAAAGTTTTCTTTGTCGGCACACGCAAAGGCCACTCACTTTGGATCGAAGCAGAAGCTCATTGATCCTGTCGAATTCTCTGTTGGTCGATAAAGTTCCATTCTCCGTGGTCACCAGATATTGCACGCTGATTCCCTGCCGTTCAAGGAGGTAAATTGCCCTATCTTTGGGCGTCTTGTTTAAACCAGGCTTTTATGAGTATTCTTATCTTCTTGATCGTCGGTTATATCCTGCTGAGTATCAGTCTTTACATGCTGTTTCCCAAAATGGGAAGTGAGGCGATCAAAGGACTTATTCCCGGGATCAATTTCAGTACTTGGTGCTCCTTGATCGGGCGGAAACCAGCCTACGCTCTTTGGCTGCTCTTCCCTATCGTCAATTTCTTCATCTATGCCGGGATGTGTGTAGATATGGCCAGATCCCACGGCAAAAAGACGTTCCTCGATGCCTTTCTATCCGTTGTCGGGACCCCCATCTATTTCATGTATCTCACCAAAAATGCAACATACGGTGGTCCCGTCCTGGAACAGGAAAAAGCGTACCACCAGAAAGTGAAAGAAGCTCAGGAGAACAATGATCAGTACCAATTAAAAAAGCTCGAACACAACAACCCCTATGCGAAGGGTTGGTTTCGGGAATGGGCAGAAGCGATCATCTTCGCTGTCTTTGCCGCAGCGTTCATTCGCATGTTTTTGATCGAAGCCTATGTGATCCCGACCAGTTCGATGGAAGGATCGCTGTTGACCGGAGATTTCCTGTTCGTCAGTAAAGCCAATTACGGCATTCGTACACCGCAGACCGTCTTGATGGTGCCACTGCTGCACAATCGCCTGCCAAAGGTCGATCGGGAGTCGTATCTCGAAAGTCCTTCCCTCCCCTATTTTCGGTTGCCTGGATGGAACAAGGTCAAACGGTATGATCCGGTGGTCTTCAACTATCCGGAGGGCGATAGTGTCATCATTACACCCAACAGGACGTACAGCTATCCCGATCTTCGTCGGACGAACAGTTTGCCGCCAAACTTTTCTCCCGCCATGTTGACCACGCGGCCAATGGACAAAAAGGATCACTATATCAAGCGTTGTGTAGGGATGCCGGGCGACAGTTTGCAAGTGATCGATTGTCAAGTTTATATCGATGGAAAACCTGCTCAAAATCCTAGGTACATGCAGTTCCTTTACCAGGTCTCATCTACTACGACCCAGTTGAATCCCCGCAAGCTGGAGGAATGGGGAGTCAATCTGAACGACGCGAATGGCCAGGCGGGATATTTCAATCTGAATCAGGTACAGGTGGAAAAGTTGAAATCGCTCGGACCGGATATTCGGGTAGAAGTGGTCAGTCGGCAGCCGCACCATCCGAATTATCTCTTCCCCAATGATGCCCGAGTGACACAGGGCTGGACAGTCGATAATTATGGGCCCGTGTATATCCCCAAAAAAGGTGCGACAGTGCCCTTGGATGCTGTATCCATCGCACCCTACCGCCGCGTGATCGGCGTATATGAAGGCAACACCCTCGAAGAAAAAGACGGAATGATCTTCATCAATGGTGAAGAGGCGACCAGTTATACTTTCAAAATGAATTACTACTGGATGATGGGTGACAATCGCCATAATTCGGAAGATAGCCGCATATGGGGCTTTGTCCCGGAAGATCACATCGTGGGTAAACCACTTTTCATCTGGCTATCTGCCAAGGACGGCAGTCTGTTCAAGGGTATTCGCTGGGATCGGGTCTTTACAAATGCCAACAAGTTTGTGGATTAACCAAGTGATAATCCTTCAATACTCAATTGTAGGTTAAGCCACGTCTGGTCTTTTTGAACTATACTTCCAACGGCCCTGCCATACAAAGGGTTTGCATGGAGAACCAGAGAGGGGTTATGTTTCAAACATTGGGCACTGGTGATGAAACGGATTCTGCCTGATAGGCAATTCAAAACAGCACCTAAAAAAGGGGAGCAGATGAATCTGCTCCCCTTTTTGAATGAGGCTTTAGTCGGCCTGACGAATAGCTACTTGCCCGTTTAGATCTGCTTTAACTCGCTGACCAGGTTGGACAAGGATTGCTTGGCATCCCCAAAGAGCATGCGGGTTTTGGGTGCGAAGAACAGTTCATTCTCAATCCCGGCATACCCTTTACCCATGGAGCGCTTCATCACGATCACGTTATCCGCTTTGGTCACCTGAATGATGGGCATCCCATAGATCGGGCTACCCGGATCAGTTTCCGCAGCGGGATTGACGACATCATTTGCACCAATAATGATCGCGACATCCGTTTGGGGCATGAGGTCATTTGCTTCCTCCATTTCCAATAGTTTCGGATAGGGAACATCGGCTTCTGCAAGGAGTACGTTCATATGCCCGGGCATCCGACCGGCAACCGGGTGGATGGCGTAATAGACCTCGACTCCTTTTTCTTCCAGAATTCTTTCGAATTCATGACAGATATGCTGTGCTTGTGCTACTGCCAGTCCGTATCCTGGAATAATCGCTACCCGACGGGCATAGGCGCACAGGATAGCGGCATCGGTACCTTGGATCTCACGAACCGACTGCTCGCCCAGCTCACGAGGTCCGGAAGTGCCACCCCCTCCGAATGACCCGACCAGTACACTGAGCAAGGACCTGTTCATGGCCGTACACATCAGAATGGTCAGGATGGTACCGGCAGATCCAACCAGGATCCCACCAGTCAACATGACCTGGTTGCTGTAAAGGAAGCCGCCAAAAGCTGCTGCCATTCCAGTGAATGAGTTGAGCAGGGAGATGACCACCGGCATATCTGCGCCACCGATGGGCATGACAAAGAAGACACCGTAGACCAAAGCAAGGATCAGAGTTGCCCACATGAACATCGAGTTGCCGGGGTCTGTGACACCCATGACCACCAGGATGACGATCACGGCCAAGATCACCAGGTTCAGGATCCGCAACCAGTTGGCGCGAATGTCCTTGATCCGATCGTCCAGTTTTCCATAGGCGACCATACTTCCAGCGAAGGAAATACTGCCAATGACCAGTCCGAGGTAGATCACCAGGATCAACCAGAAATCCTGGCTGTGATGCCCATGATATTCAACAATGGAAATAATGGCGGCACAAGCACCGCCCATTCCATTGAACAGGGAGACCATCTGGGGCATGGCCGTCATTTTCACTTTCATGGCCAGGAGGTAGCCAATGACTGTTCCAACTGCCATGGCCAACAAGATCCAGGAGATATTCCCGATCGATTGACCTTCACTATTGTGATGTAACAAAATGGTCCCGAGAATGGCGATACCCATTCCAATGCCGGCATACAGATTGCCTCGTTTTGCCGTATCAGGGTTGCTTAACATCTTCAATCCCAGAATGAAGGAAAGCGAGCCGATGAGATAGGCTATTTCTAACCAAAACATATGTCAGGTAGTTCGTGTGTGATTGGAAAGAGTTACTTCTTGCGCTTGAACATGGCCAGCATGCGGTTTGTCACCACAAAACCACCGACAACATTCAGCGTGCCCAGAATAACCGCTAGAAAACCAAGTACTAAGGAAAGAGTATCATCCGGAGAGGCGTGTCCCATAACAATGATCGCACCGATGATGACCACGCCATGGATTGCATTAGCGCCGGACATCAGCGGCGTGTGGAGTACTGCCGGAACATTACTGATGACTTCTATTCCCAGAAAAATGGACAAAATGATCACATAGATAAAGTCCCTGTAATCCAGAAAAAATTGGGCGAAATCCTGCCACATGGTGATTGTATTTAACGTTTCAATATCTGTTTCAGACGGGCATTGACCAGCTCACCATCTCGAGTGAGACAGGTACCTGCGACGATGTCATCCTCAAAATTGAGGGCGAGCTCGCCTTCTTTGATCAACAACGCCACAAAATTGACCAGGTTTTTACTCAGCAATTTACTGGCATCAGCAGCCATAGAGGACGGCAGATCACTGTATCCCAGTATGCAAATGCCATCTACTATGGTGGTTTCACCATTTACTGTGTGTGCACAATTACCTCCGGTCGAAGCCGCCAGGTCAATGACCACTGATCCGGGATTCATCCGCTTGATCGTTTCTTCAGTGACCAGCAGCGGCGCTTTCCTGCCGGGAATTTGAGCCGTGCAGATCACCACATCAGATTTGGCAGCATGATCTGCGATCAACTCCGCCTGGCGTTGTTTGTATTCTTCCGTCTGTTCGACGGCATATCCTCCAGCTTTGGTATCATCGGTCGCCCCTTCTACAGCAACAAACTTGGCACCCAGACTTTCAACCTCTTCCCGAGCAGCTGTTCGTACATCAAATGCTTCGACCACTGCTCCGAGTCTGCGACCTGTGGCGATGGCTTGCAAGCCGGCTACCCCCGCTCCCAGGACGAGCATCTTGGCCGGTCGGATGGAACCAGCTGCTGTCATGGACATTGGAAACATATGCGGCAAATGTGTGGCTGCCAGGAGAACAGATCGGTACCCAGCTATCATGGCCATGGATGACAGTACATCCATTGACTGAGCGCGAGTCGTTCTGGGGATCAACTCCATACTAAATGTCGTCCGGCCTTTACCCGCGAAAACGTCGATGATATGGTGGTCTTGAAGAGGATTGAACTGTCCGATCAGAACTGCATCCTTTTTCATTGCATCCAATTCCGCCTCAGACGGTGGATGAATACATAAGACAAGGTCAGATTTGCTCAATATATCAACGCGTGATGCAACAGTGGCACCTAGATCGATATATGCCTGATCGGGCTGTAGAGCGGCCAGTCCAGCGCCTGATTCAATTTGAATATGCTCAACACCCATCTTTTTCAGGGCGGATAAATCACTGGGGATAACCGATACCCGGTTTTCTCCCTCTTTCAAGATACCTATTATCATGTATTGTGGCTATAAAGAACGGCCGAAGATAGCCTAATCAAAGGAATTTTAAAAAAAACAGGTCCCCGATTTTCGGAGACCTGTTCTGCTGATCAGCTGGTCCAGGGTAAAGTGGAATATTCCTTTTTAAAACTGTATTTCAAAAGGTCGTGGGTCGTCACGATCCCTTTGAGTTCACCACCGAGAACAATCGGGATGGCGTGAAAGAGATGGGCGAGAAAAATCTCTGCTGCAGTGCCAATGTGATCCGCAGGCTCCAGTGTCGCGAGCTTCTTCGTCATGACATCTGCTACCTTGACGCTTGGAAACTCCAGATTGCTATACTTGAGCTTGAATAGGTCGTATGTGGTTAACAATCCAACCAGTTTCTTTCCTTCGACCACTGGTAGATGATGAATCCTTCGGGTAGAAAGGAGTTCTTGCGCTTTGGCAAGCGTGTCCTGTGGACCGATCGTGATCAATTCGGTGGTCATAATCGTAGAAAGTGGTTCGTTCATCATAACTCCAGATTTTGGCATAAGATAGGAATTTTCATATTTCCATGAAGCAAAGCCCTTCGATTTATTCCTTATTTTCACCATAAATACTCCCCTGGAATGAGTTCCAAATTCTTTTCCATCAGTCATCTGTTTATCTGGTCCTTGTTCGTTTGGGTGGGATTCGCTCCTGGCACGGGCATCGCCCAACTCCCCAACACCAATATTTACCTGTTCGACCTCGATCTCTCCAATCCTGTCCAACCGTTGATAAATCCTCGATTTCTAACTGGGTTCAATGCTGATGGGTACAATAATCAGCCCGCATTTTTTCATACTGATGAGATCTGGATGACCTCCAATTATCTCGATACCGCACAAACGGATATCTGGGCTCTCCAGCTTCATTCAGGTGTTCGGAAGAGGATCACGCACACCAGGACCAGCGAATACAGCCCAACCCCACTTCCTGGTAGGGATGGGTTCAGCACAGTGGTCGTCGAGTCAGAATCGGAAAAGACACAGCGCCTGTGGAAATACCCGACCCGACCATCCAGCACGTGCCATCCGCTATTTGCAGATGTAACCGGTGTCGGATATCATTGCTGGTTATCCAACGATACAGCGGCTCTGTTTATCGTGGGCAAACCACACAGTCTGCATTTGATGAGTTCCAGCCAGGATCAGCCAACCTATCTGACGTCCCATATAGGCAGATGTCTGATCAAAGATCCGAATGGCCGGCTGCTCTTTCTTCAAAAAGTGACCGATCAAGCCTGGTACATCAAACGCTATGACCCACATTTTGATCGAACAGAGATCATCATCAAATCTCTTGCCGGATCAGAAGACTTTTGTTTGCTGCCGGATGGCAGTCTATTAATGGCCAAAGAGAATATGATCTATCGGTACGACCCTGTAGCAGATATCACCTGGCGAACTTTTTTTGATGGCTCTGTGTATGGTTTCAAACAAATTACTCGTTTGATCAATCAATCCGATCAACAACTCGTACTCGTGAACCAACTCTAATCTTGATGAAGATCCTTCTGCCTACTATCATCCTTCTTCTATCAATGTCCGGCCGGTTGACCGCCCAGTCATTCGAAGACCAGAACATCACCTATCGCGAGAACTTCAAGCGAGAGATGCTGGAAGATGCCCGGGCACCGTTACAAAAGGAGGATTTGAAATACCTCCAATGGTTTGCACCCAATGAGCAATACAAGGTGCATTGTACATATGTGCCATCAGAAAATCAACAACCGATCGATGTCCCGACCTCCAGCGGACGGGTGAAGTCCTTTCAGGAAGTCGGTATTTTATCGTTCGCGATCCAACAATCGAGTTGTACACTTCATGTCTATCGAAATATGACGTTGGCACATCTCCCCGAAATGGATCAGCATCTTTTTCTCCCCTTCACAGATCTGACAAACGGAGATCAGACCTACGGTGGAGGTCGCTATATCGATCTGACTCGAGAAGATGTTGAGAAGTCTGATGTCTGGATCGATTTTAATCAGGCCTATAACCCATGGTGCGCTTACAGTGACGGTTACAATTGCCCTGTCCCCCCCAGAGAAAATGAGTTGTCTATAGCCATTTTAGCAGGCGAAAAAATGTACACTGGCCCTCACAAAACAAGGGGCCAATAAATGGCCAGGGTATTGGTCGATATGATGGGAAGGGAAGTAACCGTTCCTGCTCAGCCCCGGAGGATCGTCTCCCTGGTGCCTTCACAGACTGAGTTACTCTATGCCCTCGGCCTGGATGAGCAGGTTGTCGGCGTCACAAAATTTTGTGTTCATCCTGACCATGCGCGGAAAAATGCGGCCATTATCGGGGGTACTAAGAACATTCAGGCAGAGCGAGTAATGGCCTTGAACCCCGATCTCATCATCGGCAACAAGGAAGAAAATGATCGTGAATCCATTGAGCAAATGGCCTCAAACGCACCCGTTTGGATGTCTGACATTCATTCGTTGGCCGATGCGCTTCAAATGATCCAGGACATCGGTGCATTGGTGGGACGGGATGTTCGAGCAACAGAAATATGCGAGCAGATACACACACGCTTTGTTCAATGGGAAGACCGTCGCCCTGCCTCGCTCGGAACAGCTTTGTACCTGATCTGGGCGAATCCCTGGATGGGTGTTGCATCCGATACATTCATCAACGATATGCTGGACAAGGCAGGTTTTCGCAACGTCCTGGCAAATTACAGCCGTTATCCTGTACTGGACGATGACCTTTTGGGACAATTAGATCCGGATATTGTACTTCTGAGCTCAGAGCCCTTTCCATTTAAGGAGCAACATGTGGATGACATGGTTTTACGCTTTCCACAAGCCCGGATTCTCGCGGCAGACGGGGAGCTGTTTTCATGGTATGGAAGTCGCTTGTTGCAGACACCGGATTATTTTTACCAATTGATCAGCGAGATCAGGATGAATTGATTGATTAACTTTTAGAGGTCATAGATGTTCGTTCATTTGTATGGCCTTATTTTCGTTTTATGATCATGTGTTCTTTTTCACACCTCTGGCCTTCTATGAGTATGACACGACAATTGCACCTCTCTTCCGCATCCCTGATGCTGTTCTTGTTCCTGCCCCTTTTCTGCATGCCATACAAGGGAATCAGCAACACGGTCGATCCCGGAGTAGATGATCGCATCATCTGGATGCAATCCGGAAGTTCGACGGAAGAACTGAGGTCCTTGTTAACACCTGGAAGAAGCGAGGATATAGAATTGCGTTCGCTTGGATTTGACCTGTATCTGATCCAGGGAGGGAAAACAAAGATTCAAGAGGCAGAAAAACAGCTCAGTCAATCCAGAAGAGTCAGGCACATCGGAATCAATCCTCAGGTTGAGTTACGAAACACGACACCCAATGATCCCGAATACGGCCAACAATCCTATCACACCTTGATTGGATCCGAAAAAGCCTGGGATATTTCGACAGGGGGAACCAGTCCCGGAGGACATCAGATCGTGGTAGGCATCATGGATGCTGGATTCAGTGGCACGCATGAGGACATTGCACCCAACCTCTGGATCAACCCGTCAGAGATCCCTGGTGATGGCCTGGATAATGACAATAATGGCTTTATCGATGATTATGACGGATACAATCCTCGTCTAAACAATGGTGAGGTCCCGGTTCATCACCACGGGCACTCCGTAAGTGGATACATTGGTGGAAAGGGAAATAATGGGGTTGGTATCGCCGGGATCAACTGGGATGTCAAAATGCTGTTGGTCGGTCCCACCTCCTATGCGGATGAATTCATTTCCGGATTCAGATTTATGTATGACTGGCGGAAACGGTTCAATGAAACGCTCGGAACAGAAGGTGCATACATTGTTGCCCTTAATTTGTCACTGGGATTTGAGAAAGTTTTCCCGGAGGATTTACCCTGGATGTGCCCCTTGGTGGACAGTCTGGGATCAGTGGGCATTCTGGTAGTTGGAGCCGCGCCCAATCAGGCCATCGATATCGGCAACGTGGGTGATATGCCCTGTCTGTGTGGATCTGCCCAACAGATCTGTGTGACCAATACGACGATTGATGATGATCTGGTCTCCAATGCCGGGTATAGTAAAACCTATATCCAATTGAGTGCCCCGGGATATAATTCATACACCGTCAAACTGGAGAGTCAGAATAACTATGGCATATTCTCTGGCACGTCGGCAGCTGCACCCATGGTGACCGGGGCGATCGCGCTTTTGGCCAGTATGCCTTGTCTGGAATTGGAATCAAAGATCTTCTCTGAACCCCAAGAAGCGGCATCATTGCTCCGTTTGGCCATACTTTCAGGCGTTGAAAAGCTGGATATACTGGAAAACATCACCGCTACAGGAGGCAGACTCTTTCTATTCAATGATGATGGCAGGGGAGCTGTCAATCTCCTCTCGGGTCTTTGCGGCAGTGCTGAGGGTCCTCTGGCAATCCTGAAAGCGTATCCGGTGCCTTCAGATCGGGATCTGACATTGTTCTTTCGTAGCAGAGGCAGTGAGACCTTCCCATTACGCGTGTATAATATTCTTGGGCAGGTGGTTTATGCCGAAGAATTTGAATCCATTGCGTTTTCAGAAAAGGCGACAGTCATTGCTACAGAATCCTGGTCGCCAGGTATCTACGTCGTTGTTATTGGCAATCGATCGCACTATGATGCCCGGAAGATCATTGTTCAACATTAATTTGCATGAACTATTGGCCAATCCAAGCCAACTATGTATCTTTGCACTCGCAATTTTATGACCTCCATTCATAAACGTATGAGTAGAGCATGATGCGTATTTATTGAAAATGAGGCTTCGTAGCTTAATTGGATAACCGCCTACGGCGGTCAGGCCTGTCTGCCGGCAGGCAGGGAGCACCAAGACTACGGATCAGGAGGTACTCCCTCCTAGAAAGGTAAAATGTTATCTTTCAATATGTTCTGGTACGTGTATGTCTTATTTAGTCCTTCGTCAAAACAATTTTATATTGGTATGACACAGGATTTGGAACGACGCATTAAAGAGCATAACACCGGAAAAACCAAGTCAACCAAAGGACACCGACCATGGAAATTGGTCCATTCTGAAGTTGCTAAGGATAGAATTTCTGCCAGAAACCGGGAATCATACCTGAAATCTGGTATCGGGCGGGAATGGATTAGAAAACGATTTAGAGAGGCTTCGTAGCTTAATTGGATAGAGCACCTGACTACGGATCAGGAGGTTGAAGGTTCGAGTCCTTCCGAAGTCACTAGGCACGAGATTTGTAATACACCAAGACATGTCCAAGATCTGTCAACTTACTGGAAAGCGCCCGATTACGGGCAATCACGTTTCTCACTCCAACCGGAAGACGAAGCGTCGCTTTGTACCCAACATCCAAAAGAAACGCGTTTTCGTTCCTGAACTCGGTGACTTCATCACCTTAAAGGTCAGTGCGAAAGCTCTGCGTACGATGAACAAGCTGGGGGCTTATTCTTACATTAAAAAGCTGGAAGCCAGTGGCGTAGACACAGGCATCAAGCTCTAATCCCATAGGATCATGGCCAAGAAATCAAAAGGTAATCGGAACCAGATCATTCTGGAGTGTACCGAGCACAAAACGACAGGTATGCCAGGCACCAGCCGGTATATCACCCAGAAGAACAGGAAGAATACGCCTGATCGTCTGGAACTGAAGAAGTATAACCCTATCCTGAAAAAGGTCACCGTTCACCGGGAGATCAAATAATTCATAACCCTTAAAGAAGCTCACCCATGGCAAAGGTTTCAAAGAACGCACGGGTAGCCCAACGGGCGGCCAACGCAGGATCCGGTAAGGATTTTGTAAAAGTGGTGAAAAGCATCAAGGATCCGGTAACAGGTAAGTATACCTACAAGGAGATGATGATCCATAAAGACAAGGTTGCCGATTTCTTCGCTGAGAAGAAGTAAGACCTTCATCTTTCATTTCATTCACAAAAAAGGCTTTTCTTCACGGAAAGCCTTTTCTGTTGGTCTAATGCCCCCTACCCTATGAGTTTTTTCAAAAAGCTATTTACCCGCGAAAAGAAGGAAGATCTGGATCAGGGCCTGGAAAAGACCAAATCCAGTTTTTTTGAAAAGATCTCCAAAGCGATCGCCGGGAAGTCTGAGGTCGATATTCAAGTCCTGGATGAAATAGAAGCAGCACTGATCTCATCCGATATCGGACTGGATACGGTTATCAAGATCATCGATCGCCTGGAGGCCAGGGTCTCCAAAGAGAAGTATACCAAGGAAGAAGAAGTCTATCAACTGCTCCAGGATGAAATTGCCAACTTACTGGAGGAGAACAATACGACAGACCTTCCCGACTTTATCATCCCGGCGAATACAAAACCCTATGTCATCATGGTGGTCGGAGTCAACGGGGTTGGTAAAACGACCACGATTGGCAAATTGGCCTATCAGTACATCCAAAGAGGGCATAAAGTTCTACTGGGTGCTGGTGATACCTTTCGGGCAGCTGCCGTCGATCAACTACAGATCTGGGCCGAACGGACCGGTGCCGGATTCTTCAGTAAAGGTATGAATACCGATCCGGCTGCTGTCGCGTATGAAGCGACTGAAAAAGCGATCCAGGAGGGTTATGATGTGGTCATCATCGATACAGCAGGCAGACTGCACACCAAGGTCAACCTGATGAATGAACTGGGGAAGATCAGACGGTCCATCAGCAAAGCACATGAAGGTGCGCCCCATGATGTTGTCCTGGTATTAGATGCAACAACTGGTCAGAATGCCATTGAACAATGCAAGCAATTTATGGCGGCCACAGAAGTGCAATCCCTGGCATTAACCAAACTGGACGGCACCGCAAAAGGTGGCGTCGCTCTGGGAATCAGCGATCAATTCCAGATCCCGATCAAATACATCGGACTGGGAGAATCTATGGAGCAACTTCAGGTGTTTAATCGTCGGGCGTTTGTCGAATCGCTGTTTCAGCGCTAGTTTATTCCGACAGTACATTCATATCGACTACGTTAGGCATCGAAATTCGTCTTTTTAGGGTCTGTATGAGTATTCTATCGACCCTACAACCACAATGTATGCGATATCGATCCGTATACACCCTTTTTGGTGTCCTACTATGTACAATTCTCTTCTTCAGTAATTCTACCAACCCGCCAAACAAACGAACCGGTGCGCCCGGCGATGATGGCACTTGTGCTACCGGATGCCATGGTGGTGGTGGTTTTCAAGGTACCGTAGAACTTACAGGACTTCCGACTTCAATCAATTCTGATCAAAGTTACCTGGTTACGTTGACTGCAACGGCTACAGTTGGTTCACCAAGTACAAGTGGATTTCAATTGTTGGCTTTGGATGAATTCAATCAAAGTACAGGGGATTTCTATGTTGTTAATGGCGCCGAAACTGGAATAGAAGTTCAAGATGGGCGTGAGTACATAGAACACAGAGGAGATAAAGCATTCTCCGGCAACTCCGTGTCCTGGACCTTTCATTATCATGCTCCTCCTGGTCCTGACAACTTGCCGATAACGTTTTGGTTTGCATCTGTTTTAG
The DNA here is from genome assembly GCA_021738725.1 of Saprospiraceae bacterium. Classification (GTDB taxonomy): domain Bacteria; phylum Bacteroidota; class Bacteroidia; order Chitinophagales; family Saprospiraceae; genus JAGNXB01. The sequence goes on along the minus strand of JAIPBE010000020.1, from coordinate 30,255 downwards.
CTAATAATAATGGCCAAATCGATGGCGACAATGTGATCACCAACTCGTTCTTTACTACCCTACAGCATAATTTAAATCTCGACGGTTCCCATGTAAAGCACATATCATGCTTTGGTGGAAATGATGGTTCAATTATTTTAGATGCGTTTAATGGCACCCCACCATATACCTATATCTGGTCAACAGGACAAACAGAACCTACTATCACCGGGCTCTCTGAAGGGACTTACTCTGTCACAGTGACTGATAGTAACGGGGAGACAATCCAGGAAGAATTTACAGTTTCTCAACCTGCTGACATGGGCCTGAATGTCGTCTCCGAAACATATATTACCTGCATTAGTCCCGCAACAATTTCAGTTGCAGCCAATGGCGGTACTCCTGGATATACGTACTTGTGGAGTACGGGAACAACAGGGCCAACTGTGGATTTGACCAGTCCCAATACAGTAACAGTAGAAGTTACCGATAAGAAGGGTTGCATGAAAAGTTTCGATGTGACACCCAGCCAGAATATCGATCCGCCGAATGTATCTGCTTTCGGTGACACAATTACATGCCTCAATCCTTTCGTTACGTTGACCGTCGAGGCCAATAGTCCTTGTGGAGCGTTCACTTACGACTGGACAGATCCGAACGGCAATTCTTTTTCAAATTTCCCTGACCCGACTATTACTTCTCCAGGGGACTACTCGGTCCTTGTTACGGATGTGTGTAACGGTTGCACCGCCACAGCAAACACAACTGTTCCAATATTTGATGTCATTCCCCTCATTTCCATCAATGGGACAGTGGATACAATATCGTGTGAGCAGCCAATCATTGAAATAGATCTAACAGTGGTTCCAGCTACAAATTATGTCTGGACTACTATTAATGGAGCTATCGAATTTGGAGTGAATGAAGCGACTGTCGGTGTGAGCAAAGGAGGTATTTATACAGTTGTGTTGACGGATACCATAAATGGATGCAGAGACTCGCTGGATATTCAGGTCACAGAAAGCAATACGTTCACGGGATTAATCGATAGCCTGGCAATGCCGTCATGTTTCGGACAATCCAATGGATACGCCCAATTGATTACGGATGGTGGCTTTTCACCAATTGTCTTTCTTTGGCCTGACAGTAGCCTCTTGCCGATTCGAAATGACCTGGCAGCTGGCACATACTCCGTGGCCCTTTCCGATAGTTTGGGATGTGTAGATACGTTGATCGTAATTATTGATCAACCTACCCCACTTTTGGCAAACATCAATTCCAAAGATGAAAGTGTACTTGGAGGCAAGGATGGATCAGCATGGATTGCACCATCAGGAGGTACGCCGGGCTACACTTTACTTTGGAGCAATGGTGCGACGACAGATACAATTTCTCCCCTTCCGCCTGGAACATACATCGTGACAGTAACCGATCAAAATGGATGCACTACCATAAAAAGCACCAAAGTGCAAGCCTTTGGCTGTACGTTGGATGGTTCTGTGACAGCTAGTACCATCTATTGTTTTGGTGACTCAACCGGAACCGTCTTTGCCTCTTGGTTGAACGAAAATGGAGATGTCATAATCGAATGGTCAACAGGAGATACCACGGCCCAAGTCAACAACTTGCCAGCAGGCGAATACATCGTCATGATCACTGATGAAGGGAATTGCACCTTTTCTGATACAGTCATTATCAAGCAGTCTTCCGAGATCATTATTACAGTTGACTCCATCCATCATACTTATGGCCCTGGCGCCATGGATGGTGCTGCCTTTGTCTCCGTGATAGGTGGCGCAAATTCCTTTACATATGTTTGGATCCACAATGGGGTTGAAGTTGGGTTCACCTCTGAATTGGTTAATGCAGGTGCTGGAAACTACACGGTAGAAGTCACAGATTTCAACGGCTGTACTGTTTCCTTGATCGGTATCGAGATCCAGGATCCGACTTCACTTGGGCAACCTGTCTGGTCAACACAAATTGATGTTTTCCCCGTACCAATGAAAGATATACTCCAAGTTCATTTGCCAAAGGAGGGCTATTACACATTGCGACTGCTCGATAGCCGTGGGACGACCCAACAGACGCAGACCAACAGAACCATACAAACCCATCTATCCGTACAGGACCTTCCTGAAGGCGCCTATTGGCTCGTTATTCTGGATGTACATGGGGCGAGTGTCATTCTTCCATTAATCAAATAAACATCTTGTCATTCTACCATAAACGACAATGCACATGCGATTCAATTAGAATCCTTAAAAGTGTTTAATCGTCGGGCGTTTGTCGAATCGCTGTTTCAGCGCCAATAAATCCCGTTTCGGTACGCATTTTTGCGATTGTAGACAGCAGATTCACCATTCTTGGGGTCTAAGCGAGTAATTTAACCAACCACAAACCTGTTCACCAATGGCGTACCGTTCTGTGTACACCCTTTTCGGGGTGCTCTTTTGCACAATCCTGTTTTTCAGCAATTCATCCAACCCACCCAATGCCCGAACAGGTGCCCCCGGTGATGATGGTACCTGTGCTACAGGGTGTCATGGTGGCGGCAGCTATCAAGGTGGAGTAGATATCTCAGGCATACCCACGAGTATTCAGGCCGGACAAACCTATACTGTCACTCTGACCACTACGGCAACTTCCGGAAGTCCTGTGGTGGGTGGATTTCAGATCCTGGCACTGAACAGTGCCAATCAGAATGTCGGTGACATGATCGTCACCAATGGAGCGGAAACAGGAACCAATACCCAGGGTGGCCGGGAATACATGGAGCACCGCGGTGCAAAAAACTACTCCGGCAACTCTGTGTCCTGGACCTTTGACTGGCAGGCACCCAACGGACCCAATGATGAAGATATAACCTTCTGGTTCGTCTCTGTCATGGCCAACAATAACGGCCAAAATAATGGGGATAATGTCGTTATGGAAACCCATACCGGAACCATTTTTGGTGCGCCGGATCCACTGACCATTTCTCTTGACTCTAAAATGGATGTCAGCTGTTTTGGGGGGAATGACGGAACAGCCACCGTATCCACTAATGGAGGAACTCCACCAATTACCATCACCTGGAGTAATGGCCAAACCGGTCCTACAGCAACCGGATTAATTGCAGGTGGCTACCAGGTTCAGGCCACAGATGCGAATGGGCAAACAGTGTCTATTTCAGAAGTTATTATACACCAACCGGCATTACTCACCCTGGCCATAACGTCTGAAACACCAATCACTTGTGTCGGTCCTGCTACCATCACGGTCGGTGCGGATGGGGGCACCCCTGGATACGACTATCTGTGGAGTACGGGCACACCCGGGGCCACTGAAATATTGAATGACGGAAATACTGTTTTCGTTTCCGTCACAGACCAAAATGGCTGTACTACTTCTATTGATGTAACCCCTGTGGTCGATATCGATCCGCCCATTGTGTCGGCATCAGGTGGTACACTGACCTGTCTGGAACCTTCAGTAGTCCTTCAAGTGTCAGCCAATAGTCCTTGTGGCATCTATACCTATTCCTGGACAGATCCATCCGGTAACTTCTTTTCAAATGACTCCGCACCAGTGGTGACTGAACCAGGAGTGTATTCTGTGGTAGTAACGGATGTTTGCAATGGTTGTACGGCCATGGCCAGTGCCACCGTCGTTCAGGATACCGATCTTCCAGACATTATTATAACTGGAATGGTCGATACGATTACCTGTCTCCAACCGATCATCGAAATTGACCTTTCCGTTTTTCCCAATGTATCCTATTTATGGACAACGGTCAATGGTGTCATCGCATTTGGAGCGAATGAACCAACTGTGGGCGTAAGTAAAGGAGGGCAATACACCATCCTGCTGACCGACACAACCAATGGTTGCACGAGTACCCAAGATATTACGGTGACCCAGATCAATGCACCTGTCGGCATCATTGACAGTACTGCCATGCCTCTCTGTTTTGGACAGGCAAATGGGTATGCCGGGCTAAGCGCCACAGGGGGCTTGCCACCAGTCGTGTTTACCTGGCCAGACAGTAGCCATTTGCAGATCCGAAACGATCTTTCCGCTGGAAGTTATATCGTCACGCTCATGGATTCCATTGGTTGTACCGACACCCTGATCGTAGTGATCAGTCAGCCTACTGCTCTTTTAGCCAACATTGGCTCTGCTCCAGAATCAGCACAAGGTGCCGATGATGGGAGTGCATGGGTAGCCCCTTCCGGAGGAACCCCCGGGTACACTGTTCTGTGGAGTACCGGTGGCACCACCGATACGATCACCATGCTGGCACCAGGTATGTATCAGGCCACTGTAACAGATGCCAATGGTTGCACCAATGTCAAGAGCACTACGGTACAGGCATTTGGTTGCGCATTGACCGGAATCGTCTCTCATACGGATGTCGACTGTTTTGGAGATTCGACTGGAATTGCTGTGGTGACATGGCTGAATGAGGTTGGTGCCGTCTCCATAGAATGGTCGACAGGAGACACCACTGCACAAATTGAAAATGTTCCCGCAGGTGAATACATTGTCCTCCTGACCGATGAGGGGAATTGCACCTTTTCTGATACGATAACCATCGGTCAGTCATCCGAAATAGTAGTGACGATCGATTCTATCCAGGATGCTTCCGGCCCCGGCATGAATGATGGCGGGATTTTCATCTCCGTATCCGGTGGCCACCCACCCTATTCTTTTGGATGGTTCTTTGACAAAGATCTGATGGTCGGCATGGATGAAGACCTGACTGGAGTTGGAGCGGGAACCTATCTACTCGTTATCCATGATTCCACCGATTGTATGATCACAGTGGAAGACATCGAAATTCAGGAACTGTCAGCTCTACATCAACCCGACTGGTCCGACGAGATCCACGTCTTCCCCGTACCCATGCAGGAGGATCTTTCTGTCCAATTACCGAGACAGGGGGTTTATACCTTGCGACTGATGGATAGCCGTGGGATGATCCAACAGACGCAGATCAACAGAACTACTCAAACCCGTTTATCCGTACAGGACCTTCCTGAAGGTGCCTACTGGCTGATCATCCAGGACGAATCGGGTGCATTTACTGTCAGGAAGCTGATCAAATAAGACGCTTTTTTTCACTCTATACATCAAAAAGGCCCGGTCGATGACCGGGCCTTTTATTAAGTGTTTCTTGAGATGAACAGTCAAGTGCATCCACTAGCGGAAAGATCAGATGATCTAATCATCCAGCTTCAATACCTGCAGGAATGTCTTTTGCGGAACTTCGACCGTACCGATCTGACGCATCTTCTTCTTTCCCTCCTTCTGCTTTTCCAGGAGCTTTCGCTTTCGGGTAATATCACCACCGTAACATTTGGCTGTTACATCTTTCCGCATGGCTGAGATCGTCTCACGGGCTATAATTTTAGCTCCGATGGCTGCCTGGATGGCAATGACAAACTGCTGGCGGGGAAGCAATTCTTTTAACTTCTTACAGATCTTCCGGCCGATATATTCAGCCTTGCTGCGATGCACCAAAGCAGAGAGGGCATCTACATCCTCGAGGTTCAATTTGATATCCAGTTTGACCAGATCCGCCTGTCGATAATCAATAGGATGATAATCAAAGGAGGCATAACCTTTGGAAATAGACTTCAATCGATCATAAAAGTCAAAGACGATCTCTGCCAGAGGCAATTCAAATGCGAGTTCAACACGTTCCTGGGTGAGGTAGGACTGTTTCTTGAGAATACCTCGTTTTTCCAGGCACAGCGTCATGATCGCTCCGATGAACTCCGGCTTCGAAATGATCTGTGCGTGGATATAGGGTTCCTCCACAAATTTCATCGTGGTCGGATCTGGCAGCTCACTGGGTGTATTCACCAGAGTGCGCACACCCTTCATCGTAGTCGCGTAGTATGACACGTTTGGTACGGTAGTGATCACTTCCTGATTGAATTCCCTGGACAGTCGCTCCTGGACGATCTCGAGGTGTAGCATCCCTAAAAACCCGCATCGGAAACCAAATCCGAGAGCTGTAGATGTTTCAGGTTCAAAAACCAGTGATGCATCATTTAGCTGGAGTTTCTCCAACGCTTCTCTCAGGTTTTCAAAATCATCATTGTCGATCGGGAAGACACCGGCGAAAACCATTGGCTTGACCAATTGGAAACCGGTCAGTGCCTTGTCACATGGTCGTGCCACATGGGTGATGGTATCCCCGACTTTGATCTCTCGCGATGTCTTTACGCCAGTCATCACATACCCGACGTTACCCGCCCTGAGCTCGGTACCCGGCGAATAATCCATCTTGAGGATACCGATCTCATCCGCACTGTATTCATTCCCGGTATTCACGAATCGGATCTTTTCCCCTTTTTTCAGGGTGCCATTCATGATCCGGACGTTGGCGACCACACCTCGAAATGAGTTGAATATAGAATCAAAGATCAATGCCTGCAAAGGTGCTTCTTCATCACCACTTGGTGCAGGAATACGGTTGACAATGGCTGTCAGGATCTCGTCAACGCCTTTTCCAGTCTTTCCACTGGCCATGATGATATCATCCATATCACAACCGATGAGATCGACAATCTGGTCGACAACATCTTCGATCATGGCGTTGTCCATATCGATCTTGTTGATCACCGGGATGATCTCCAGATCATGCTCCAGAGCCAGATAAAGATTAGAGATGGTCTGCGCTTGAATGCCCTGGGTCGCATCGACTAGCAGAAGGGCTCCTTCACAAGCAGCGATGGATCGTGAGACCTCATAAGAAAAGTCTACGTGACCCGGCGTATCGATCAGGTTGAGTGTGTACTGCTCCCCATCTGAATGCAGGTAATCCATTTGGATCGCATGACTCTTGATCGTGATCCCTCTTTCTCGTTCGAGATCCATATTGTCCAGCGTCTGGGCAACCAGATTGCGATCCGAAACCGTATGAGTGGTTTGGAGTAGTCGATCAGACAAGGTGCTCTTGCCGTGATCAATGTGGGCGATGACGCAAAAATTTCGAATTCTCTTCATGGGCTGCAAATATACATCAAATCAAACCCTGCTGCCGCATTGCATGTAAGGAAAAGCCGCTAATTTCGACGTTCAATAGAACCTCCCGAAAATGCTAAAACATAAGCTGATCCTCTACTGCTTAATAGGTCTGTCTGCACCAGGCACCTCTTTGCAAGCCCAACAAACACTGGAGATCGGAGTTGGTAAACCTTATGCTACACTGGAACAAGCGGCACAAGCTGCTCAACCAGGAGATACCCTGCTCCTCAGTCCAGGTGTCCACAGTGGAGGGATGTATATCGAAAATCTGCAGGGCCTTCCTCAATCCTGGATCGTCATCCGTGGCAAACCCGGGGCCGGCACTACAATTCTGGGCGGTACCAACGCGATCCAGTTTACAGATCCAGCATATTTGATCATTGAAGAATTAACCTTTCGGGAGCAAACAGGGAATGGTGTCAATATTGACGATGGTGGATCCTACGCTACCCCGGCGCATGATATCCTGATTCGGCATTGTGTTTTTGAGGATATGAATGCGTCTGGAAATAATGATCTGTTGAAACTGTCGGGTCTGGATTCCTTCAACATCCAAAGCTGCACTTTTCGAAATGGTGCAGCAGGAGGGAGTGGCATCGATATGGTGGGGTGCCATAAAGGGCGTATCCATTCCAATCTTTTTCAGAACCTCGGTAGCAATTCCATTCAGGCGAAAGGGGGAACTCGTTATATCACCATGATCCAGAATACGTTTCTGGATGGTGGACAACGAAGTTTGAACCTGGGAGGAAGTACCGGAGCCCCTTATTTCAGACCCCTCGGCGCCGACTACGAAGCAGCAGACCTCAACGTGGTAGCCAATATCTTCATTGGGAGCGAGGCGCCTATTGCTTATGTGGGCAGCCAACATGTTCGTGTATGGAACAATACCATTTACCGACCGGATAAATGGGTGATGCGGATCCTTCAGGAATCGTCAGATACCTCTTTCTACAAGGCTGTCGCTGATGGAGAGTTCGTCAACAATCTAGTGATCGTAGATAATGGGCTAGCCATCGCCACCAATATTGGCCCTAACACCAATGCTGCTTCATTCCTGGTCGCCCGCAACCTGTGGTATCATCTGGATCAGCCAAATTGGACCGGTCCATATTTACCCTCCCCTGAAATAGAAGGTCTAGTACAGATTGACCCTGAGGTGGTCGATCTTGCCATGCAGAATTTCTATCTCACCTCCATGTCTCCGGCCATTCAGGCGGGTTGGACGATTCCTGACCCGACATGGACCGACCATGATTACCAGCCCTATCTGGATCCGCCAAGTATTGGTGCAATTGAAGGTGGGATCAATACGTCATTTCAAGATTGGCAACTCCCCCAACGCGCTCTATTTTACCCCAACCCGGCAGTGGATCAATTGTATCGAGACCCGGAAACCAATATCTCGGCAGTGTTGTTCGACTTGTCCGGACAGGAAGTCATGGCACTCCCATCCTCAGAAAACAGCTGGGATATCAGCCAGTTAGCCAATGGAATCTACTTTATCTCCGCGCAAAATCAGAGTGTGCAGCATTCGGAGTCACTCCTGATCTTCAGAAAATAAAGATCACTAGGATTCATCAACGGATCAGGGAAATATCGCCTCTCCTGGTCCAGGATACCTCCTGGCCATCCAGCAGATAACGCATGGTACAGACCCAGGCATAGACATCCATTGCCTGGTCCTCACTCTTGAACGTTCCATCCCATCCAGATCCGAACCACGGTGATTCAAATACTAATTTTCCATATCGATTATACACATTCAAGGAGTAGTCAAGTACCTGCAAATTGCAAGCGACATAAGGACCAAACAAATCGTTCGTCTGATCACCATTCGGCGTAAACACATTCGGAAAAACGATCTCACAATTACAATCTTCGATAACCACTGGTTGTGTGAAATCCAAACTCGAACAAGCCCAATTTAATCGCATGGACACTTGATAAGTACCCATCTGTTGATATTGGTAGGTCAATGCCTCTACATCTTTTATGATTGTTCCATCTCCCAAATCCCAAATCTGGCTCGTTACCTCCGAATTTCCACTCCCTGTAGCTACGAGTAGTTCCCCCAAGCACAGTGTATCCGGTACATCCCACATTCCCGAGACATCCTCCGGAGTTTCACAGAGTACCTGCACCAACTGATAGGCATAATCCGAGGCCACTGTATAGGGTTGAATGGCATAGCTGGTGTCCGTATTGTAAGTGATATCCGAGAACTCCCATCCTTCGTTGACCAGTTGCACCTGAGAGGTGACATTGATTTCATTGCAACCACTAACCAACTTATCATCTGTAGCAATGATCAGGGGTTTGAAAAAAGAAGGACCTCCATAGTTTGTGGAGAAGTTGGACAACAAAAAGCCACCGGGGCGTTCCTGGAGCTTGGTGTAGTGCGAGCCGCCCGTATTGTACAGTTTGGCCTCAGATAAAGCGCCATTGGATTCGGTCACAAATACTGCATTCTTATTCGGCACAAAACCTTGCGAGAAGGCAGAGAAAGACATGGTGGGTACTCCGATGGCGTATCGTCCATCTTCCGATTCAACGACAGAAGATCCACTTTCGGAATTGTCGGATCCCACCGTTGGAATATAGATGTTGGAAAAAAGTGGCTCACCATCTTCATCCATTTTGATGAGGTAGACGTCAGCGAGGCTTTGATGATTTTCTTTGTTCAGGGTGGTACTTCCTGTGAGGAGAATATGGCCATCTGAAGTCGAATTGATGCCATATCCATAGGTTCGATGAGGCACCACGGACTCGCCAAATCCCTTGAATAGATCGACATCCCCAGCTGGCGTCATGCGCAAACAGAAACCAAAGAAGGTTCCATTGACAATATACCGTCCGGTGATCAGGGGGCGATTCTGCTGATCCAATTCCAGACTGAAGCCGGTATCGATGTTTTGCGGATTCCCCAGGGTTCTGGCCCAGAGCATATTCAGGTTGGTATCCAGGCAGGCAACAAAGACATCTGTGTAGGCAGTATTGCCGGATTTATCTGATCCCCAGGAGTTAGTGGCACCTGTGACGTATATATGACCCAAGGTATCCAGGGCCAACCCGAACAATTGGTCATTTCGACCTGGTTTTCCGATCCGGACAGCCTTCAGCAGATCCCCATCCGGGGACAAAACGCCCAGAATGCCATCGTAATTCTGATAAACGCCCACATTGGAGGCAAACCAAATCCGGCCGGAAGCATCACTTCTGATCTCAGGGAACACATTGTCTACTGTAGAGGATTGGCCCAACGTCTTCACCCATTCTACATCTCCGGAACAACTCAACTTGGTCACCATCACCTCAGATGCAGCGCCGACGATCTCAATGATCCCCACAAAAGCAGATCCGCCATCTGGCGTAGACGTTGCCGCAAGAGCCTGTGAAGAAGCTTGCCCGTTGTCGTATACCTTTTGAAAGGGTGGTTGAGCGAATAACAATGATGGAATAAGGAGACTGAGGAATAAAAAAAGATCACGCATAAGGTATTCGTTCGTGCCGATAAATTAGGAATTATTCCTCAATTCATGATGAATGAAGAGCGGATGAGTACGCTCGTCACCATTCAGATTCAGTATATTTGGGATAAGCCAAAAAGAACCAAATATGGAAAATGCCCGACGTCAATTCCTTCAACAATCCATCGGTTCGCTGGGAGTTCTCAGTACCAGCACTCTCTTTGACTCTGCAAGGAAAGAGTCTCTGATCGCTGAGATCCACCAAGCCATAAGATCCAACCCTGGCCCGAATGATGAGGAATTTTGGGGGTTGATCCGGCAAGCCTATACAGTTTCGCCTCAATTGATCAATTTGAATAACGGCGGTGTCAGCCCTCAACCGGAATCGGTGCAAAACGCCATGATCCGTTTCTACCAGATGGCCAATGAAGGTCCTTCTTACTATATGTGGCAGGTATTAGACCAGGGAAGAGAACCCCTGAGAAGAAGACTGGCCAACCTGGCCGGTTGCGACCCGGAGGAGATCGCCATCAACCGCAATGCCTCCGAGGCTCTCGAAACGGCCATCTATGGTATACCGTTGGAAAAAGGAGATGAGGTCGTCTTGTGCAAACAGGACTATCCCAATATGATCAATGCCTGGAAACAACGGGAGAAACGGGAAGGCATCGTCCTGAAATGGGCCGACCATCAACTTCCGACGGAGGATACAGCCAGGTTGGTCAAGGGATACACTGATTTGTTCACTCGGAAGACAAAGGTTGTTCACATCACCCATGTCATCAACTGGAATGGACAGGTGTTACCTGCCAAAGCAATATCCATCGAGGCTGCGAAACGAGATATCCGGGTAGTGATCGATGGTGCGCATTCTTTTGCACATCTGGAGTACAATATTCCCGATCTGGGCGGGGATTATTTCGGCACCAGTTTACATAAATGGCTTTCCGCACCTTTTGGGAGCGGACTTCTGTGGGTTAAAAAGTCACGTATTGAAGAGACCTGGCCCTTATTTGCCAATCCGGATCCTGCAACTCCGGATATCCGAAAGTTCGAAGCACTGGGTACACGTTCGTTTCCGATCGAACATGCCATCGGCGAAGCCATTGATTTTCAGGAGTTGATCGGAAACAAGCGAAAACAGGAAAGACTTTGGTACTTGAAGAACTATTGGTCGACCCGGGCAATTGATATCCCTGGGGTCAGTATTGGTACCCCGGTGTCTCCGGATTGGTCAGGTGCCATTGCACTCCTGCAGGTGGATGGGAAGGAGCCCTCTGAGGTCAGTCAGGCCCTATGGCGTGATTACAAGATCCATACAGTGGCCATCGTTTGGGAAGAAATCAAGGGTGTCCGGATCACACCTCATGTCTATACGTCCTTGAGAGATCTTGATCTGTTGGTCAAGGCAATTCGACAAATTGCCTCGGCCTAGAATGATAAATTTGATGAGACTGGGATTACCTCTGATCGCATTTGTAATGGGGCCTGTCGTTGGCAGGGGGCAGATGCAGGTACAAGGCCATCGTGGATGCAGAGGCCATCTACCGGAAAATACCATCCCTGGGTTTCTCCATACCCTCGATCTGGGTGTTGATGTCCTCGAACTCGATGTGGTCATCTCGCGTGACGGCCAGGTAATAGTCTCTCACGAACCCTGGATGAACCCGGATATTTGTCTGGGTCCCCATGGGCAATCGCTTCGAGGGAAATCCAAAGTGAATATCTATGAGTTGACACTTGCTGAAATACAATCGTATGATTGTGGCGCGTTGGGGCATAAGCGTTTCCCGAGTCAACAACCATGCTTTGTGCATAAACCCACCCTGGAAGAAGTCTTCCAGGCCGTGTCGCAGTGGCAACTTGATCATCCCGATCGAGCATGCTCGTTCAATATTGAAATCAAACGAATGCCAGCATATGATGGCCGATTCTGCCCCCCATTCCAGGAATATTGTGCTCGGGTCTTGACGGTGTTGGACGCATCCGGATTTGGTCATCAGTGCAATTTGCAAAGTTTTGATCCAGAGACGCTGGAATACCTCCATCGAACAAGACCGGAAATACCCCTGGCCTTTCTGGTGGAGAGGGGCTCATTCACCCGTAACAGAAAAAAACTCACCTTTCTGCCGCAGATCTATAGCCCTAAATTCAGATTGTTGGATCCAGAAGAAGTGGCCCTGATCAAGAAGACTGGTCTGTCCGTGATCCCGTGGACCGTCAATGAAGAAAAAGATATTCGATACATGTTCGAACTGGGTGTGGATGGGATCATCTCAGATTATCCGGACAGAGTGCTTCAATTTCATCCTTGAATATGTGCGGCAGAGCATCACTATCCAAGCAAGAAAAGGAATTGCAAGAGCGATTTGGGGCAGGATTCTATGAAGAAGATATTGCGCGATATAATCCTCTTCCCTCGTTCAATATTGCGCCGACCCAATGGCACCCGGTCATTACCAATGAGGATCCAGACCAATTCCGGTTTTACAAGTGGGGGTTGATTCCCTTCTGGGCGAAAGATGAGCGCATCGGATCCAGAATGATCAATGCCCGAATGGAGACCCTGCAGGAAAAGCCGGCCTTTCGAATTGCATATCAGAAAAGAAGATGTCTTGTCCCATTTGATGGCTTTTATGAATGGAAAAAGAACAAAAACGGGCAGAAACAACCCTATCTCATCGGTATAGATGGAGGTGCTTTGTTTAGTATAGCCGGTCTCTGGGAAACCTGGAAAGATGAAAACGGAGAGATCATCCCTTCCTTCACATTGATCACGATGCCGCCCAATCCGCTTATGGCTGCCATTCACAATCGGATGCCGGCCATCCTCTTACCGGAACACGAAAAACTGTGGCTGCAGGAAGGTGTTCCAGCAGAAGATCTCCAACAACTACTCATCCCCTTTCCGGAAGATCATATGCATGCCTTTCCGGTGTCAACGAGAATCAATCGCGTTTCAGTAAACGACATTACTTTGACGGAGCCCATTGGACCTGAATTACATCCAGATGAACCGCCCTCTGGCCCACCTCCTGATCTGTTTAACCAAATCCCTGAGGACACATCAAACTGACTCGACCAGGCAATTGATTCACATCTCAGCACTGTTCGAATTGCCCTTTGCTATTCTCACAGTAGTTCAAGCAGTCATGAACAGATCGAGCTGCGACGTTTTATAAAAAGCATGTAACTGGGTGTTGAGAACAGGCAATGGTTGGTGCAGATTGAATTTTTTTCTGGCCAACTCGGCTTGTTTGGCAATAATCGCGGCTCGACTCCCTTCGCCTCTCATGCGTTTTCCAAAGCGACTGTCCTGCACCCGTCCCCCATGGAGGGATTTGATGCCATTAAGGACCTTCTGTTTCCGATCGGGAAAATGGCGTCCCAACCAATCTTCAAATAGTTCAGGTATGGCCCCATTCATTCGGATGACCATATGTTGTAAAGACCGGGCGCCTGCCGCTGATACAGCCCTGGCAATATCAAACAATTCATGATCATTGAGTGAGGGAATCATCGGTGCTGCCAGGACGATGACCGGTACGCCGGCATCACTGAGGGCTTTAATGGCTTTGATCTTGCGCTCGGGTGTGGACGTTCTTGGTTCGAGTACACGGTGTAGTTCCGATTGCAAAGTGGTTACTGAAAAAGCGACATGCACCAGATCATATTTGGCCAATTCCTTGAGTAGATCCAGGTCTCGCTCGATCAGAGCATTTTTGGTAATGATGCTCACGGGATGTCTGTATTTCAAACAAACTTCCAGGATCTGCCGGGTCAGTCGATAATGCTTTTCAGCAGGCTGATAGCAGTCAGTATTTCCGGACAACATCACTGGGGAAGCCTTCCAGGAAGCCTTTTGGAAGGTCTCTTCCAATACGCGCGGGGCATCCAGCTTGACCATGATCTTTCGTTCAAAGTCCATGCCGGCACTATAGCCCCAATACGGATGTGTATTCCGGGCATAGCAATACACGCATCCATGCTCGCAACCCTGATAGGGGTTGACCGACCAGTTGTGGGGTATATCTGGACTATCTACCTCGTTGAGAAGACGTTTGGTGCGAATGGGAATGTATTGGGTTTGTGATTCGGGATCGTGAACCTGACTACCCCGGTCATATTTATCGAACGGAGTGGTTGGATTGATCTGGGCACCCCTGCCCTTCTGGGTATACACTGTCGCTTGCATACTCAAATATAAAACAAATTGTTTTTATAAACAAAATGTTTTGAATAAAATTAATGCCTCACCAGCAATGTTCTGGTCTCCGGGCCATTAGGTGTGACCAGTTGGAGGAAATAAAGGCCATCCATCCATTGATCCACAGCGAGATCGATATCAACATCACTGCTGATGGCAGAAGACAACATCAATTGCCCAATGCTGTTAAATACGTTCAGATGACCAGCATCAAATTCCTCATTCTGGGTCAGCGAAACCCTCAACAAACGATTGGCGGGATTGGGGAAGACCTGAAATTGCTGGACCGGTTGCTTCACCTCACCTCCACCGAACACAAAGGAAATTTCCTGAGGGCAACCTTTCTTGTCTGTAATGGTGACGAAATAATCCAATCCTGAGACCAGGTCTTCTCTTGTAGCAGCCGTGGATCCGTCTGACCAGGCATAACTATAAGGACCCGCACCACCGGATGCAACTACATGGATCTGCCGATCCCCTTCTTCTCCCGGGACACCCTGAAGAATATCTGCTTGAAGTGGTAAGGGTTCTTCGATAAGGAAAGGGCCCGCCTGGGTACTTTGCCCGTCTTCATCTGTCATGATCACGGTATATTCACCCGCCGGCAAGTTGTCGCGATCCTTCAGATCACTGCCATCCGACCATTGATAGCTCAACCCACCAATACTGGAAAGTACCTCCAACTGGATCTGGCCATTGGCCATTCCATGACAGACCACAGGTTTGATACTTGATTTTGCCAGATATGGCGGCTGTTGTATCGGTACTACCAGGCTGAAGGTATCCGTACAGCAATAATTGGATCCATACATCTTCACCGTATACAATCCTGGATTAGCATAGGTATGGTTCACACTGAACTGATTTTTGAATTTGGTCGAATTATCCCCAAAATCCCAGGTCCATTCATCATAGCCGTATTTCAACCATCCATTCATGGCAATGGACTTCGGACCGGTATATTCTAGCTTAGAAATTTGAGCGATTGGATGGAGCAGAGAGTCGCCGCAAAGGCTTTCCACGCTCAGAAAGACAGAGGAGTCTAAAATGCCATCCGCGGCGTCTGCCACCACGATCTTGGCATGATACACTTCCCCGGGAATCACATCCACCACTGCATCTAATGGCAAAGTAAAGCCATCACATTGGAGATGCATGCCTCCTGTATTGTCGACATACAGAGCTCCGTAGTCAAGAGAACCATTCATACAGTTAGCAGAAGATCCTGAATTCCCTGGAGATCCCGAATTGATCGAATTGATGCCAACATAAATAGAAGTATCGGGAAGCGTGGCTATGTTGATGGCATCGTTGGTAAATGCCCCATTAATACCTGGCCCAGAGAGAAAGAATCCAAAAATGTCATTGAAAGCTGAGCAAACAAATTCTGGATACTCTTCTGAGGCAAAGACATAACGAAACGTCAGTTTTTCCACTGTGGGTATAAAGTCGAACTGGATGGCTAGTGCATCAAACGTAGTTTGACCAGCCAACTGATGCAAATCGGAATCGCCAGGTTCTCCAAATGTATTCCCTGCCCCACCCATATTATTAGGCCCTTTGGTATTGGAAATATTGCCTGACGAAAGCAGAATACCAGCTGGCACGCCCAATTCTGTCCCAACAGCCTGGAAGAAACCCATTCCGGCCGAGTTACCCTTCATGGTAATATTGAAGGGTTCAACACAGGAGTTTGAAAAGAAATCCGTAATCAATTCCTGAACGGAATAAGCTGTATCCAGTATCAGATCGGACCCTCCCCGGGCATAGGGTGATATGTAAGGGATCAGATTTTCCTGTCGTGTTTCCGGCTGCGCGAGAAGAGCGGGAACGAACGCCAGACAGACGAGGGAGAGAATGTAAAAACGCATAACCCGGGTGTTTCCTCTAAGGTATTGATTCCTCCCGGGTTATGCAATAGATTTCAATCAGTGGTCGTGATCATGACCATCATGGTCATGGTCGTGGGCCTCACCTTCTGGAGCCGCCATATCCGGATTGGCAACATACTCCATACCACATTCAGGGCAAGTGCCCATTTCGGCAGACCCACTCCCTGCACAATGCATGGGGCAGATATAGGCAGAAGTATATTCGGGTCCAGACATATCTTCGCCGGCTTCCATTTCAGTCGATTCGGTCGATTGTTCATCGGTTGTGGTAGCAGTGTCACCACAGCCAAATAGCATACTGGTCAGGAATAAACAGGCAAACAGGCCCAATAGAGTGGAATTCTTCATTTTTTTAGCTTGTTTTGTTGATCAATTAGAGCCAAGATATTCATTTCACCGGTTTCTCCCGGATAGATTCAAAGACAATACACCAGATGACGAATCCCATTCAGGTCCTGACGCGTTGGTACCGAACTCGCCTGGAAAGAGGCAGACCGTATATTACACTCCTGCCCGAAAGGATGAGCCAAACGCGCCTCCTCCCCACTCGTGAATCCCTGATCGAAGCACTTCCCCATGGAGGTGTGATCGCAGAGGTTGGAGTGGATATGGGAGACTTTTCCCAAAAGATCCTGGACATCTCCAAACCTGCACATTTTCATCTAGTGGATCTATGGCCCCCATCTGTGGTTCGGAATGACCGATATACCGCAGTGGCCAGCCGTTTCCAGAACGAGGTGAACGATAAACTGGTGAGCTTACATCGGGGCGATTCAGAGGCTACCATGGCCGGTTTTCCTGACCATACCTTTGACTGGATCTATCTGGATACCACTCATTTGTATGACAAGACTGTCCGGGAGCTGGCCATCTGTGCAAAGAAGGTCAAACCCGGCGGGTGGCTGTGCGGTCACGATTATACCCTCGGTTCCTGGAAAGATGGTGTTCGGTATGGCGTTATCGATGCGGTCAATGATTTTTGCAATACACATGGTTGGGATCTGATGTACCTCACCAATGAGCCACATCGCTATATTTCCTATGCATTACAGCAGAAAAAATAGGAATATTGCCTAAATAAGTTGCATAACGTAACAATACGTTATACCTTTCGCCTATGAAGGGTGCAATTCTCGTATGTCTGATCATTATTGCGGCCACTCTGGCAGCCCAGACGGAACGAGATGTCTTTACAAAAGGTCAGGATGCCATCGCCCACTATCGGTACGAACAGGCGATCCGCAATTTCTACGATTGCTATCAAGCGGATCCCCAACGATTGGATTGCCTCCAACAACTGGCCTGGTGCCATCAACAAATGGGCAATATGAGTGATGCCCGCCTCTATTATCAATCGTGGGCACACGCTGACTCCCTGGATCCCCGATCCTGGGTGGCCCTGGGAGACCTGGCCAGTCAGATGGGTGAGACAGATCTGGCGCAACGAATGTTTTCCCGAGCTGTTCATCTGGATTCAACGAATGCTTATTTCCTCAAGAAACTGGGCAACACCCTGATCACTTCCGGGCGTCTCCCCGAGGCCATTTCTGCCTTCATGACTTCCTTGAATTATAATGACCGGGATTTGGAAACCGCCGCAGCTCTGGCAGAATGTTTCATCCAACTCGATGCCCTGGACCAGGCCACTGAAGTCATTGAACATGCCCTGGCTCTCAATCCAACGTACCGCCCGATTATACGTCTCGGCGTGCGACTGGCCAATCGACTAGAAAATCATGCCCAGACCATTGCCTATGGACAGCGCCTGCTGGCGACCGGAGATTCGGCACTTTATTACACCACCATGACCGGGTATGCCTGGTTTAAACAAGACAGCCTGATCCGGGCCACTGAACTGCTGGGCTGGGTCTGCAAACAGGAGCGCGCCTCCGAGTTGGCTCATTTCTACTATGCCCTCTCCCTTGAATCATCCGGCCGGCGATCCGATGCGCTAGCGCAAATGGCTATCGCCATCGAGAAAGGGCAGTCTGATTATCTCTACCTCTTCCAGGAACAAGCCGGACGGTTAAATACCCTGCAAAAGAACTATAAGGAAGCCGTCACAGCCTATGAGGCTGCACTCCGTCTTCAGGATGATCCGGAATACCTCTTCCAGATCGGACGGGTCTATGATGAATGGTACAAGGATAAATCTCCGGCGATCCGCTACTTTCAGAATTACCTCCGCACCGGGCACCAACAATACGCGGATTACACTCGACAGCGCCTGGATACACTGAAATCTGATCGTCATCAAAAAGGAACCAAATGAATGCACTCACCAAAGCAGAAGAAGAGATCATGCAATTGATCTGGAACCGAGGTCCTTGTCTGGTCAGTGACCTGTTGGATGACATGGGTGATCCGCGCCCCCCTCACAGTTCTGTTTCGACCATTGTCCGCATCCTGGAAAAGAAGGGGTTTGTCGATCATAAAGCCTACGGCCGAACATATGAATATTTCCCTGTCGTCAGCAAGGAGGACTATTCAAAAAGTCGGTTGCAAAAACTGGCTACGGACTATTTTTCCGGGTCATATAAGGAAATGGTCAGCTTCCTGGTGGAAGATGAATCCCTGGATCCGCAGGAGTTGGAAACCTTTATTGAAGAACTGAAATCCCGGAACCCATGATCGAGATCATTCGCTACCTCATCCTGTCGACGCTGATCTGGGGAGTCCTGGTGTTGGTCTATCCCTTGATCAGTCGAGCCGGTTCGTTTGAACAGCGGCGCTGGTACATGCTCCTGACCCTCTCCTTCGGCGCTCTTTTGCCTTTGGTTCATTGGACGACTCCAGAACTTCCTGTTCTAATGGTCTCCCTGCCGGAGTTGAACTTCTATCCCCCGTCCATCCCATCCGAAGCAGCAGCCATGGACTGGACATGGACTGATCTTTTCCTTTCTATTTACTTCGCCGGCCTCTTCCTCAGACTCGGGTATTATCTTTTGGGATCGCTCCGACTGATCCGACTGTGCCGACAGGGTATCCGATCGTCATACATGAACAGTCCGATCTTTCTGCTGCCTTTTCCGATGGTCCCTTTTCATGTCATGGGGCAATTGTATTTTCCGAGGCACCTGGTCGAGGATCCAAATGCATTTCAAATGGCATTCAGGCACGAACAGGCTCATCAGCAACTGGGACATGGCATCGATCTTCTACTGGGCAACCTGGCTCAGATCCTCTTCTGGTTTCAACCACTCACGACGCTGATCGTTCGCGAATTGCGTCTGATCCATGAATACCAGGCTGATCAAACTGTGATCCATGATCTTGAACGAGATAACTACGCCCGGTTTCTCGTGACATTTCGCTCGATCAAGTTGATTCATCCCGCCATTCACACCTTAAATCAATCACCGCTCAAACAACGAATCATGCAGATGTATCAGACACCCACTGCTTGGAAACTGCCTCATTTTGCAGTTTTTTTCCTCCTAGCCGCATCCCTCCTGGGCACGACAGCTTTCAAAGGCATTACCTGGATGCCGGATCCTTCGGCGAGCGCTCTATCTGTCATCGATACTATTCCCTTTCCGGATCAACTGATCAACGTTGTTCCATCAGAAGAGAGCTTTGCAGTGGTTGAAGTCATGCCGAGATTCCCCGGCTGTGAAGAAATGGGCTTGTCTGGTGCTGACAGGGATCAATGTGCTCAGCGAAAGATGCTGGAATACGTGTACAACCATTTGAAATATCCCGAAGAGGCTATCAGGAAGGAGGTCGAAGGAACAAGTATTGCCTCTTTTATCATAGAAAAAGACGGATCGATCAGTACCATCAAGATTCTCCGGGATATCGGTGGGGGAACAGGTGAAGAAACATCACGGGTACTCCGGCTAATGCAGGAAGATGGGATCCGATGGATCCCTGGAGAACAGGGCGGCAAGAAGGTCCGAGTCGAGTTCAAGTTGCCTGTGAAGTTCAAATTGACGGATAAAGGGGACAAAACCAAATCAAAGAAAAAGCGAAAATCCAAATAGGACATGCTAGAAAGGCCGGGGTCTCTCCCGGTCTTTTCTTATGTAGTATGTACAGAATTCAAGGTCGAATTTGAAGTTTTTGGACAAAGCTGGGGCCCGACGATATCTGAACATAAAGCACATACGTCCCCGGAGGTGTGAAAGCAGGCAAGGCAAACGACTGCCCCGACGGGTAATGAGCCACATGCATGATCTGTCCTTGCAGGTTAGAAAGCAGAACGGTCATCTCTTGCCCCTGGAATGCGCTGGACGAAAAACAGGTGATCTGACTTGCCGGCTCATAGGGATTTTCGAGTTGACAAAACGTATTTGTCTCGGTATCTGGAGGATGTCCGAAATGTGCGGTTGAATCCTGGTAGAAATAGATGACCTTCATATCCACATCTTTCCAGGGATGAATGAAGGAAACCGAATCGATCTCAATGATCAACTGATCATTCTGGACAGAGGAACAGGATTCATACGCCCCCAGGTTCCACTGATTTGCCTGGACATCCCAATCCCAAACAGAATCCAGGATCCCTGCATAAGGTTTGCACTGCATGTGCTCATACCGATGTAATGTGGACCTCTCCCAGTGATCATCCTGCCATACAAAGTGCATTTCTTGATCCATGAATCCATATTCATCGTATTCAAAAAGCAGCGAATCGGTGGTTTGAATGGAATCCGGCCAACAATCCAAATAGTATACGATCGCGATATCTCTTCCCAGGGAATCCTGGTAATAGTCTCTTCTGTCGATCCAGACCCAGTCATCCGTAAAAAATTCGGGTTGAGCCGTAGTACGTATAGAAAACCGGTCATCGGGAAAGATGTCCCAATGTTCCCATTGGTACGGATACCATTTCTGCTCAGAACCACTCCAATGCTTCCAGTATTTCTCCTGAAGTATTGAATCCTGGAAGTACGTGTACGCCACCTGTTGAGTGGGCAACCAGTTTTTCGTGGACGCCCAATAGCTGAAGGACGTAGATTCCTGGATCAATCCATTTGAATTGTATGACTTTGATACCCTGGAGCTTGGAAGCCATTTTCCTGTTGCGATCTGAAAACTGGACTGGATGCGCTCTTCCAATTGACCAGCAGAGTTGTACACTTCATCAGTCATTTCCACGGGTATCCAACCAGAGGCATTCGTAAGCCATTGATCGCTGATATACCCGATCGAACCTGGACTTTTCTGTACGGTGAATGTCCTCCAGGTGGGTGTCCAGGTCTGGCTGGGACCTTGTTGCTTGTGCTCGGTGGCGATCAGAACTGTATCGTTCTCAGGGTAATGCAATGTAAGCAACTGATCGATCGGATAATCCTCCGAGTAGATGGACAAGATCTGAATCGGTCGACCTGATTGATCATACTGGAAGGTTTCTTTGGATGTGAGTTCCCCGGTCAGATTATCCAGGACGATGATCGAGTCTAACCACCAGGATTCCTCATTTCGAAGGATGGCATGGAGACGATTCGGGCTTTCGTTAAAGACATCTTCCAGGTGTCGTGGGATACCTGCTCGGTCCATCTCTTGTCCGTGAGCTGACCCCGGGCCAATCCATAGAAGCAGAATAATGGCTTTCGCAATCAAGTAGACACGATCCATAGTTTGAAATATTGGATCAATTTCGTCAAAACGAGGCAATGTATTCTCTGAAGTTTTGTCTTGCGCCGACATTTCCCAACTTCCTTACCCTTCTCCTGGATGGGTCAACAGCATCTTCCATCTGCTCTCATTGAATAGAAGACTGCTTTTGGTACCCGAAGCGGGCTTCAACTTCGATCCTGTTTCAGAACAAGCTCCCTTGCGCCCCCATCTGCTCGTGCTCCAGGAGCCATTTCTTGCGCCAGAGGCCTCCGGCATAGCCGGTCAGTTTTCCATTGGTACCTACGACTCGATGGCAGGGAACGATGATGGCCAAAGGGTTCTGCCCATTGGCCATGCCCACTGCTCGTACCGCATCCTCATTACCGAGCTGACGGGCCAGATAGCCGTAGGAACGGGTATGGCCGAACGGGATCTCGGCCAGAGAATTCCAGACCGATTGTTGAAAGGGGGTGCCTTCTGTCGACCAGGGAGTCGTGAACGTCTTCCGCTTTCCCTGAAAATACTCATTCAACTCTTCCCGGCATTGCAGCAATACCACAGGTGGGTCTGGCGATTCCGGGGCCTCCTCCTCCTCGAATGAAATGGCATGTACGGCGGCTTCATCGCCGGTGATGCGCAACCAGCCGAGGGGGCACTTGGTGTAGAGGGTCTGTTCGTTCATGTTCGAATCCGTTGATCTGTTTGCTTACTCCGCTCAGCAATAAACATCCTTTTCTGCTAACTCTATGCCGCAATGTTCAATATCGCTCATCCTTTACCATGGGCAGCTTCTCCATCACATCCACTTCGAGCATAGGGAAACCGAAATCGAGCACCACCTTGCCGGTCATCAGGTAGATGCCCTTACCCCGGAAAGGATACTGGGCCAGAGATGGTGGGAAATGGGTCGAGTCGAAGAACAACCCTTCCCGATCCAGCCAGGTGCCAAAGTTCATATGCTCTTTCCGCACCGTGGTCACATGCTTGCGCGCCACATAATAGCCCAGCATTTTGACGGTCCCTCCGGCCCGACCGATCATCTCCCGGGCCAGGGTCAGCCCCAGGGGCGTCGCCTGCAACAGGTCGAATGGCGAGCAGAGGGGAAAGCCCAACAGCTCGATCTCGTCGAACGCCTGATCATAGATGCCCTCCTGCAACGTCGGGATGACATACTCTGCCGGCTCGTCCTCAAATAAGGTCAATGTGCCAAATCCTTCACGCATGGGTTCACGATGATACGACCGCTCTTTCCCTGTGCGATGAGACAAAAATAAAACAATTTGTTCTATTTTTTGCTGGCTCCGGGATATTTCTACAAAGTCTAAATTGGGAATAAGATGCAGGAGTCCAATCCTGGGGTTCTTATATGATGTCTTCACATAAGAATTTCATGCTTGGCCCGCCTTCCGCCAGCTGGCGGACCGGCGGAGCTAGGCACTTTTGTAGCGCCAAAAGTGCCCAAAAGCGCTTGTCGCCGAAAGGCTCGCTCCCTAAAGATAAAACCTTCACTTAATCGCTATTTTGATTGGAAGCAGAAAACTCCGAAGACCTGCGCTGGTTTTCTGTGGTTGCCAACAACAAACCAGAAGCTGTGACAATTTCCAGAAACTGCTAAATTTTCTTCTTCGCTCATCCACAGAAAAATGCGCTCCTTCGGAACGGTCCTCTCCGTATTGTGGCGAGCTGTTCGGCGACGATATTCAGAATAAATGAATACCAAATGCATTGCAAAAGGTATTTCAAATACTCACAAGATATTTTCTAAACAATAAATACTTACCGGTTGCTTCCGCTACGACCGCCTCCCCCACGGGGAGTACCGCCTCCACCGCCGGAACGACCACCACCAGAACGGCCGGATCCACCAGAGCGACCACCGCCACTGCGACTTCCTCCGCCACGGCCACCGCCGCGACTGCCACCTCCAGAACGACCTCCCCCACTGCGACCTCCCCCGCGTCCGCCACCGGAGGAATTCGGATTCCACACCGGTGCCTCACCGAGCTCATCAGGCAGGGGGCTCTTGACGATCACCCGCTCGATCAATTGCTCGATCCGGGCAAACTTGCGCATATCATCCGGAGTGATGAAGGTGATCGCCACCCCCGTCGTATCCGCACGCGCCGTCCGCCCGATGCGGTGCACGTAGTCCTCCGCATCACCCGGCACATCAAAGTTGATGACCAGATTGATATCCTTGATATCGATCCCACGGCTCAACACATCGGTCGCCACCAGGATACGGGTCTTCTTGGATTTGAAATTCGACAACACCTCTTCCCGTTCCTTCTGCTCCAGATCGGAAGAGATCCCGTCGCAGGGAATCCCCTTGCGATTGAGGGCTCGGGCGATCTCGTTCACCTTTCGTTTCGTGGAGGTAAAGACCAGGATACTCTTGTAATTGGGTTTGTCCGCCAACAAGTTGGTCACCAGACGGATCTTCTGCTCTTCGTAAGCGAGATAGGCCACCTGCAGCACCCCTTCGGCGGGCTTGGAGATGGAGATACTGATCTCATCCGGATTGTTGAGGATCAGTCCGGCCAGCTCCCGGATCTTGGGAGGCATGGTTGCACTGAAGAGCAGGGATTGCCGCTGCTTGGGCATATGGGAGATGATCTTGACGATATCATCATAAAACCCGATGTCCAGCATCCGGTCGGCCTCATCCAGCACCAGGAATTCCAGGCGGTCAAACTTGACATAGCCCATGTTCAGGTGGGAGATCAGCTTACCGGGAGTAGCCACTACGATATCGGCGCCGCCTTGCAGGGCACGCTTTTGCGTGGCCCAGTCGGAGCCATCACTTCCGCCATAGAGGAGCAGGGTGCTCAGTCCGGAGAAATAGCCCAGTCCCTGCACCTGCTGGTCGATCTGGATGGCCAGTTCGCGGGTCGGCACGAGGATCAAACATTTGACATATTCTTCCTTGATCTGGGCGAGCTTGTGCAAGACCGGCAGCAGAAAAGCGGCTGTTTTGCCCGTCCCGGTCTGGGCACAGGCAATCAGGTCGTGACCGGCAAGTACTTTGGGAATGGCCTGATCCTGGATGGGGGTGGCTTCTTCAAAGCCCATATAGCCAATGGCTTCCAACAGATTGTCGTCCAGGCCGAATTCGGTAAATTTCATGGCGCAAAGGTACGGACTATGGGCTGGATTCTATGCTTTATTCTAGCACCTGGAGGATCGTTCCCTGATCAGATCATCCGTGATGGAAAACCGCTGAAACGGTTTCCTGTTTCGCCGTCAGATCTGTACCAATTGTACCCGCAGATGAGACAATCGGATTTGCAAGGAATGGGATTGACACTCGAAAGAAGCAGACGAATTGCCACATTACGCCATTTTGCTTTGTTCATTGAGCATTTATTATCAATTATTGCTTTACACATAGAGCAATAATGCATATTTTTGCTTTATGCAAAGCTCAGTTATGGATTATATCCTGGAAAAATCTGAACGAAAGATCGCTGCTGTGAGTACAACATTCCAACGCAGTCTGATGGACAAGATCGCGTGGAACAACCGGTTGATCGGCATACGTGGAGCGCGTGGTGTGGGCAAGACGACGCTGCTGCTACAGCATTTACAGCTACACACATCTACACCATCAAAGCGTCTGTATCTGAACCTGGATGACATGTGGTTTACAACCAATGATCTGCGGGAGTTGGTGGAATGGTTTGCGAAGCGGGGGGGGCGGTATCTGTATCTGGATGAGGTGCACAAGTACCCGCATTGGTCGCAGACCATCAAAAACATCTACGATGATCACCCCGGGCTACAGATCGTCTTCACCGGATCATCGATGCTGGAGATGCTGAATGCACGAGCCGATCTGAGCAGGCGGGCACTATCCTATCGCATCCAGGGACTTTCATTTCGGGAGTTTCTCAACGTGACCCTTGGAACCGATTTTACAGCATACAGCCTCGACCAAATCCTGCAGAACCCTGAAGAGATCAGCCGGGAAATAGTCGGGAAAATTCGACCCCTTCAATATTTTGCTGATTATCTGAGCGCCGGGTATTATCCGTTTTTTCTGGAAGACCATGTCCATTACCACTCGCGTATAGAGGAGGTCGTCCGGTTTATCCTGGATGTAGAACTTCCCCAGTTGCGAGGCACTGACATTGCAAATATCCCGAAGCTGAAACAATTGTTACAGATCATAGCGGAATTGGTTCCCTTTACACCCAATGTGAGCAAACTGGCTGAACGAATGCATATCGAGCGCAATACCCTGGCGACCTACCTCCACTACTTGAGTGAAGCGCAGTTGACCCTGAATCTATTCAAACAAAGCAAGGGGATAACCCGGCTGCAAAAACCGGATAAAATTTACCTTGAAAATGCCAACCTCCTTTATGCCCTGGCGCCACAAAACGTGAATCTCGGCTCCACCCGCGAAACGTTTTTCATCAATCAACTGAACGATGCTCACACGCTGACCTATGCTGAAAAAGGGGACTTCAACGTTGACGACAAATACACCTTTGAGATCGGCGGAAAACACAAGACGTACAGGCAGATAGCCAAACTGAAAAACGCATTTATCGCAGCAGATGATATCGAGTACGGAGTGGGCCAAAAAATTCCCCTTTGGATGTTCGGGTTCCTCTATTAAAGCCTCCTATTCCATTACCTACCCCACCCGCGCCTTCTCCCACATCAGCTCGTACTTGTTCATCCCCGTAAAACGGAAGGCCCCGATGCGGATAAGGATGTCCAGCTGCTCGGGTGTCACCTCCACCCGACTGTTAAAGTCGCCCAGACTACGATACGGGCCATGGGCCTTTCGTTCCTCGATCAGAGCCATCCCCGCCTGACGCTCCATCCCCTGCAGGTGCACAAACCCCAGATAGACCTCCGTCCCGTAGATATGGGTCAGCCAGTGGCTCCGATTCACACAGGGCGGATGAATGCTCGCCCCCTGCATCCGCGCCTCATGCACATAGACCTCTGTGCTGTAGAACCCCCCGAAGTTGTTGATCACCCCCACCATGAATTCCAGGGGATAGTAGGTCTTCAGATAGAGGCTCTGGAAGGACTCCACCGCATAGCTGGCCGAGTGGGCCTTGCAGAAGGAATAGCCGCTGAAACTGGCCACCTGCCGCCACACCTCCTCCGCCAGCTCCCGGGTATACCCCCGCTCCTGGCAATTCTCGTAATACTTGCGTTGCAGCCGCTCGAAGGTGTCGGACGACTTCTTCTTGCCCGTCATGATCCGCCGCAATACATCGCTCTCGTCGAGGTCCAGCCCCGCAAAGTGATGCACGATCTTCATCACATCCTCCTGGTAGACCATCACCCCGAAGGTCTCCCCCAGATGTTCGCGGAACACCGGATGGATATACTCGAAGTCGTTGGGGTGGTGAAAGCGCTGGATATACTCCCTCATCATCCCCGACTTGGCTACCCCCGGGCGAATGATGGAGCTGGCCGCCACCAGATGGACATAGTTGTCACAGGCCAGCTTGGTGAGCAAGCCCCGCATCGCCGGCGACTCGATATAGAAACAGCCGATGCAACGCCCGGAACGCAACTGGGTCTTCACCTGCTCGTCGTTCTTGATCCGGGGGATGTCATGGATATCGATGGCCTTGCCCTGATTCTCCCGCACCAGATCGACGGCCTCCTTGATATGCCCCAATCCCCGCTGGCTCAACACATCGTACTTGTGAAACCCCAGATCCTCGGCGTGGTACATGTCGAAATGGGTGACCGGAAACCCCTTGGGCATCATCTGCAGAGCGGTGTGTCCGTACAGGGGCTGCTCGGTGATCAGGATGCCGCCGGAGTGGATGGACAGGTAGTTGGGGACATCCTCCAGGCGCCGGCCAAAATGGAAGATGTGCTTCGCATACGGATGATGTTTCTCCCGGGCCAGCGGCTCGTGGACGATGGCGTCGATATCCGCCTTGGGCAGCCCGAACACCTTGCCCAACTCCCGGACGATGGACTTGCCCTTGAAGGTGTTGTAAGTGGCCAGCAGAGCCGTGTACCCCCGCCCGTACCGCTTGAAGATATAGTCGGTGACATCATCCCGTTCATCCCAGGAGAAATCGATGTCAAAGTCCGGAGGCGAGGTCCGGTAGGGGTTGATAAATCGCTCGAAGTAAAGGTCGAGCTCGAGGGGGTCTACATCCGTGATCCCCAGGCAGTAAGCGACGATCGAGTTGGCCCCTGAACCACGCCCGACATGGTGTGAACCAGTACTTGAAGCATAGCGAATGATATCCCAGGTAATCAAGAAGTAAGGCGCGAAGTGCTGCATCTCGATCACCTTCAGTTCGCGCTCGACCCGATCAGTGGCTGCCACATGCCCTTTCCCGTAGCGGCGGATCAGGCCGGTGCGGGTCAGCTTGTGCAGGAGCTGAAGATCGTCGCGGGTACTGCCCGTAAACGTCTGGCGATTGTGCCGGAAGGTGCTGGTCATCTCTGTCTCGCAGCCGGCCAGCAGGTCGGCAGCACGGGTCAGCAGCTGCGGGTATTTGGCATAGGCCTGCACCAGCTCCTCCGGGGTGTGGAAGACCTCCCCTTCCGGAGCGTGGTCTTCGGGACGGAGCTTACCGATCACGATGTTGCGGTCGATACAGCGGAGCAGCTTGTGGGTGCGATGCCCCTCGCGCTCCAGGAAGGTGACCGGCGCCCAGGCCACCAGTTTGTCGGGGTAATGGCGCAAGGGGGAGCGAAACAGGTGATTGATCCACTCGGGGCGGATGCCGATGTATTCGTTGGCCCGCAGCTTGTCGGGTGATCGCACAGCCGTGGGATAGATGATGTGGGTATCTGGCATCTCGGGTGGCGTATCCGGCAGGGGCAGCCCGTCGATGGAGCAGTTGCTCAAAAACTGGCAGAGCTGGGCAAACCCGATATCCGTGCGGGCCAGGCCGATATACAACAGTTGCCCCTCCCGCCGAAACTCCAGCCCCAGCACCGGCCGGATGCCCGCCTCCCTGCATCGCCTTACAAACTCGTAGGTGCAGGAGGTATTGTTGATGTCCGTCAGCGCCAGTGTCGTCACCCCCCGCTCCACTGCAGCCTCCACCAATGCCGCTGGCGACAGGATGCCGTAGCGGAGACTGAAGTAGGTGTGACAGTTGAGATACATCGGAGATTAGGAGTTGAGGAGGTTATGAGGGGGCTGTAACCTCACCCCCCGCCCCCTCTCCTTCCTCGGGAAGGAGAGGGGGGCCACATGCTTGGTGACTTTATAGAGTCAATGCCCATTCTATCAGATTTAGATATTTTCGTTTCACTGATCATTTCGACTTTTGAGCTCCCCTCTCCTTGCCAAAGGAGAGGGGTCGGGGGGGAGGTTATATGTTCAGTTCTCCCCGGATCAGCTCAAGAACCCTTGGCATATCCCAGCACATTGAATTTTTTATTCGGCAAACACGATACCCCAATTGAATCAGCATGTGAGTTCGCATTTCATCGTAATCCTCCCTGCCATCATGTACTGCGCCATCCAACTCAATGATCAATCGTTTTTCAGCACAATAGAAGTCAGCTATGAATGAGCTTCGCCAGCCGTTCTCTTCCACATATTCGATGGGATGCTGCCGACGGAATTTGTACCCGTCCAATTGCCTGTTCCGCACCTGTTGCCAAAGAAGTGCCTCTTCTCTGGTCATCGTTTTGCGTAGCACTCGGCTAAAATCACGTGTATTCATTAATCGCTAATTGTATGGTCTACATTCCTCTCTCAATTGCACACGGATATCTGGTCTGATCACCCCGGGTAACCTCACCCCCCGCCCCCTCTCCTTCCTCGGGAAGGAGAGGGGGTCCACATGCTTGGTGACTTTATAGAGTCAATGCCCATTCTATCAGATTTAGATATTTTCGTTTCACTGATCATTTCGACTTTTGAGCTCCCCTCTCCTTGCCAAAGGAGAGGGGTTGGGGGTGAGGTTAGCGAACGGAGACTGAAGTAAGTGTGACAGTTGAGATACATCGGAGTGGAGGAGGTTATGAGGTTATGAGTTGAGGTACTGTGTTTAAAACCTAGCATATTCAGGGTTATCTCATAACTTTAACACTTACAAGGAAGGTGCTCTTTTGAGCCATCTATCCCGTGTAGCTCCGATATCACATCGGAGCTACTTCTAATTCTAAAACG